>NZ_KQ970391.1:143546-150643 GCF_001579105.1 Weissella sp. DD23 | reverse complement strand
CTAGCTGACGTTGCCTGACTAGCAGCCACCAATGTGACGCCCCGCTTGCCGGCTAACGTTGCGCGTTCTGCTGACGAAGCCACTTCCTGTGTTGCCGCAGAGTGCTTAGTCCGCGTCTGGGTCGTCATCGATGAGCTTTGATGTACGTGAGAAGCCTGGCTGCTAAACTGCTGCGACGAGTGAGACTGCTTACTCGTTAGCACCTGACTTGATTTTGTATGTGACGTCGCTTGGCTCATACTTGATGACTGTGAACTGGCTTGGCTAGACTGGGGCGCCTGTGAGCTAGCTGCTACCGAACCGGGTAATGTCACCGTTGGTTGGCTGTCCGGAATGCCGGTTACCTTAAAGGCGACATCATAACGATGATTATAGCCAATACTAGCAATATTCACGTGCATATTTTCCATAAAGTACGGATTCGCAACTTGCGCTGGCGTTAGATGAAACTTTGTCGTCATTAAGGTTGCCACACCAACCGTCTTCGTTGATAGTCGCTCACCATCCTTAAAAGTCACACTATCATCCCCATAAGCACTTGGCACACTGACATTGACATACAAGTAGCCACCACCGTTACCATCAGCTTCAAACGTCGCATCTGGTTGGACATAATTACTAGCAACCGATGTTAATTGACTGCTGTCACCTTTTAGTACGGCTAGTTTCACTGCAATCCGTTGTGATTCTGGTGTGGTTGTCTCAACTGCCTGCTCAAACGATTGCGTAATCGTTCCAGAGAAGCGCTGACTGTTCCCCGTTGCCGCTGCGTTATCCCACGCCAAATAACCAGTCGTACCAGCTGTGACCCCGGTAAATGTGACCTGGTCATCCGTTACTGTTACGTTAGTATCTGCTTGTGGGGTAATTGCGACCGACGTGCCGTCAATCGCTTTAGCAGTGACTGGTACGGTGACCTCCGTCTGCCCTGCACTAACCGCAGCCGCTGGCAACGTGATTGACTGTTGCTTTGCATTCACATAGGTTAACCCTGTCATCTTAGCTAAAGGCGTCAAATCCCGTACATGATTACGCAGCAAGTTCACATAAGTCAAATTCGTTAAGCCCGCGATTGGTTGTAGCGTGGTCACTTGCGCATTTGAGAAATTCAAACTCGTCAACGACGTCAGATGCTGCAGTGGCGTTAAATCGGCGACTTGATCTTTGCTAAAGTTCAAACTCGTCAATTTCGTTAACTGCTGCAACGCGGTCAAACTTGTGATTTGATCATTAAAATCAATTGATAAATCCGTCAAACCTGGCATTGCCGCAAATGTTGGCATCATCGCATCCGTTAAGCCCATCTGCGAGAACGTTCCCTGTTGCAACTTCGTCAGAGTGCTTAACATGCTGATATCGCTGCTACGATTATTACCAATTGAAAGCGTGGTCAAATTCGTTAGTTTGGCAATTGGTGTAAAATCAGTAATTTGATTCGAACCAACCTTTAATGACGTTAATTGTGTCAAAGGTGCCAATGCACTAACATCTGTTAGTTTGTTACCTGCCAAACCTAATTCACGCAGTTGATGCAAATTGCCTAGTTCGGGCACACTGGTTACTTTCGTATTCTGCATTTCAAGTGATGTTAGCGTCGTCATCTGATTAAGCGCCGCTAACTTTTCAGGAACCAACCCATAATCGTCTGCAACTAAGTTCAAACTTTTAATCGGTGTACTCGTTAAAGGCGTTAAATCAGGTAAGACGGTCGCTTTATTCATCCGCAAGCTAACATCCTGCAACTTAGGCAGCTTGGCTAACGCACTAATGTCTGAAATCGCATTCCCCGTTAAGTCAATGATGCCGAGATTAGTGGCGTATTCCAAACCAGTTAAGTCCGTGATGCCGTCATAAGTCAAATTCAATTGCTGAATTTGGGCAACATTGCTTTTAGTCAGTGGTACACCGGCACCCAACGCACTTTGTAGTGCTTGACGCAGCGCTGCATCTGGTACCCAGTCAGATGCAGCATCAGTTGCCATAGCAATATTGTCAGTCGCGTATGTTGGCGTAGACATAATCGTCATGCCACCTAACACACTACTAAATAGCAAACCACCAATCATTGCCGTCCGCTTTATATTCATAAGATTCTCTTACCTACACATTCTAGGTCAGCACGTTCATAGCTGACATTAAATTAGTCCTACTTTTAGGAGTGTACAGGAATACTTACCAATAAACAATGTTTTCACAAACTTATTTGGCCAAAATCGTCGCCACTCGTTTTTGAAGTGCCGGCACAACCGTGGCTTCAAACCATGGATTCTTAGCCAGCCAAATATTGTTAAGTGGGGATGGGTGAGCCAACGGAAAATACTTAGGGCCAAAATCTGCAAAGCGTTTCACAATCGACGTTAAGGTTTCGCTAGATTTGACGTCTAAATAATACTTTTGTGAATAACCGCCAAGCAGCAAAATCAGGTCAATCTTTGGCATCGTCGCCATAATCCGTTGATGCCATTCCTGCGCCACAAATTTACGTGGTGGCAAATCACCCGTTTTCGCTTTACCTGGATAATAAAAATCCATTGGCAAAACACCAATTAGGCCCGAATCATAAAATACGTCACGATCAATGCCCATCCACTCTCTCAGTCGGTCGCCACTCTTATCATTGAACGATACGCCCGTCTGTTCAACCTTCAACCCCGGCGCTTGCCCAATGATTAAAATCCGGACATCTTGCCCGACCATGTAAATTGGTTCGAGACCTCGCTCAGTGAATGATTGATTCCGTGGGTCAGCCATAATCTCTGCTTTTAAATCCATTTTCCCCGCCTCCTTATTACTGCTATCATAGCAAACAAAAGCAAAACGCTCACACCAACTAATTTCAGTGCGAGCGTTTTATTAGGCATTCAATTTTACTAACACGACCAGCCAAAGTACTAGCATAACGCCAAAAAGTATATCTAGCAGCGTCCAAAACTTTGTTTGCTTTTTACGTGTCGTCATCAGCGCTATCCAGACCACCACTGTCACCACGAATAACGTCACAATTGCTGACATCGTCCCACCTCCTCATCATAAACCGTACCCCATAAACTTATGATACACTTGGTCGCCTTGCGCACTCAATGCCTCGTCGTTGTCACTTGTAAACGTCACCTAAAAATAAATTGAAAATGAAATAAGACTTCATTAAATCAACGTTATATAATATACGTCATGTATACAATACTGTTTCATCAGATTGCCACATTAACAATTCAAGGAGGTAATCATGCAATTCACTGACTCTGACATTCAAATTTTTCAAGCATTCGCTAAAGTCGCCCAACGTACCGCATCATTTTCTGATATTACAATCAAAGCGATTGCTGATGAGGTCGGCATCTCACGCCAGGCCATGTATCAAAGCCATTTTCGCAATACCGACGAGCTATTAACATCTTTGTATTACTATGTTGATCAAGATATTCAGGATGAAATTAAAGCGGTTGTCACAGAGCGGGCTGGTAGTCCATCTATCATTCATCACTTGGTTTATGCTGTATTACCACTGATTTATGACAAACGTGACTTCTTTCAAATCCTTTATTCTGATAAAATCAATTCCACTTGGAACGGCTTTATGGAAGACCGTTACAGTGATTTACTACTACCACTGTTTCAAGATCGCTTACATATGGGCGTGGTTGTCCCAGCGACTGTGCAATCTAAAGTAATTATCCATGAATTCATTGGCCTTGTGTCAATCTGGATGAATCAAACTGAGCCGGTCTTACCAGAGTCCTTCGCGCCAATTTTGATTTACGCCCTGAACAATTCTGCTAGCACAATGATCAATAATTAACACCATAAGAAAAAGCAGCTAAGTGTCGTTAGCTGCTTTTTTGTGTATGGTTATCTAATTTAGGTGTGTTTAGAAGCTAAACTTATTGCCTTCGTCAGCCTTAATGTAGTTTGACGTCAAGCCTTCACCTTCCAAGTATTCACGGAATGGTACTAGGTCTTCAGCCTCATACTTGGCCTTGTAGTCTGCAACGACATCTTCACTGTACAAGTTGGTATCCAACTTCAATGTTTCAACTGGAATTGGACGATCCTTTGTAATCTTGGCATCCACTACCACTACACGACCTTGCTTGTAGTAATCAACCGCTTCTTGCATAACGCGATCAATATCTTCAATGCGGTTAACCGTCAAACCAACGGCACCTTGCGCCTCACCAACCTTGGCGTAATCAACGTCAGTGAAATCAACGCCGAAGTTGTACTCGTTAGTATCCTCATACTTGTTCTTAATGAAGCCGTATTCTGTGTTGGTAAAGACGACATTGATAACTGGCATGTCGTAACGAACGTTCGTAACCACATCAGGGTATGTCATTGAAAAGGCACCATCACCGATGATGTTCCAAACTTGACGGTCTGGGTACGTGTTCTTTGCCCCGATTCCACCAGGCAAAGCGATTCCCATCGTCGCGAACAATGGTGATGTTCGCCACATGTTCTTAGGATTCATGTGCAAGTGACGCGTTGACAATTGGGTCACGTCACCGACATCAGTTGAGAAGATGGCATCTTCATCAGCCAACTTGTTAATCGCATTGTAGACTTGGTAAGCCTGCAATGGACCTTCTGTCTTCTGCTCCAACTTGTTCATGTAATCGCGCCAGTTTTGCACGTTCTTAATGTTTGCACGCCACCAAGCGTTTTCTTCAACAGGGGCCACCTTTGCCAACAACGCTTCAAGCGTCTTACCTGCATCCGCCAAAATGGCAACGTCCGTTTCGTGACGCTTACCAAGCATTGCTGGGTTCGCATCAACTTGCACAAACTTCTTAACGTTACGGAACGTCCCTTCAACTTCTGAGAATGGGAAGTTTGTTCCCATAAACAATACTGTATCAGCTTCCAATACCGTTTCGTTAGCTGGCTTCCAACCAACACGGAAGGTTGAACCCGTCAATGCCTCAAAATCCCAGTCGAAGTTATCAAAATTCTTACCCGTCGTAATGACTGGTGCCTTAATCTTCCGTGACAACTCTTGGACTAAATCACCGTGGCCTTGTGTACCAAATCCAGCATAAATCACTGGACGCTCAGATTCAGCCAAAATGTCGACAACCGCATCGATATCAGATGCTTGTGGCTCAACTGGTCGGTAGTTTTGGAACTTAGGACCTGATGAATACAATGGCGATGAGTAAATTGAAGCGGCGTCAAGCTCTGCAAACCCAAAGTCAGCAGGGACTTCAAGTACCGCAACACCATGTTGTGAGATAGCCGTACGAATGGCATCATCCACCAAGTGTGGCAATTGTTCAGCCGTTGCGACACGTCGGTTATAAACCGCAATATTTTCATACATTGGATTTTGGTTTAGCTCTTGGAATGAATCCATATTCAATTCGCGAACTGGCTTTGAACCTAGGATGGCCAACACGGGGATGTGATCCATTGCGGCATCATACAACCCGTTAATCAAGTGGGTCGCACCTGGTCCCCCTGAACCAACTGTTACCGCAATTTTACCACCGAACTTGTATTGCATAACGGCAGCCATGGCACCAATTTCTTCGTGCTTCACTTGAATAAACTTAATGTTGTTTTCTGGATTTCCCATTGCATTCATCAAGCCGCTAAGCGTACCTGATGGAATACCGTACATGGTGTCAATCCCCCAACCTTCCATGACTTTCAATGCTGCTAATCCTGCAGAAATCTTCGTATCTGACATTTCAATGCCCCCCATAAATTTAAAGCAAACGTTGTAAGCGCTTTCTTGTTTACATTGTATTTTAAGTAAGCATCGATTGTCAAGTTTCTGGGACTATTCACGAACCGAAATTGAAACATTCCGCTGTTTCATGCGGACGAAATGCTTCGCGACTTTACTCAACTGTTAGTAGGCTATCGTAGAGGTGAATAACAAGATCCACATTCGTGTGTGCCTTGGTTGTATCTTCGTTGCTTAACCAAATAACTATGTTTTTACCATCTTTGCTCATCTTAACTGACGGTTCAAAGCCTAAAATAATCCCGTGCATCCGGTAGGCATTGCCATCATCGTACATCCCACTCGCATAGGTTTCATTAGGTGCCAGTCGCATCATTGCATTAAATTGCAGCTTTGAAATAATCTTGTTGCTTAACTCATCTCGCAGTAATTTATAGAGATTACCCGTCGTCATCTCAATACTACCGGTCCCAATTTCTCGGTTAAAGATATTCGGATTATCAAAATAAGCTGTCCCATCTGCCCCGTAGTTTGCTGTCTTATATGGACTGTCAATGAAGTCGTTGTAGTCCGTATAATCGATATGATGTTGGCCCTTGAACGTTTCCTTTAATAAATCGGCATAAGAACGACCAGTAACCTGGCGCAAGATGCCAACTAACGCGACGTAATTACCAGCTGAACAGTACCAAGCCCCACGTTGATCCATCACCAACTGTGATAACGCATACTTTTCATAGCCTGCTTCATCAAGCGTGGCTTCCGTTTTGCCTATTTGATTATAACCAGCTGTCATATTCAACAATTGCTGTACAGTAACGGTGTTGGCTGCCGGTAATTGTGGTAAATATTGGCTCACCTTATCAGTTAACTTAATCTTCCCCGTTGCCACTTGTTGCATCACGAGCAATGCCGTTAGATTCTTCTGAAGTGACGCAATCCCATACAAAGATTGGGTTGTCGCTGGCTGGTTAGTCTGCTTATTTGCCAAACCATATCCCTGATTGAGAATGATTTTACCGGCTTTGGCTACTAATAATGTGCCACTTCGACCAGTCGCTTTGACTTGCTGGTCAATCGCTTTGGCCAAAACCGACTGTGGTTGCACGGGCGCGTTTATATTTTGCTTAACCACCGGTTTATGAATTTTCCGAACCTTTGGTGCTGCTTCGTGGCCAATTACACCATGCGATAGGTAGGTGAACGTCCCTCCTGTGACTAAAATCGTCAGGATTGTCGCACCAAGTATTTTACCAACTCCCATAATTTCCCCCTCAATTGTCATTAGTTGCTTCGGACTAAACATAAAGAACTAACGCTTTGATATGATGCTGTCAATTATACAACGGCGGGTAGTTTTCATTTAGTCACAATTGCCCATATTTGTTAAAGGTTGCAATAGACGCAA
>NZ_KQ970391.1:141430-143290 GCF_001579105.1 Weissella sp. DD23 | reverse complement strand
GAGACGATTTTGATTACTCTCCATGACCCTAGAATGCCGTTAAATCAACGTTTCTGAGTCATACAAAGTCACCAAAAATCACTGAAAACATATCAATTGCTCCACAAATCGCTCCATGCTTTGCTTGCATACATATCTTTGCACCTTTTTTTGGATAACCAAAACACTCAAATCATCATTGAAAAACTTACTTATTTAATTGTTGAAGCTGATTCTCTAGCTCCATTAAAGCCTTTTTCTTTCTCTTATCGCTCGTCCGGTAAAAACCATTAGCAATACCCATACCGGTTAACAGAATTAGTACAATCACAAATATTAACATAGTATGTTCTTCGACATGCTCTTCTACTAACGAATATGTTTCGGCAATTGCCAGCAACCAACCACCAAGTGCTACATAGAACCAGCCTGTCGCTTTATCCAAAAATCCAATGACCTTACTTAGTTGATCTCGACTCACATTATTTTCAGCTAAGATTTTCAAGGTCCGTTTTTTCTCGTTGCGCACCTTCAATGGCGGTAACAACCAAAGCCATGGTGAAACTTTCTTTTCACTTTGTCCTTTTTGTTCACGAACTACTGATAATTGTTCATTTAACTCCAACAAACCTTGGTACAATGAAAAAGTAAAAATTAACCAAGCACTGCCAAACTCCAATAAGGTTGTCATGATAAATTCCTCTCCACTTAAATAACATCAGTCATTATATTACTGCTAGAAAATAAGAACAATCTTTTGACTCTGGAACTTTTCGTTAAATTCCAAACTACTACCGAAGTAATAGATGCTTTTAATGTCGTTAAATCGCAAATTTGAATGGTACTCGATCCACACAATTCCGAAAACGTTGATACAAAGGGCTTTGACTGCTGCCACTATCAAGCTCAACACAACCCAAGTTGCACTATCTCGTCAATTAAAATTACTCGAAGCTGCACTAGGTGTCACTATAATAAATCGCAACCACAAAACAGGCTCCCTCACCCCGGCAGGTATCTATCTGGCTAAGTGAAGACTTAATTGCCCTCGCTGACAAGACGGTGACCAATCTGCAAGACAAAGATGCTCACACTACACAATGTGATCGTGCGGCGTGAGCATCTTTTAAGTGTTTGCAATCATTATCAATACTAGACTTCTTGAGCCGTCGGACGAATAATCATATCCGTAATTGACACGTGCTTTGGTTGATCTACGACATACGCCACTGCATTGGCAATATCTTCTGGATCCAACACATTCATACGCATCTCTTCTTGTGAGACATGCTTAAACATTTCATCCATCGCTGCTTGCATTTCAGGATTATCCAAAGTGCTCATCAACTCAGTTCCCACTGAACCTGGTGAAACAATCGTTGAACGGATACCATGCAAGCGCTCCTCTTGACGAAGGCCTTCCATGATAGCACGAACAGCATACTTCGTTCCGTTATAGACAGCTGATTCAGGATAAACAACGTGGCCAGCAACAGAGTCGGTTGTGATAATCAACCCATCATTTTGTTCTTGCATAATTGGCAATGCCGCTGCAATACCATGCAAAACACCCATAATGTTAATGTTGATTTCCTTTTCCCAGTTTTCAAACTTTGCGTCTGCCAACTTTTCACGTGGCATGATACCAGCATTGTTGTACAAAACATCCAAACGGCCAAACTTTTCTACGGCTAGGTCAATCAAAGCCTTAACTTGATCCTTATCCGTCACATCAGTTGCTTGATAAATAACGTTATCGCCACCAATTTCGGATGCAATTTCCGCCAAACGCTCCTCGCGTCGCGCCCCCAAAACCAGCTTGGCTCCCTTTGAAGCAAGTAGCTTAGCGGTTGCAGCACCGATACCAGATGACGCACCTGC
>NZ_KQ970391.1:125847-141410 GCF_001579105.1 Weissella sp. DD23 | reverse complement strand
TTTCAATCGTCATTTTGTGACTCCTTTTAATCATATTTCACAATAAACAGTCTAAAAGATAATCCTTACATAAGGTAAACATCATCCGTACAGCAATAATAACATGTGCGGCCAAACCATTACCAATACCTTTGTTTTATGGTGAACTATAACAAAAAGTTATCATATGACCTTAGTCAGCCACTACCGCCGTGACACCGGATGTCTTTCAAATGTTAATGGATAAAGAACCAACTGAGTTTGGGCACATCTTTGATACAGATAATTTTCAGCATGCGGCTTTATTGAAGAAGCTTTTGTTAAATTCAGTGCGCTAAAAAAGACGACCCACAACATAAAGTCATGAGTCGTCTTAATTTTTTGATTCGTATTAAGTAGGTTGAAGCACCATGTTTCCCATGATGTTTCCCACAAACTCTCGAATTCGTTGATATACCGCTGTTTCCAGCAAGTTGATATTAACGCTTTGAGAATTGTGAAGCCTTACGGGCCTTCTTCAAACCTGGCTTCTTACGCTCCTTCATACGAGCGTCACGAGTCAACAATCCAGCCTTCTTCAAAGCTGCACGGAAGTCAGGATCCACTTGCAACAAAGCACGTGAGATACCGTGACGGATGGCACCAGATTGACCTGAGAAACCACCACCGTTTACGTTAACCAAAACATCGTAGTTTCCTAGAGTTTCAGTAACGTTGAATGGTTGTACCATAACCTCACGCAAGTTAGCGAAAGGAATGTATTGTTCAGCTGAACGACCGTTGATCGTGATGTTACCGTTACCAGGTACCAAACGTACGCGGGCAACAGAGTTCTTACGACGGCCAGTTCCGTAGTATTGTACTTGAGCCATAATTAACTATTCTCCTTTCGTTAAATTAAATAAGGTTAGTGATATCCAACACTTCAGGGTTTTGTGCTGCGTGTGTGTGCTCTGAACCAGCAAACACGTGCAACTTCAAACCTTGTTGGCGACCAAGAGTACCCTTTGGCAACATACCGTGAACTGAAAGCTCGATCAAACGTTGTGGGTTCTTCTCTCGCAAATCACCGGCCTTGCGCTCCTTCAATCCACCTGGGTGGTTTGAGTGGTGGTAGTAAATCTTGTCCGTTGCCTTCTTACCAGTCAAAGCGACCTTTTCGGCGTTGATAACGATAACGTTATCACCCGTGTCGACGTTTGGCGTGAAAGTAGGCTTGTTCTTACCACGCAAGATTGATGCTACGACAGTTGACAAACGTCCCAATGCAATATCAGTTGCATCGATGACGTACCACTTGCGATCGATCTCACCTGGCTTTGCCATATAAGTTGTACGCATGGAAATTTCCTCCAATATTCTGTTTGTTTACTTTACCAATAATTAAAAAAGTCGTACCAGGACATTCCCATTGCGGTGTGGTAAACAATACCGAGATTTATCTTACCTTTTTTCTACCGAAACGTCAACGGAAATACGCCCTAGATTTGAACTATTTGCTTGTTTTCGTGCTTTTTAATAGTCAACCGACATTAAATAGAGGCCCTGTGCTGGCGCTGTAAATCGCGCTTGTTGCCGATCTTTTACGGCAAACAATCGCTGAATATCATCAACCGGCCGTGACCCGTTACCAATTTCCAGCAAAACGCCGACCATGATGCGAATTTGATTATACAAAAAACCATTCC
The DNA here is from genome assembly GCF_001579105.1 of Weissella sp. DD23. Taxonomy (NCBI): domain Bacteria; kingdom Bacillati; phylum Bacillota; class Bacilli; order Lactobacillales; family Lactobacillaceae; genus Weissella; species Weissella sp. DD23. The sequence goes on along the minus strand of NZ_KQ970391.1, from coordinate 139,743 downwards.
CAGTAAATTCAAACCAAATTTCATCCTCTTCCGGTTTCTCCCACATCTTAGCAGAATAGACCGTACGCACCGTTGTTTTTTGCTGGAACCCAGACGCAACAAAACTCAACCAATCGTGCTCTCCCACATAATCACCAATCGCCTGCTGCATCAATGACGTATCAATGCGACGATGCCAATGCCCCGTATAATTACGTTTAAAGGGATCAATGAACTCTGTCGTCGACAACCGATAGCGATACGTCTTATTGTGTGCACTAAATTGTGCGTGGAACGACTCATCAACCTTTTCAACTGACTTAATGCCAATGTCATAAGGCAACATGGTTGATAACCCTTTTCGAACCGCTTCATTTGGAATATCAAACGGTAAGTCAAAATGGACAACCTGCCCTTGCGCGTGTACTCGCGCATCAGTTCGGCCCGAGCCTTGCACCCGAATGTGGTCCGCTGGATCTTTAGCCATCTTATTGACGACCTTCTCCATTTCTAATTGCACTGTTCGTTTCCCAGGTTGCACTTGCCACCCGTAAAATTCAGTACCATCGTATGAAATTGTCGCTTTATAGCGCGGCATATTCAACACCTCTTACTTCATTTTTTATAGCCATTTAGTCGCGATGAGTAACACCGTAAACACAATGAACCCAATTACCGCAATGGTATCTTGCTTTTGCCAGGTTAAGACACGGTACTTCGTGCGGTTATCACCACCACGATAACCACGTGCCTCCATGGCATCCCCCAATTCAATTGCTCGCTTGATCGCGTTGATAAACAAAGGGATTAGGAGGGGCACAAATGCCTTAATGCGACTAATAATATTACCCTCATTAAATTCAACCCCACGGGCACGCTGTGCGTTCATAATCGACTCTGCTTCGTCCATGAGCGTTGGCACAAAGCGGAGCGCAATTGATAGCATTAACGCCAACTCAGCCACTGGGAAGCCAACCTTCTTCAAGGGTTGCAACAAACTCTCCATCGCATCAGCGACTGCCAACGGTTGCGTTGTTAACGTCAAGATGGTTGAAAACATGATAATCAACATAAAGCGGACGAAGACCGCGATACTATTCGTCACACCATCAGTCGTGATGGTTAGAAAAGCCCAATGCCACAGGACGTCACCAGTTTGAACAAAGAATAATTGCAATAAGGTTGTGATAAACATCAAAAACATCAGTGGTCGAACGCCACGAATAAAGACGCCCACACCAAGTCCCGTCAACAAAATTGATAGTAGCGTGAACGCAATCGCCACGACATACCCCGCCACATTATTCGCAAAGAATACAACGAAAATGAAGGCGACACTCAAAATCAATTTTGTCCGAGCATCTAAACGATGAATCCAAGAATTCCCTGGCATATAACGGCCAATAATCATATTAGTGAACATGTGCTGACCCTCCTAACTGCTCTGCCAATTGATCAGCTAGTGCATCGATATCCAACACCGTATCTAACGTGACACCTTTTGTCGCCAACTTATCGGCGAATTGCTTGGCGATTGGTACATCAAGTTGCTTCTCTTGTAACCAGGCCACGTCATCAAAAATCTTTGCTGGTGTGCCCTCTTTGACAACCGTACCACCTTCAAAAACAACCACATGATCCGCATATTGGGCCACATACTCCATCTGGTGTGTGATTAATACAACCGTCAAATGACGTTCCTTCTGCAGACGCGCAAACAAGGTCATTAACTCTTCTTGCCCCGCTGGATCAAGTCCAGCAGTTGGTTCATCTAGAATCAGCAAATCTGGCTCCATTGCGAGCACGCCAGCAATGGCGACTCGCCGCATTTGACCACCTGATAATTCAAATGGCGAGCGTTCATCGTACTTTTCGGCCATCCCAACCGTCCGAAGCGCGCGCTTTGCGGCCGCTTCAGCTTCAGTAGCCGTCTTACCAAAGTTCTTTGGCCCAAACATCACGTCTTTTAAAACGGTTTGTTCAAACAGTTGCGCTTCTGGAAATTGAAATACCAACCCAACGTGCGCACGCATCTTATTCAACTCTTTGGGCTTCGTCGTTGGCACAATCCGTTGCTCGGCAATTGTAATCTCACCAGCAGTTGGGATAACCAGGCCATCTAAATGTTGCACCATCGTTGATTTACCTGAGCCGGTGTGACCAATCACAGCCGTAAACTTACCCTCTGGCATCGTAAAATTGACATCATGCAGGCCTTGGGTCGCGAATGGTGTATTTAATTGATACGTAAATCCTACTTGGTTGAAATTGATTGCCATAACCAATCCACCATCCCTTCTGTCGTCAAATATGACGCAGGGACGTCAATGCCACGTTCCCGCAATTTTTCCTTAAGTTGCTCAGCAAATGGGACGGCTAAGCCAAACTCGCGCAGCTTATCCGCATTTGCAAAAACCTGTGCTGGTGCGCCCGTCTCAATCAAATCACCATCATTAATGACCACGACACGATCAGCACTCGCCGCTTCTTCAATATCGTGTGTAATTGATAGGACAGTCAATTCATCCCCCATCCGGGTCTTCAGTTCGTGCACCAGCGCAATCATTTCACGACGGCCCTTAGGATCTAACATGGCTGTCGCTTCATCAAGAATCAAAATTTTAGGTTGAATAGCAAGAACCGATGCAATCGCAACACGTTGCTTTTGCCCACCCGATAAACGTGCAGGTTCGCGGTCAGCAAACGCCGCCATTTGGACCTCAGTCAACGCAGCTTGCACCCGTGTAATCATTTCTTCACGGGCAATACCTCGATTTTCAAGTCCAAACGCCACATCATCAGCAACTGTTGCGCCAACAAATTGGTTATCAGGGTTTTGGAACACCATGCCAACCATATCGCGAATGGCCCACATATTCTCTTCTGTCACTGGCGTCCCCGCAATCGTGATATCTCCTGCAGTGGGCGCCAATAGGTAATTCAGTAATTTTGCTAAGGTCGACTTACCTGACCCATTATGTCCAATAATTGCCACCCACTCGCCCTGATTAATCGTCAATGATAAATCTTTCAACGCTGGGGTGTCACTATTAGGATATGAGTAAGTCACGTGTGACAACTCAATAATTGGCGTCATGTTTGCGCCCCCTTTTATTTTCTAATACTTACAATAATAACAAACAACCGCTTGCTTTTGTTTAGTTTGAGGATGTTTGTTTGTCGGTTACAATAGAAGACAGAGGAATACCATTATGTCTGATATTGATTTAACCCGGTCAGCCGATTATCGTAACGTGACGGACTTTTACAAAGGCAAGTCCGACGATGAAATTCGCGCTGACCTTGACCAACGCCGCGGCGAAATGATTTCAATTATGCAAAATCTCAGCCACGACTTCAACAAAGCTTCTGCCGTACGTAATAGTAATGCCTTTGGTATGCGCAAGCTCATTTTTTTAAACCCTGAAAATCCGGCTATTCCAGACGCCCCAGAAGGGATCAAAAAATGGGACCGGCGCGGGTCTTTGGGCACACAAAATTATGAGCACATTGAACATCGGCGGGTAACTGATTACCAAGCTGTTTTTGACCAGTTGCATGCCGACGGCTATACCATTTACGCCGTCGACAACACACCAGGTTACCAACCACAGTCGTTATATAACGTGACCTTCCCGGCAAAATCAGCCTTTCTTTTCGGTGAAGAACGACTCGGCTTAGCTGATGACCTCATCGCAGCAGCTGATGCCATGATTTATATTCCACAGTACGGTAGTGTTCGTTCAATCAACGTGAGTGTCGCTCACGGAATCATTGCCGCCTTCTATGCCTCACAACATATGTAAAAAGCTCGTCGACTTAACAATCGACGAGCTTTTTAGCGACAATTTACTTTTTCAAATCGTTGTAACGTGACTCGTGCTTACCGTACAAGCTACGTCCCAATGACTTTTCAAGGAATGGTACGACCCAGTAGTCCAAACCAACCGTGCGTCCCGCACCGTTCATCAAGGCCAATGAGGCGAACGTCATCAAGATAGCAGATCCAGCAACGCTTTGACCAGCAATCAACATAACCAATCCCGTCACAAAGGCGACAAATGAAGCCAATGACGTGAACAAGCCAAATGTAATCAACCAACCAACAAGTGAAGCCAAGACACCAACACCACCGTTCAAAGCAGCACCCGCTTGAATCCACAAAATTCCAACAACAATACGAAGTGGCAATGACCACAAAACGTTACCCATACGTGATGTCCAGCCAAAGAATGGCGTACGACCGTTTGGCGTACGGAAGAATTCATCCATCATGTAGTGGAAAATGTGGTAACCACTCGTGATTTGCGTAAAGAAGTACAAATTAATCACGTGCTTGAACATGTTGGCAAAGAATCCCGTTAGTGGAATACCATTCTTACCAAACTTCATGCTACCGAATTGTTCCGCAATACCTACTGTGTAGTGAGCACCGATTGAAACGGCATATCCTTGGTAGTGACCCTTAAAGGCCTTACGTGAACCCTTACCAGTCAAGTCATACACAATGTTAGGTACGGCCGTGTTCGCAGCTGATTCACCACCCTCAACCGTTTGTGGTGTCCAACCTGAACGTGGGTTGTCTGCAACCGTACGGGCAGGTTCTTGATAAGCAGCGACGTCACCAACAACATAGATATCTTCTTCGCCCTTTGCGCGTGAGTAATCATCCGCCATGAAGCGACCAGCAGGTCCTTGTTCCAAGCCCCAAAGTGAGCCTTGTTCCTTCGCCTTAACACCAGCCGTCCAAACCAACGTCTCAGTTGGAACTTCTGTGCCGTCCTTCAAGACAGCAGCGCTTTCCTTAACTTCAACAACACCAGCAGACTTACGCAAGTTAATACCATGATTAATCATGTATTGCTCACCCTTGTCAGCCAACTTACGGTTTGCAAGCATATTCAAAATTGTTGGTGCTGCTTCGATAACATCAATCTTAATTTCTGATTCATCCAAGTTGTTAGCTTCGGCTAATTCGCGACGTTGTTCAATCAACTCACCAGCCAATTCAACACCCGTGAATCCAGAACCAACCACTGCGATACGCAATTTTGCTTCACGCTTGGCTGGATCCAATTCCATGGCACCTTCACGAATAACCTTTTCAATGTGGGCACGAAGCTTAACAGCTTCTTCAAATGACCACAATGTGAAGCCGTATTCTTCAACACCTGGCGTACCGAACGTGTTCGTTGTACCACCAGTTGCCAAAACCAACTTCTCATAGGCGATATCGCCTTCTGACGTCTTTACAATCTTGGCATCCTTATCAACACCTTCAAGATTAGCCGTCACAATTTTAACGTTTGGCTGACGTACGAACAATGTACGCAAGTCAAGTTGAATGTGCTTAGGCTCAACACGCTTCGTTGCAACTTCGTGCAACTCAGTCATGTACGTAAAGAATGAGTGACGATCAACCAAAACGATTTGGTAGTCAGTACCCTTCAATCGCTTAGCCAATTTACGTGCCGTGAAGACACCAGAATAACCAGCGCCGACGACAACAATGTTTTTAGTAGCCATACAAAAATCTCCTCAATAATAATCCCACTAATAAAAAATAAATCCATTAGCCATTTTAGACCTGAAAATTGAATTTGTAAACGTGTTCACTTGTTTTTTGTGCATGTTTTGTCCTATAAACAAAAGGTTTCTCGTTTCATTATAGCAATTTAGGACCGTCTGTTCGTGCATAAACGCTCAACCAAAAGTGCAATATATCGGACTTTTATGTGCCCCGAAAGTGCAACAAAAAAGCCACGCCATGGCTGAACGTGACTTTCTAAATTAATTGTGTGTTGTTTAGGTCAGGTAATCGTTCCCGGTATTAATCGACTAACATGCCCGCGTGAATCTTATCAATATTCCACTTAACCATATCGTAATAGGTATCCCCGGTTGTCCCCTTCTTCGCCAGTGAATCGGTATAAATCTTTTCGTAGATTGGTAACCCAGTCTCCTTTGATACCTTTTCCATTGATTTTGGTGATACTGAACTTTCAACAAACAACGACTTTACATTCGATGCCGCAATCTTGGCTAATACTTGCTTCATTTGCTCAGGGGTTCCTTGTGACTCAGTATTAATTTCCCAGATAAAGGCTGGTTGAATGCCGTATGCCTTCGAGAAATACTTAAAGGCACCTTCCGATGTCACCAACAAACGCTTTTCTACTGGGACATCAGCGAATTTGTCTTTTGCTTCGTTATGCAACGCACGCAACTTCGCAATGTACGCATCTGAGCGCTTTTGGAAGGCTTGGGCGTGTTCTGGGTCCTTATCCTTCAAGACGTTTGTAATCGTCTCAACGTACTTAATACCATTGTTTAAGTCCAACCAGGCGTGGGGATCCATTTCATCTTCCTTGCCCTTTGACGTCAAGAACAATGGTTCCACTAAACGTGAAGCTGAAAATACTTCTTGGTTATCCCGCTTATTAGCTGTTTTCGTAAGCTTTGAGAACCATCCGTTACCGCCCGTTTCCAAGTTAAGTCCATTGTGGAAGATGACATTAGCTTCCGTTGTCGCAGTGATATCGGCTGTTTTTGGTTCATATTCGTGCGGGTCTGTTCCGCGCTTAACGATACTGTAAACCGATACATCATCACCACCAACTTGTTCAACCATATCTTCAAGAATTGAATTCGTCGTGACAACACGTAGTTCACCACTTGCCGTAGCCGTTTGTGCATCACGATTTTGCACAAACCAAACCGTTCCCCCAATTGCAATTGCCAGCGCACCTGCTGTTAACCCAAGTTTCTTAAGCATTTTTAACCCCCATTAGTTTTGTCACAAAGCCTTGCTTTGGTGACACGATAAACGACCCCAAAAAGATAAGCGCTGCCACCAACACGATAGCAGGACCAGACGCCCAATTTAACGTATATGACAGATATAGCCCAATCGTAGAGGCCAATGCCCCAAGTGCCGAGGCTAAGACAACCATCGTGGTCAACCGGTTCGTCCAAAGAAACGCGGTAGCAGCTGGCGTAATTAACATCGCCACAATCAAGATAATCCCGACCGTCTGAAGTGCCGATACCGTGACTAACGTTAGTACAATCATCAAACCGTAATGGACATACCCTGTCTTCAGGCCATATGTCTTAGCAAATGTTTCATCAAACGATGTAATCAATAATTCCTTGAAGAACAACACGATAAACAAAATGACAATTGCTAATACAATAATCGTCGTAATCAAATCACGGTCTGACACTGCTAACACATTTCCAAACAAGATATGATGCAAATTCGTTGATGACTCAGCCATCGAAATCAGGATGAATCCTAAGGCAAAGAATGCCGAGAACACAATACCGATTGCTGTATCATTCTTTAGCTTACTGTTTGTCGCAACAAAGCCGATCAACAGCGCCGCAATGACCCCAAATGCTGAGGCACCAATTAGCAGATTAATCCCCAGCATATACGCAACCGCAACTCCCGGTAGCACAGAGTGAGAAATCGCATCACCCATCAACGACATGCCACGTAAAATAATGTAACTACCAATAATGCCTGACATAATCCCAACCATCACAGATGCTAACAACGCACTCTGCAAGAAGTTATAGTGTCCTAAGGCCGCGATAAATTCACCAATACTCGTCATGATACATCCTCCGTTTCAGTGAACAGAACTGCGCTCAAATCCGCTGAGAAGGCTTGTTGGATATTGACCTTATTGTAAACGTCCGACACAGGTCCATGCGCGACAATGCCGTGGTTCATAATTAATAAGTCATCAAAGTAATTCGCAACTTTGTTCAAGTCGTGGTGAACAACAATGATGGTCTTACCGGCTGCACGCCAGTCTCGCAGCACATGCATAATTTCTTCTTCCGACTTCATATCAATCCCGACGAAAGGTTCATCTAAAATCACAACATCTGCTTGCTGAACAATAGCGCGTGCTACAAAGACACGCTGCAATTGCCCACCGGATAATTCACCTATTTGACGATTTCGAAATTCCGTCAGATTAACTTGTTCGAGCGCTTTCATAACATCATTACGCTCTGTTTGCCCAGGGCTTTTGAATAATCCTAGCTTGCCATAAGTGCCGGTTAGAACCACCTCAAAAACACTGATCGGAAATGTTAAATCTAACGCTGCTCGCTGTTCGACATATGCAATTTTGCGTCGAACACGCCGGACCAGTTGATTATCCACAAACGATTCACCCGTTCGCCGAATCAGACCCAAGGCCCCTTTGATTAGGGTCGACTTACCCGCGCCATTCGGGCCAATAATCCCCGTAATCTTGCCCGGACTAAACGCGACTGACAAATCGCTAAACACCGGCGTCGATGTGTAGGCGACTGTCAGTTCCTTAATTTTTAGCATGACTGCCTCCTATGATTGTTTTTGGTTATGCAAAATATTCTTTTCCAAAACCAACTCACTAAGAGTAACTTATCCGCACACGCTAAACAATAGTTTTTCTTAGATTGAAAAATAAATGTAACTAGATAACATCTAACTGACATGAACGCTTGTTAATAGTTAACAGGTGCAAATAAAAAACACCTAGCTAATACGATTGTTTAGCCAAGTGCTTCGTCTGTATTTTTTATTGCGCATTCAATGTCGTATAAGTTGCCTTAGCCAATTGTTGTACCAGGTCAATACCAGCGTCTTCAGAGACGGTTTGATTGCTTAAAATGGCAATAACATAGTCTGATTGTTTACTCGTAATATGACCAGTTGAGTTAATAATCCAGCCATTTTTATCTGCCAGCCAACCATTTTTTAGTGCAACTGTGGCATCCGGCGTTAAGCCAGCTGTAATCCCCCAACTCTGATCTACCGCAATATTATTCATTAAGCCTTGCATATACGTTCGTGAACTATCTGTTAACACCCGACTCTGATAAAAAATATTCTTAAGCAACGTCAGTTGATCTGTTGCCGTTGTTGTCGAGTACCCCCATGATTCACTATCCATGTGACTATGGGTCATACCCAGGCGCTTAAACAAGGCATCTGGTTGCGTATTGCCCCCCTCTGTTTCAAGTAGGGCTGTCGCCGCATCATTATCGCTGTCTTGAATCATTGCGCTTGCCAATTCATCTTCATAATTCGACAAACCAGTGCCATTAGTCGCATGCTGTCGTAACAAGTTAGCGAGAATTGCGACTTTCACAATACTTGCCGTTTTAAATTGCACATTTGCATCGTTAGATAATTGGGTTGTAACGCCCGTTTTATGGTCATAGACTGCAATATCAACCGGGGCATTCTGCTTATCTAAAATGCCACGCCAGGCCGTTTTTAGATTATTGGATTCATCACTGACTACGGCAGCCTTGGTGGCTTCGAAATCGGCTATTAATTGACGCCCAGCATATTTATAGGCCAAGGCTATGCCAAACACCAACACAACGCCGACAAACAATACCTGCTTGTAGGGTCGCTTTAAATTTGTACGCGATGTCATGGCACACAGCACTTCCTTTCGTCGTAATCGTTACTAAACGCTATTAACTAATTATTAGTATACTCAAGAAACTTAATCGAATCTTTTATCACAACATCTATTGGCCTTGAGAAGGACGACTTTGTCAAAAAAATGCATAAAAAAAGACGAGATACCGGAGTATCTCGTCTTTTTAAGGGACGTTAATTACTTAACAGTAACAACGGCACCAGCTTCTTCCAACTTAGCCTTCAATTCGTTAGCTTCGTCTTCTGAAACGCCTTCCTTGATAGCTGAAGGAGCGTTGTCTACCAAGTCCTTAGCTTCCTTCAAGCCCAAACCAGTTGCTTCGCGAACTGCCTTGATAACTTGAACCTTAGCTGAACCAGCTGAAGTCAACTCAACGTCAAATTCAGTCTTGGCTGCTTCGGCACCACCAGCTGCACCAGCAACTGCAACAGGGGCAGCAGCTGAAACACCAAACTCTTCTTCAATAGCTGAAACCAAGTCAGCCAAGTCCAAAATCGTAGCTTCCTTCAATGAAGCGATGATTGAATCCTTATCAAATGCCATGATAATTAATCTCCTCGTTTATTTGCCTATACGGCGATTTTAATTTGTGGGCTAAGCCCGATATAAAAGTGCGTCGCACTAAGCAAAAGCTTAGGCTTCAGCAGCTTCTTCCTTTGCGTCTGACACAGCCTTAACTGCGTAAGCAAAGTTGCGAACAGGTGCTTGCAACGTTGACAACAACATTGACAACAAACCGTCGCGGTCTGGCAAAGCTGCGTACTTGTTGATATCTTCAACAGATGCAACTTGACCGTCAACAACACCACCCTTGATTTCCAAGGCTTCGATGTTATCAGCAAACTTCTTCAAAATACGTGAAGGAGCGATTGCGTCCTCGTTAGAGAATGCAACGGCTGAAGGTCCGACAAACAAGTCGTTCAAGTCAGTCAAATCAGCGGCTTCAACAGCACGCGTCAAGATCTTGTTCTTGATAACCTTCAACTCAACGCCTTCTGAACGCAATTCTGAACGCAAGTTGTTGGCTTGTTCAACCGTCAACCCACGCACGTCAACAACAACTGCAGATGCAGCTGACTTAAACTTGTCAGCAACTTCTGAAACTTGTTGTGCCTTCAAAGCAATAGTTGCTTCACTCATGGTAATGTTCCTCCTGTTAAGATTTTGATTCGTACCAAAAACCCCCAGCACATACTGCACCGGGGGTCAAAAGTCGCTTACGCGTTTTTCACTTCCTCGGCGGGTTATTAAGTCTTACGACACCTGCGTCTTAGGTAGAATCGATTTATTACTCAAACTACTCTAACAGGTAGTCGAGGAAGTGTCAACATGAAAAGCTAAATTATAATCTAGAAAAATTCTAAAATTACAATGAAGCTAGATCGATGTTAACAGCAGGTCCGAACGTTGAAGCGATTGATACGTGCTTTACGTATGCACCCTTAACAGCGGCAGGACGAGCCTTCAAGATAACGTCTGACAATGACTTGATGTTTCCAGCAAGCTTGTCGGCGTCAAATGATACCTTACCAACTGGTACAGCAACGTTTCCGTCACGATCAGTACGGTAAGTAACCTTACCTGACTTAGCGTCAGAAACGGCCTTTGCTACGTCAAACGTAACAGTACCCGTCTTAGGGTTAGGCATCAATCCCTTAGGACCCAATGCACGTCCAACACGACCAACTTGGGCCATCATGTCAGGCGTAGCAATGGCAACGTCAAAGTCCAACCAACCGTCAGAAATGCGTTGAACCAAGTCAGCAGCACCAACAACGTCAGCACCAGCTTCTTCAGCTTCCTTAGCCTTATCACCTTGAGCAAAGACCACAACAGTTTGGTCCTTACCAGTACCGTTAGGCAAAACAACGGCACCACGCAATTGTTGGTCTGCTTGACGAGTATCAACGTTCAAGTTGAACGCGATTTCAACAGTTGCATCAAACTTGGCAAAGTCGATGTCCTTTACCAATGCGGCAGCTTCTTCAACAGTGTACAACTTCTCACTGTCAACCTTTTCAGCGGCTGCCAAATACTTCTTACCATACTTCTTAGCCATGGTAGCTATTCCTCCTTGCAAATGCGGTCAAACGGTCATTGACCTCCCGCTTGATCATGCTTAGTTTCCTACGCGATCCGTACGGAACTCGTTAAATTAGCCTTCAACGTTGAAGCCCATTGAGCGAGCAGTACCTTCGATCATGCGAACAGCTGCATCAACGTCAGCTGCGTTTAGATCTTGCATCTTAGTTTCTGCAATTTCACGTACTTGTGCTGCAGTAACCGTAGCGACCTTCTTCGTGTTAGGCTCACCAGAACCCTTTTCAACACCGGCTGCCTTCTTCAACAAAACTGCTGCTGGAGGCGTCTTAGTGATGAATTCGAATGAACGATCTTCATATACAGTAATAACTACTGGGATCAACAAACCACCTTGGTCGGCAGTGCGAGCGTTAAACTCCTTTGCGAATCCCATGATGTTAACACCAGCTTGACCCAAAGCAGGTCCAACTGGAGGTGCAGGGGTAGCCTTACCGGCTGGAATCTGCAACTTAACAATGCTTGAAACTTTCTTAGCCACGATTGTTTCCTCCTTCGTGTTTGTGGTGTAATGGCGCGTTTCGATTTACGCCTCCCACATATGCGTGTCACCACACATACCAGATTATAATAACAAAACACCTGACTTTTGACAAGTCAGGTGTTCAATAAAAATTCAATTTTTTATGGAAATGACTTTATAGTACTGACTCAACGTCGTTAAATGAGATTTCCGTTGGCGTTTCACGACCCAAGAAGTCAACCAAAACAGTTACTTCTTGCTTGTCATTATCGATAGCCGTTACTTCACCTTGCATACCAGAGAATGAACCAGCGACAATCTTCACTGATTCACCAACTTCAACATTCAAGTCGGCAACCTTACGTTCAACAATGTTCATGCGAGCCAACATGTCATCAACTTCATCAGGCAACAATGACACGGGCTTTGATCCACCACCGTGTGAACCCAAGAAACCAGTTACACCTGGTGTGTTTCGCACAACATACCATGCTTCGTCGGTCATAATCATCTCAACCAAAGCATAACCAGGGAAGTCGTTTTCCTTAACAATCTTCGTCTCGCCATCCTTTTCAACTTCAACTTCTTGCTCTGGCACGATAACACGGAAGATGTAGTCCGTCATCCCCATCGTCTCAATACGTGACTCGAGGTTCGCCTTAACCTTGTTTTCGTATCCTGCATAAGTGTGCAAGACGTACCATTGCTTATCATATGACTCAACTGCCATGATTGCCTCCTTAGGTCGTGCCTGTAATTTTTGTAAATTAAAAACCCTCAAGATTGAGGGTTTATTAGTCGCTTTTCAATGTCCTTATTATATCGCAATAAGCTTACTTAGACAACCAAGTAACCCCTTGTTCAAAGACCCAGTCAGCGCCACCAAACAAAATGGCGAAGAACAAACCGGTCATCAAAACAATTGATGTGTCTCGAACATTTTCACTAAACGTAGGCCAAGTGACCTTGCGCATTTCAGCGACAACGCTTGCTAAAAACTCATCAGTATGTACTCCTGTTTCCAGAGTGGGGCGACCCAACTCCGTTCTTACATCGTCTCACGGTGCATCGTGTGTTGCCCGCAGAACTTGCAAAACTTCATAACTTCAAGACGCTCAAGACGGTTGGGCTTCTTAGTTACCATGTAGTTTCGTGATCCGCAGACACTGCACGCTAATGCGACTTTCTTCGCTGCCATAATCGTGTCTCCGCTCTTTTAAAATTCTCTAATATAGTATTTTCAGTTTACCACGAATGCCTTTATTCAGCTACCTTTCGCCTCAGCTTGGTAGATTTTCTTCAAATTTTGTCGCGTTGCATAACACCAAGAACGTGATCGTTCGAGTTGGACCGCACATTCATTGATGTCGTATCCCATCGCGAGTAACAAGACGAATTCCCGTTCCTTTACACCTAAATTCGATATTAAATCAACAATGGTCGCCACTGCTGCACTAGGCGGCGTAATTTGTGCACTCTGCACATACGTCGTTACACACGCTTCATTCAACGAAACGCCCTCCACCGACTCGTACCGATAGGACTCCCGCCACAGTTGGACAATTCGGTGCCGCAACGCTTGATTATAGTACCGCGTCAGCGCACCCCAATGTGTGGCCTTTAGCTTGCGTAATGTTTGGTACAACACTAACCGACTCTCCTGTTCCCAATCGTATTGCTGCGTCTGGAGACTGTGATCACGGTATAACGTCCACACCAATCCCCGAAACGCCTCAAAAATATCCTGAAAAGCAGCTTCATCACCCGCTTGTGCCGCCTGAATTAACTGCATTGCCTTTTGGTTCGTCATCTTATTTTACCCTCCTCCGGCTTGCTAACAGTGTGCCGATGATTCGGATTCAAGACGAAAAAATGCACAATAACCGGCATCAAGTT
>NZ_KQ970391.1:119829-125618 GCF_001579105.1 Weissella sp. DD23 | reverse complement strand
TTTTTCATGTGGTTAAAGCGGGTTACGACTACTAAATGCTTGATAAATTAACAAGCTAGCTGCAACCGACGCATTCAAACTTTGGACGTGACCAACCATTGGAATCGTCAGCGTTTCATCCACCGTCTTCTTCAACAACGGTGAAATCCCCTTACCCTCATTACCAATGATTAGAGCAGTTGGACCAGCAGCATCCCAACGACGGTAATCCTTACCATCCATGTCTGTGCCAAAGACCCACAACCCACGTTCCTTAAGTTGTTCAACCGTTTGCACTAAGTTCGTCACACGTGCAACAGGCACGTGTTCAATTGCCCCTGTTGACGTTTTCGCAACAACTGATGTCAATTGTACCGCTCGGCGCTTAGGAATAATAATGCCATGCACCCCGGCCGCATCAGCCGTACGCAAAATTGAGCCTAAGTTGTGCGGATCTTCAATTGAATCCAACACCAAGAAAAATGGTGCTTCTGATTTTTCAGCTGCCTTCGCAAACAAATCGTCAATCGTTGCATATGCATAGGCCGCAATCGATAACACCACACCTTGGTGATTTTGACCATTCGTCAATTCATCTAACTTAGCTTTTGGCGCATCTTGAATAATCAAGCCCCGCTTTTTCGCTAATGCCATCACTTCATTACGAATCTTGTCAGCCAAACCACTTTGTAGCCAAACCTTGTTAATTTCTGTTTCACCCTTCAACGCCTCAACCGACGCATGGTGGCCAAACACGAACTCAGTTTGTGCCGTATCATCGACGGCTTCAGCTTCTACTCGCATTTCACGCTTCTGGCGTGGTTGGCGATCGCGGTCGTTGAAACGACGGTCGGCACCGCGACGATTAGTTGGTCGTTCTTGACGTCCGCCACGATCACGACCGTTACGATTATTTGTTTGTTGTGCCATTTGCTCTCGTTCGCCCACTTTCTACTTGTTCGTATACCCAAGCCACAATCTCATCTAAACGTGCTGTTTGATTGCTAGCTGCCAAAAAACCAATCAATGCTTCAAATCCAGTCGAAATACGGTATGTCACGACATCTGTATTCTTCGCCTTTGTATGTGAATTAGCATTGCGTCCACGCTTAAAGTACACCATTTCTTCTTCAGTCAACAAATCTTCCGCTTCCATCAAGGCGTACAAAGCCGCGTGTGCTTTAGCAGACACGTAGTTCTTTGATTCACGTTGCAGGCGGGCCGGCTTCGTAATCCCTTTAGCCAACAAATGTTGACGGATGTACACTTCATACACCGCATCCCCATAATAGGCCAAATCCAAGCCATTTAATTGCTCATAATTAATCTTCTCATTCATGCTTACTATAATAACAGAAAAACCGGGCCAATGACCCGGTTTAACAAATTATGCTTATGCTTCAACGACATGACGGACAAACGGATCATCTGACAAACCGGCTTGCAAGATAACATCTGCCCACGCCTTTGCCGAATGTAAACTATGATCTTTAAAGTTACCGCACTCTCGAATAGTCGTGGCTGGGACATCATCCCACGTAATGTCATCACGAATCTTGCGCAACACGCGAGTAAACGTTTCGGCTAGCTGCGTTGGCGTGTACGACTGCCAACTGATGACATGGAACCCTGTCCGACATCCAAATGGTGAAATATCAATGATGCCATCTAGCTCATCGCGAACTAAGCTCGCAAACAAATGTTCCAATGTATGAATGCCCGCCGTCTCAATTGACGTCTCATTAGGTTGGACCAAGCGCAAATCATAATTGGCAATCGTGCCACCTTGAGGCCCGTGCTCTTCTGCAATCAAACGCACGTACGGTGCCTTAACTTGTGTGTGATCTAATGTAAAACTTTCAACTTCTGCCATAATTAATTGCCCTCCACATAACTAAGTGGCTTTTGTACCTCAACTTTGGTGCCGTGGTACTTTGCCTTAATCCATTTTTGTTCTGATGCATTGTGATACAACTTGACCAACTTTTGATAGGTCTTATTTTTAGCCTCTGACTGACGCGTTGCCAAGATATTAATATTTGCCTTCGTGCTGGTGTTAATTGACTCGCGATAAATCGAATCATGTAACACGTTCAACCCACCGGCTTGTGAGACTGAATTAGAAATCAACACCGCCGCGACCGCTTTGTCTTTCAACACGGCAACCCCAGTCGTGTCATCAATTTCCTTGAATTGAAAATGATGGGGATTGGTTGCGATATCGGCAACCCCTGAAAGGGCTGAGAAATCAGACTTCAAGGTGATTAATCCCGCCCTGGCCAATAATTTCAACCCACGGGCCGCGTCCGCATTGTCACGTGCAATGGCAATCGTTGCGCCATTCGGAATGTCTGCCACCTTCTTGTATCGATGTGAATACACACCCATTGGCTCAATATACGTCGTGCCTAACGCAGCCAGCTTCGCGGTATTAGTTTCCTTATTAAAGGCTTGAAAATAGCTATACGATTGGAACGCATTGACATCAACTTCACCTGAAGCAGTCGCTCGATTCAAGGTTGCGCCGTCGGTAAATTCTTTCACTTTAATTTGCAAATCTGCCTTTTTCGCCGCTGGTGACTTCGCAATATGACGCCAAATATCTGCATCAGAGGTGACGGATCCAACCGTTACCTTTTCAGCCGCATGTGCTGCGGTTGTGCCTGCCAGGACGCCTAAACTAACTGCTGCTAAACCCGCCACGATGGTTAACCCAACTTTATTCGTCATCGGCCTATCCCCACACTTCTTCGGCAATTTGCTTGATAAACCCTAACTTCGCCCATTGCTCATCTGGCGTCAGTGCATTACCTTCTTCGGTTGAGGCAAACCCACATTGCGTAGAAAGCGCCAAATTCTCAAGTGGCACAAATTGCGTGGCCTCCTGAATTCTCGCCTTAATATCCGTCGCTGCTTCCAGTTCTGGTGACTTACTCGTGACCAGGCCTAACACTAGCGTCACATCAGGTCGATTAGCCCAGATCGCCGTTAACGGTGTGAAATCACCAGAACGTGCGTCATCGTACTCCAAGAAGTACGTGTCGTAATGTAATTGACCCAGGTAGTCCGCTACTGGCGCATACCCACCCTCGAACAAGTACGTTGACTTAAAATTACCGCGACAAATGTGCGTCGAAATTTTGAAATCATCAGGCAAGCCATCTAACGCCTTGTTAATGACATACACGCTGTCGGCTGCAATCTTTTCATACTTTGCCCGTTCAGTTGGATTGGTGGCAAATTCGTTCAATTTACTAATCAAAAACGCCCAGGTTGTATCATCTAATTGCACATAACGTGAACCTAAATCGTAGTAATGTTGCAATGTTTCATGATAGGCCAAAGCCAAATCATCCAAGTAGTCATCCCAAGTATCATAAAATGACAAGGCATTATCTGAACGGCCATCACGGAATAACAACGTTGGTGCCGGAATGGTTGACTTCGGCTCGGTTCCTGCCGGTGCGACTGATTGTAAATACGCAAAATCAGCAAAGAATGGATGATCTGGATTAAAGGCAATTTTGCCAGTCAACCGGACATTATCCGTACGAGTCTTCTCGCCGTGGAACTTATAGGAATCTTCTTGTACATATCGTTCAACACCGGTCAAACCCCACAGAAAGTCCAAGTGCCACCATGACCGTGCAAATTCACCATCCGTTACATCTTTCAAACCAACTTCATGCTGGTGAATAACCAAATCGTGAATTTCGTCATGTTGAATCTTTACCAAAGCCTCCTGTGTGATTTCACCAGCTGCAAAGGCTGCTCGCGCTTGCTTTAGCGTTGCTGGTCGCAAATATGAACCCACTTGATCAAAATGGTAACGTTGCTTAGTTGCTGTTGTCATAATTATTCTTCTCCTAAATATGAAAAGGCATTCGACAAATCGGCAATGATATCTGTAATGCTTTCGAGTCCCACTGAATAGCGCAATAAGCCTGGTGTAATACCACTAGCTACTTGTTCAGCTGCCGATAATTCCGCATGGGACATTTTTGGCGGATAGCTGATAATGCTTTCTACGCCACCTAAACTGACTGAGTAAATTGGAATAGTGAGATGTTTAACCAATTGTCGGGCGTTTTCAATCGACCCAACATCAAATGACAAGACTGCCCCACCATTTTTGGCTTGCGTTAATTGCACCTGATAGTTCGGATGCGTCGGTAAGCCTGGGTAATGCACGGCATTTACTTGCGGTTGGTCAGTTAACCATGCGGCCAGCTGAGTTGCACTGGCACTCGCCTGCGCCATTCGCACCCCCAGCGTTTTCATTCCCCGCAATAGCAGCCAACTGTCTAACACACCCAGGGTGGCGCCAACTGCATTTTGAATGAAATAGATTTGCTCAGCTAAATCATCCCGTTTTGTCACTGCCGTGCCAGCTAAAATATCTGAATGTCCTGCTAAAAACTTGGTAGCTGAATGTACGACGACATCAACGCCGAAATCTAGCGGCTTCTGTAAAGCAGGTGACATAAAGGTATTGTCCGCAATCGTTAAAAGATCATGCGCTTTTGCAATTGCGACAATCCCTGCAATATCGGTCACTGACAAGGTTGGATTGGAAGGCGTTTCAATATAAATCGCCTTTGTATTCGGCAAAATTGCGGCCGCGACGTCTGCTAGTTCACCACAATCAACAAACGTATGTGTGATACCAAATCGTGATAACACATCCGTTAATACACGAAATGTCCCACCATAAACGTGCGACGTCACCACGATATGGTCACCAGCTGAGAAGGTCATGAGCACACTACTAATGGCTGCCATCCCCGAACTAAAGAGATAACCATGTGTCGCATGTTCTAAAGCCGCTACCGCCTTCTCCGCTGCCAAGCGGGTTGGATTACCGCTTCTGGCGTAATCAAATTCACCTAAGTTATCAAAATCCGTTTGAGCAAACGTCGCTGATAATTGAATCGGTGTATTAACCGCTCCTGTCAGTTGATCATGCGTCGTCGTTACTTGTAAAATCTTTGTCAAATCATCCATGCCAATTTCTCCGTCTGTTTGCGCTACGAGTGTCAATTTCGTCGCATCACATTCGACTTTGGCCTAATCCCTCACCGACAACAAGACATCGGTGAATCGTCACGCATAATACTTGCATTGTCTGTCCTCCACATTTAAGTTTTGACGTAAAAAAACGTCCCGTAGCTACAATTAGCTACGGGACGTTGACACGTGTTACCACCCGGGTTTAGTTATTCCCATACGAAATAACCCTCTTTCAATACGGTCCTATGTCGGACGATATCTAAGCGCAATAACGGGCGCACCCGAATGACGCTAACACGTTTTGCTCACGTCATTCTAACTCCAAGACCATTTTCCAATTCTTCAGTTGATTAGCTCGCACCACACGCTAACTCTCTGGGCAACCGTTAAAAAGTACTTATCTCTTCTTAGTCGATATCCTTATCATAGCACCACATTAAAAAACGTCAACACTTTAATTAGAATTAGATTAGATAAAAACCTAAAAAGCAATTAATTAACACCAATAGTTAAGTTATAAACGACAATTATATCTTGGCGACGTTCCATGAACATTATTAAAAAACGCCTATTTAAAGGCACTAAGCCTTAATTCAGGCGGATTAAATTCTCGAATGCGGTACAGCTAAACGGACAGATTGTTCACTTTTTAACTTCTAATAAAGTATAATAAAAGACGTAGAATTGAGCTGATTCCTAAATAAATCTCACAATCAATAACTAATAATGTTCTCAACAAGCATTGTTTAAACCTTTCAAATCATTTCTACATCCAAAGCTTTGGCACCCCGTTCTCAACG
>NZ_KQ970391.1:109331-119445 GCF_001579105.1 Weissella sp. DD23 | reverse complement strand
ACCAGCCATTAGTGAGCCCGTATGCTCCCAAGCTTTGATAGCAACACTATCAGAGAACCACAAAAAGAAATCCCCAGAAACAAGATCACTTGTCTCTGGGGATTTCTATTACTAATTAATCAATCATGTAAAAATGTTTGATTAGGCACGACGCCAACGCGTTCCTTGTGGCGTATCTTCTAGGATAATGCCACGTGAAGCCAATTCATCACGAATTTCGTCTGAACGAGCAAAGTTTGACGTCTCACGGGCAGCATCACGTTCCTTGATCAATGCATCAACATCTGCATCCAACAAAGGTGCTTGCTCCAAACCATCAACACCAAACACGTTCATCAAGTCCTTGATTTGCTTCAAAACAAAGTTGACCGTGTCAGTCTTAACTTCTTCAGCTTGTGAGTACAAGTTGGCCAATTCAATCAACTCATAAACCGCAGTCATCGCGTTTTGTGCGTTGAAGTCATCGTCCATAGCCTCAACAAAGGCATCAACCTTTTCTTGCGCCTTTGCTTCGATATCAGCATCTGAACCGGCAACTGCTGATCCCAAACGGAATTGCAAGTTACGGTAACCAGTGCGGATACGCTCCAAGTTGCGGGCAGCCAAGTCCATGTTCTTTTGTGAGTAGGCAATTGGGCGACGGTATTGTGTCGTAGCCATGAAGAAACGCAAAACCATTGGATCATCGATTTGTTGCAACAATTCGTGCACAGTCGTGAAGTTTCCCAATGACTTTGACATCTTCTCGTTTTCATCACCAACCGTAACGAAACCGTTGTGCAACCACTTCTCAACGAACTTTTCACCCGTGTGAGCTTCAGTTTGTGCGATTTCATTTGTGTGGTGTGGGAAAGCCAAATCGATTCCACCACCGTGGATGTCCAAGTGGTTTCCCAAGTACTTCGTTGACATCACTGAGCACTCAATGTGCCAACCAGGACGTCCCTTACCCCAAGGTGAGTTCCAGGCAATTGCACCATCGCCATTCTCACCCTTCCAGACTGCGAAGTCCATTGGGTCTTCCTTACGAGCCAATTCGCCATCGTCCAAACGACCAGCAGCGTTTGATTCCATTTCAGCCAAGTCTTGGTGGGCCAAAATACCGTAACCCTTAAACTTCTTGGCACGGAAGTAAACGTCACCTTCTGATTCGTAGGCGTAACCCTTCTTAATCAAATCCTCAACGAATTCGATAATCTCTGGGATGTGCTCCGTTGCACGTGGACGAACAGTGGCAGGCTTGATGTTCAATGGTGCCGTATCTTCGTTAAAGGCATCAATGTACTTATCAGCCAATTCTGGTACGGTGATACCTTGCTCGCTAGCTGCAGCAATCATCTTGTCGTCAACGTCCGTGAAGTTTGACACATAGTTCACTTCGTATCCACGATACTCGAAGTAACGGCGGATCGTGTCGAATGCAATCGCTGAACGTGCATTACCGATGTGAATGTAGTTATAAACAGTTGGTCCGCAGACATACATATTGATCGTCTTTTCATTGATGGGCGTAAAAGTTTCCTTTTCCAAGCTCATCGTGTTGAAGGTCTTCATCATTTTTGCATGCTCCTTTAATTTAATAAGTTAATTTTAGCATATGACTTCAAATACTCTAAGCATTTACACTTGCATCCGTTATTCAGGATTCATTTCGATCAACAAGTCACCACCGGCCACAACTTCACCGTCGGCCACATGCACAAATTTAACCGTGCCATCAAATGGCGCTTGTACCGTCGTTTCCATCTTCATGGCTTCTGTGACAATTAGCACATCCCCTTGCTTAACAGCTTGGCCGTTCTCAACGTGAACCGACAAAACATTGCCAGCCATCGTTGCACCAATTTCACTTGGGTTCGTTGGCTCAGCTTTACGTCGTTGCACGGTTGTCACTTGCGCTGATTCATCTTGCACTGAAATTTCAACCGGTGTGCCATTCACATCAAAGTACATCGTCCGACGACCATCTGGGTTAATATCACCGATTTGTTGCAATTGGAAAATCACCGTTTGACCTGGTGCCAACGCAACGTCGACCCGTTCGCCCACTCGCATGCCTTGGAAGAAAGTTGGGGTATCCAATACGGTCATCGGACCAAACTTACCTTGGTTTGTCACATAATCCTTAAAGACTTGCGGATAAATAATGTATGAAATCACTTCTTCTGGCGTTGCAACGCGACCTAAAATACCATCTACCGTGACCTGCATTGCATCAAAATCAGCTGCTGGCGTTAATGCCCCAGGTCGAACCGTCAAAGCAGGCCGGCCCTTTAAAATCACTTTCTGCAAATCTGCCGGGAAGCCACCAACCGGTTGACCTAAGTTTCCAGCAAAGAAATCAACGACTGATTGTGGGAAGTCCATCGTCATCCCATCTGACAACACCTTCGCCGGTGTCAAATCATTTTGAACCATGAATAGTGCCATGTCACCGACAACCTTTGATGATGGGGTTACCTTGATGATATCCCCAAACATTTGGTTAACCGTTGCATACATTTGCTTCACATCATCCCAACGGTCGCCTAATCGCAACGCTTGTGCTTGTTGCTGCAAGTTTGAATATTGACCACCTGGCATTTCAACTTCAAAAATATCCGTTTGTGCCCCAACCATCTTGCTCATAAATTGACTATACTGTGGTCGGATTTCCGCCCAGTAACTATTTACGTGCTCAACTGCTGTCATATTCAACTCAGGTTGGCGCTGATTACCGCTTAAGGCGTAATACGTCGCACCCATTGACGGTTGTGACATCGTCCCTGACAAGGCTGATTGTGCCACATCAATCACGTCGACGCCCGCATCAACAGCCCGGGCATACGTATAAACACCGTTACCCGTTGTATCGTGGGTGTGCAAATGAATTGGCATATCAACCGCGTCCTTCAACGCACTTACTAGTTCATAAGCAGCTTCCGGCTTCAACAAACCTGCCATGTCCTTAATCGCCAACATGTGCGCCCCAGTTGCCTGAATTTCCTTGGCAAATTGCACATAGTAATCACGGGTATACTTCGTCCGGTTTGGATCTAAGATATCACCTGTGTACGCCATGGCGACTTCGGCAATCTTGTTATTGTCGCGCACATATTGGATACTCTTCTCCATTTGTGGCAACCAATTCAAACTATCAAAAATACGGAACACGTCCATCCCGTTTTGGGCGGCCAACTTAATGAATTCTTCTAAGACATTGTCCGGGTAGTTTTGATAACCTACTGCATTTGAACCACGGAATAGCATTTGCGATAACGTCCGTGGCATCTTTTCACGCAAAGCACGCAGACGCTCCCATGGGTCCTCACCCAAGAAGCGGAACGCCGTATCAAACGTGGCACCACCCCACATCTCGTTAGAGAACAAGTTTGGCATGGCCACCTGAGTCTCATCCGCAATTGCCAACATATCTTTCGTTCGCATCCGGGTCGCAAACAATGACTGGTGCGCATCACGCATCGTCGTATCCGTTAGCAATACCTTATCTTGCGTTTTTACCCATTCAGCAACGGCATCAGGCCCTTGTGCATCAAGAATATCCTTCGCCGTCACCAAATCAGTTGGCAAGACCAAATCAGTATTCGCTTTGAATTGTAGTGGTTCATGCAACTTGGGATAGTCATAATCAACCCCTGGGAAGCCATTGACCGTAATTTCACTGACATACTGAATCAATTTGCGGTCGTCTTGCTTTTCGATTGAAATATCGAAAAGTTCTGGGTGTTGATCAACGAACGTTGTTGGCGCATTGGCGGCTCGGAACAAGGGGTGTGCATAGACCTTCTTCAAGAACGGAATATTTGTTTTAACCCCACGAATCTCAAATTCATCCAACGCTCGGCGCATTTTATCAACCGCTTCTGAGAACGTGGCTGCGTGTGAAATGACCTTAGTTAACAAAGAATCAAAGTAAGGCGTAACTACCGAACCAACTTCCACACTACCCGAGTCCAGACGAATCCCGGTTCCACCAGGTGAGCGATACCATTCAATGCGTCCTGAATCAGGCATAAATTGATTCATCGGATCTTCCGTCGTAATACGTGATTGAATTGCCACACCCATTGCCTGCAAATCTGTCTGATGCGGGATTTGCAACGGATCGTCGTGTAGCCCAACGCCTTGGGCAATCAACAATTGTGACTTCACGATATCAACACCGGTAATCTCTTCCGTAACCGTGTGCTCAACTTGAACACGCGGATTCACTTCAATAAAGTAGAAATCATCCCCATCCACCAGGAATTCCACCGTACCGGCACTTTGGTAATCGACACTCTGCATCAAAGCGACCGCTGCGGCCTGAATTCGCGCACGCATATCCTTCGAAACAGAAACTGCGGGGGCGTATTCAATAATCTTTTGGTGACGACGTTGAATTGATGAGTCACGCTCAAACAAGTGCATGACTTCCCCTTGTTCGTCAGCCAAAATTTGAATTTCAACGTGCTTGGGATCTTGCAAGTATTTCTCTAGGTAGACATCTGACTTACCAAAGCTGGCCTTGGCTTCTGACGCAGCACGTTCAAATGCCTCACGCAATTCTTCTTCATGATTAACGACACGCATCCCACGGCCACCACCACCGGCTGCTGATTTTACAAAGACTGGGAAGCCGTTTTCATGACCGAATGCAATTGCTTCCGCAAGCGTTTCGACTGGGTGGTCAGTGCCGGGCACTGTTGGGACACCCGCAGCAATCGCAGCCTGTTTCGCAAGAATCTTGTCACCAAAAATCTCCAAGTGTTTAACCTTTGGCCCAACAAACTTGATGCCGGCTGCTTCAACCTTAGCAGCAAACTCAGCATTTTCAGATAGGAACCCATAACCTGGGTGGATTGCATCCGCTCCCGTTTCCTTCGCAATTCGCAAAATATCATCAATATCTAAGTACGCTGCAATAGGTGCCTTGCCCTCACCCACTTGATAGGCTTCATCTGCTCGGAAACGGTGCTTTGCAAACTCATCTTCCTTTGCAAAGATACCAACCGTTTGCATGCCCAATTCACTTGCAGCACGCATCAAACGGATAGCAATCTCACCACGATTTGCGACTAATAATTTTTTCATTCAATATCCCTCAACATCTTCACTTCATGAAGTTTGCTAGTGCGTCAGCCGTCACGGCTCGCAGGATCTCAGCCGAACGTTGCATTTGCATCTGTTCAGCTGATGATAACGCTGCCATGATGACGGTTTTTGCACCATCCCCGTTAATAACTGCCGGGCTACCAATGTACATATCTGACAAGCCATACTGGCCACTCATCCACGCACTAACTGGCAACACCATGCTTTCATCTCGCAATATCGCACGGACAATGCGTGCCAAGGCTGTCGCAACGCCATAAAACGTTGCCCCTTTGCGGCCGATAATGGCCCCGCCTTTCTTTGTTGTTGCTTCCATTAATTCTACCAAGTCTTGGGCAGAATTTCCGTACTTTTTATTAAAGTCGTTTAATGATTGTCCGCCAATTTGCGCCTCATCAAAATTTGCAAACGCCGAATCACCATGTTCGCCTAAGACTAAGACATCAATTGCAGCTGGTGCCACGCCGTACTGTTCAGCCAACGCAACTTGTAAACGCGCGGTATCCAAAGCTGTCCCCGTCCCAATCACACGATGTTCAGGGAGACCCGAAAATTGTTGGACCGCTAACGTGATGATATCAACCGGGTTCGTTGCGACCACAAAGATCCCTGTAAACCCTTCCGCCATGACGTTATCAACGACCTGTTTCACAATCGTCAAATTCTTGTCAATCAACTCTAGCCGTGTCTGTCCTGGTTTACGTCCAACACCAGCTGTAATCACCACAATATCTGCATCTGCGACCACTTGATAATTATGACCACCCGTCACTTGCTTTGGATACGTCCAAGGCGCCGTATCTTCTAAATCTAAGGCATCCCCCGTGGCATAATCCTTCGCCACATCCACAATGGCTAACTCTTCAGCAACCCCTTGTTGCATCAACGCATAACTAAAGGCTGATCCAACCATCCCGTCGCCAACTAGTACGACCTTTTGATGATGTTTTTGCGTCATCTTAAAATTCCTCTTTACCGAAAAGAGATGACCCAATTCTTGCGAACCGAGTCATCTCTGCTATTTTTTCTGTTTAACTCAAACGAAGTTGTTTACCACATACCAAGCAACTTCATCCACAAACTACCAACACCAATCCAAATGACGATGTAAACCAATCCCAAGATGAAGTTCATCCGCCACCATTCACCTTGCTTGACGTAACCAGCGCCAAACAAGATAGGTGCAGGACCTGAAGAATAGTGCGTTGTTGAGGCCATCAAGTTTCCGAAGAATCCAAGCATCAACGCTGCCAACAACGCTGGCACGTGAGCAGCAATCGCCACGGCCAAGAAGGCGGCGTACATAGCTGAAACGTGGGCCGTTGATGAGGCGAAGAAGTAGTGGCTGTAGAAGTATGCGACAAGCAAAACAATCAACACTACGAACCAGTTCAAACCACCCAAGCTAGCCCCGATGGTCTTTGACAACCAAGGGATGAAGCCTAGGGCATTCAATTGACTCGCCATCATGACCAAAACTGAGAACCAGAACAATGTGTTCCAAGCGCCAGTTTCCTTTAGAATGTCATTCCATGACAAAACACCAGCAATCAACAAGAAACCAATAACCAAGAATCCAGTTGTCGTTGAGTCAATCCCAATGAATGAGCCCAAAATCCACAATGCCAAGGCAATGACGAAACCAACAATCATCATGATTTCTGGCTTCGAAATCTTACCCATTTCGTGCAACTCACCGGCTGCCCAATCCTTGGCATCTGGCGTTTCCTTAACTTCAGGGGCATACATCTTGTAAATCAAGAATGGCACAATAATCAATGACAAAATACCAGGCACCAAAGCTGCCAAGAACCAGTTCATCCAAGTAATATCAACACCTTGCTTGGCCGCGAAGGCTTGCGCAATTGGGTTACCTGCCATGGCCGTCAAGAACATGGCCGCCGTAATAGCGTTAGCGTGGAATTCCGTAAAAATCAAGAATGAACCAATCTTACGTTCCGTACCCTTTTCAGGATCTGAACCAAACGTTTGGGCCAATGACTTAATGATTGGGAACATCACCCCACCAGCACGAGCCGTATTTGATGGCGTTCCAGGGGCAACAACCAAGTCAACCGCAGACAAAGCATATGCCAACCCTAGCGTCTTTTTACCAAAAGCGCGTACGAATATCAACGCAATGCGACGCCCCAAACCAGTCTTGATAAACCCACGTGAAATGAAGAAGGCCATCACAATCAACCAAATTGAGCCATTTCCAAATCCCA
Source organism: Weissella sp. DD23 (assembly GCF_001579105.1). Classification (NCBI taxonomy): domain Bacteria; kingdom Bacillati; phylum Bacillota; class Bacilli; order Lactobacillales; family Lactobacillaceae; genus Weissella; species Weissella sp. DD23. The sequence goes on along the minus strand of NZ_KQ970391.1, from coordinate 112,123 downwards.
CGATAGCCGTGTCCATTGGGACCGTACCCGTCAACACAACCGCAACGAACCCAACCAAAGCAACACCACCAAGTGGCAATGGCTTAGTGACCAACCCAACAATCGTGGCCACGAAAATCGCAAACATGTGCCACGCACTAATTGACATACCGTCTGGGCGCACACTGGCCAAGAACCATAGCACTAACCCAACTACCAATGGCGCAATGAATTTCTTATAATCCACTTTTTCCAAAGAATTCATGAGAAATTTCCTATCTATATTTTCTATGCTATTTTACAAACCAAGGACGTACTTAGCCGCTTGCTTACCAGCCTGACGACCAAACACCACCGTTTCGGCAATTGAGTTACCACCGATACGGTTGTTACCGTGCAAACCACCCGTTACTTCACCGGCGGCATACAAGCCAGTCACTGGCTCGCCAGCTTCCGTCACAACCTCAGTCAACGTGTTGATCTTGATGCCACCCATCGTGTAGTGGATGGCTGGCTTAATGTGAATGGCGTAGAATGGCGCCGTGGCAATCCCACGATCCATCGCCGTGTTACGACCAAACTCTGCATCTTCACCAGCAGCTTGGAACTCATTCCACTTAGCAACGGTTGCAGCCAAGTTGTCAGCGTCCAAGTTAGCCGTTTCTGCCAACTCAGCCAACGTTGCCCCTTCCATCACCAAGCCCATGGCGTGGTAGAAGTTAATTGCTGGGAACGCATCGCGAATACCTTGATCCAAAATCAACGTTGCCCCGTCTTCATGCAAATCGTTAATCGCAGCTGTCGCCTTATCACGCGTCGTCATTTCGTTCACGAAACGTTGACCAGCCCGGTTAACCAAGATGGCCCCTTCACCACGCACACCTTCACCAATCAAGTACACGTGATCTGTATCTTGTTGCGCAGTTGGGTGAATTTGAATCTTGCTCATATCAACCAACGTACCACCAACGGCCGTCGCCAACTTCATCCCGTCACCAGTTGCACCGGGGTGATTCGTTGTCTTCAAGTCCAACACTTCAGGGGCGTATTCAGCCAACATCTCCTTGTTTTGCGCAAAGCCACCCGCTGCAATCAAGACCGCCTTGGCATTGACCGTGCGCTCACCAATTTCGGCGTGCTTAATCTTCAAGCCCGTAATCTTGTCAGCCGTCTTAACCAATTCCAAGACTTCAGTACCGGCAAACAATGGAATTTGCTTAAAGGCTAATTGCTTTTGCAAACCCTTCACCAAGTAACCACCAACCGCTGACTTATCGCCAGGACGGTGTGCACGCTTTTGCGTCATCCCACCAGTTGACGTCAAATCAGTTAGGTTGATGTTGTGGTTATACAACCAATCAACGGCTGACTCAGAGTGCGTCACAAAGTATTGCAACAATTCCTTGTCATTGGCACCGCCACCACCTTTAAGCGTATCTTCATAGAATGATTCTTGTGAATCAATCACCCCATGATCAAGTTGGACAAACGTTTCAACCGCATTCATACCTGATGATGCACGGTTCGAGTTACCACCAAGCGCTTCCAGCTTTTCAAAGATGGCAACCTTCAAACCCAATTCTTGTGCTTGAATTGCGGCCGTCATACCTGCTGCGCCTGACCCAATAACGACGAAATCGTAGCTATCTTGCAAGTCAGCGATATTTGCCTTAGGGAAAATAAACTTAGCCATGTTTTTACTCCTTGTTTGAACGCTCAAGGTTCGTCATTGCCATGAAGTCCATCCACTCGTCGTATTGTTCTTCAGTCAAATCACCTGACTCAAGCGCAGCGACCTTCAACGTCGTACCATTCTTGTCAGCAGCTTGTGCAATTTCAGCAGCGGCGTGGTAACCGATGTGTGGTGACAATGCGGTCACCGTCATCAATGAGTTATCCAACAACTCACGCATGCGAGCTGGCTTAACGTCCAAACCGTGAATCATACGATCGGCAAATCCCGTCATCGTACCAGCCATCAATTCAGCTGACTCCAGGAAGGCGTCAATCATAACAGGCTTAAAGACGTTCAACTCGAAGTTACCTTGGCTTGAGGCCATCGTAATCGTCGTATCATTTCCGAAGACGCGCACAGCAGCCATCGTCAATGCTTCAACTTGGGTTGGGTTAACCTTACCTGGCATAATTGATGAACCAGGTTCGTTAGCTGGAATTGACAACTCACCATAACCACCACGAGGACCTGACGCCAAGAAGCGGATGTCGTTTCCGATCTTCATCAAGTCGGCAGCCAATGACTTAAAGGCACCGTGAACCGTGTTCATGGCTGTGTGGTTAGCCAAACCGTAGAACTTGTTGCTTTCGGCCGTGAATGGGAAGCCGTAAACTTCTGAAACTGTTGCAGCAATTGCCTTACCCAATTCCGTGTTCGCGTTCAAGCCAGTTCCAACTGCCGTACCACCCATTGCCAATTCGTACAATTGTGGGCGCAAAGCATCAATGTTAGCTTGGTTGTGCTTCAAAGCTGAAATGTAACCTGACAATTCTTGACCAAATGTCAATGGCGTTGCATCTTGCAAGTGCGTACGACCAACCTTGATTGTCTCCCAGAAGGCGTCTTGCTTAACACGCAATTCATCAATCAAGTGGGCCAATGCCTTTTCAACGTTATCGACAGCTTCAACCGCCACAATGTGCATCGCCGTTGGGAAGATATCGTTTGATGATTGACCCATGTTCACGTGGTCGTTAGGCAAGATTTGCAAACCACTTTGTTCACTTGCCAAGTGGGCAACCACTTCGTTCGTGTTCATGTTTGTTTGCGTACCTGAACCCGTTTGGTAAACAGATAG
>NZ_KQ970391.1:100162-109281 GCF_001579105.1 Weissella sp. DD23 | reverse complement strand
ATTGCAACAAGCCGTCAATCGTTGCCACGATCGCATCGGCCATGTCGGCAGCCAATGAACCGTTAGCCTTGTTAGCCATTGCAGCCGCACGCTTGATGTTCAACAAAGCGCGGATGATTCCCAAAGGCATCCGTGCACCAGTTGGAAAGTTTTGCAATGAACGTTGTGTTTGGGCCATCCAAGCAGCCTCAACAGGCACTTGTACTTCACCAATTGCATCTGATTCAATACGGAATTCTTGTGACATAATATTTCTCCTCATTAATTAGAAGTTAAGGTCATTAATTGCCTCAACCATTTTCTGTTTTGTGATATTTTCAAAATCTGATAATTGATGATCACGCTTCTGAATCAAATAGATATAAAAATCAATCGGATCTCGGAGCGGTACCATCGCAATATCGCGACGACCGGCAACGGCCAACTTAATCATGATGCCAACACCATTACCCGCTGCAATCAATCCTTGCTCAGTCATCAGCTCGTTCGTGATATACATATTGTCAATTTCATCATGCATATCATAACGACGGAGCTGATCAACGAGAACTTGGTGTTGCGTGAAGGCATCCCCCACGGAGATGAACCGTTCACCACGTAAGTCCTCAAACGATAAATAATCGCGAGTTGCTAGCGGATGATCAACTGGTAAGGCCACCACGTAGGAACTCTTCGTAATATAGGTACTGTCGTATTGCTTGCTGCGCTCTGGCGTTAAGCTACCAACAAACCCCATATCAACGCGGTCCTTATCCAGTAATTCGTACATGTCGCTGGAACCACTTTCCACCATGTGAATGGCATCAATCTCGTCAGTCCCCAAGCGTCGCATAATCGCTGGAAAAATGGTTGCACCAATAATTGGTGGTACACCTAGCCAAATCTTTTGTTGATTACTGATATCACTTTTAATGATTTCAGTCTCACGTAAAATTTGTTTACTGTGTTTATATAAGATTTGACCCGCTTCGGTTAACACAACTGAACGTGTCCCCCGTTGGCGAATAATCAATGTCTCACCCAACTCTTTTTCCAATCGCTGTAAGGCATTGGTAATCGAGGGTTGTGAGACGTATTTTTTCTGGGACGCCTTTGTGAACGTCCCTTCTTCAGCTAGCGTGACAAAATAATCTAAGTCATTTAATAACACGTGTGCTACCTCCGCAAATTATAACCTTCACAAATAATAGCATAGCCCTGAATTTGGCAGAACCCCTGCAACACAAGTTAAACGTTTTGCCAATTAAAATTGCTTATTTGTCTGACTTTCCGGCATTAAACGCGGTCCGAATACCACGGAACCCTTGAATGCGCGTAATGTCACCCGTGAATTGCAACGTGCCTAAGAAAGTCCCATCAATGTCGCGGATTGCGTAAAAGTTAACATAGATGGTTTGCTCATTTTTAGGAAACCATTGTTCGAAATGATCAGCTGCGCCCTTGTGCAAATCGGCCAACATCATCGCAACAGCTTCTTGTTCTTCCTTCGCAAAAGTTCCCACGAATGGTTGGCCAAGTTGCTTCGTTGCGCGTGTATTCACACGTTGGTCATTGTCTGAAAAATAAATCAAGTTATCGTCAGCATCTGCCAAATCCATCTCGAATGGCAGCACGCGCAACACTTGGCGCAACATGTGCAATGACAATTTTCCAGTTGGCAAGTTAATCAGCCCTTGCTCATCAATCAGCGTCTTGTTATTTTCTAATTCAATTTGATCTGCCATTTGTTATGACTCCTTAAGATAAAAATCAGGGTTCGTTATTTTAAAATCATCCGGTCGAATGTTAACCAACTGAATGGATTTATCACGATAAATAAAAATTGCACCAAACGGGTACTGGCCATCGATTGGGCCATCATTGAAGAACAACCGGGTTGTCTCGATTTCACCATCAATTGATTCAGGTGAAATAACCGTGACACTAGCCAACTCATTATCATGTGGATAACCTGTTTCTGGATCAATGATATGGTGATAAGTCTGCCCGTCTGCGACCAGGTGCCGTTCTGCCACCCCACTTGTCACGACCGAGGTTGCCGGTGTGGTAAGTAAACCAATCGTTTTGCCATGTCGGACCAAGGGATCCCGGACACCAATGCGCCAACGACCGTCAGCTTTATGTGGCGCCTCGTTCATCAACACAATGTTGCCACCGAAATTAATAATCGCAGCCATGTGGCCCTGGGACCTCAGATAATCCTGCAACCGGTCCGCAATGTACCCTTTCGCAATAGCTCCTAAATCTAATTCCATCCCCGCATGCGGTAGATAGACCGACAAGCGCTCATCATCCAGGACAATCTCATCACTGCCAATCAATTCACGACGCTGGCCAATTTCGATATCGCTAGGGACCCGCGCATCGGCAAAACCGATGTGCCAAAGTTTGACTAACGGCCCAATCGCGGCATTAAATCCAAAATGCTGGTTGCTAACTGCAACCGCCCGTTTGACCAACTGATAAACTGCTGGTGGTACCACCACCGGCGACTGACCGGCAGCATGATTGATAGCCATCACCGCCGACACTGGGCGATTTACCGTCAATAAATCCTCGTAATGGTTCACAAAACGAATCGCATCATCGAGATATCGTTCATCATCCGTGCCAAACAAAGTAATTTGATTGGTCGTGCCCATCGCCCGCCATGCTTTCGATATTTTAATCAAAACATAGAAGCTCCCGTGGTGGCATCTTCTTCATCGTCATCAACGGCCGCCCCTGCTGTAACAAGCTGACTGGTAACGACATCATCAGTCAATGTCGTCTTTTCAATCCACCAACCGTCTCCTTGTTCAACAACCGTTGCATCCACATCAGGTGAAATGACGGTTGGTACCGCATCCACATCGAGTCCCGAACCCGGCATCACCTTATCAAGGTTGGCATAACCCAACTTAACAGATTCCACCACGCCTTCACCCGCAACTGTTGGCATAGCACCACTTGTCCGGTCGAACGCCATAGCGCGCATTGGTTGCAATGACTTAGCAAAGACCATAAAGTTTTGGAAAATCGTTTCCAAAAATGAAATCGTCCGCGCATCTGTCATGTCATCGGTCTTAATATCAATATTCGTGGCCGCTGGTCCAACTAAAAATTGATTACCTGGTAACACAAACGCATCAATTCCTGGTGCATCCATAATTTGCCGTAAATGTTCTTGCGCATTATTCGTTCCCTGGCGGCCAAGTGACGCCCCGACAATCATGACGGGTAAATTCGTGAATGGGTGTAAGTCACCATAACTCATCCACTCAACGAATGATTTCAACGCTGCCGTAATCGAGTGATCATACTCAGGCGTTGAGATGATAGCACCATCTGACGCGGCGATTTGACGTGCAATTTCAGCAATTCGTACTGGCGTTTCAGCATCTTCACTAAATAGTGGTAAATCAGCAATCTCCACAATCTCAATATTTGCTTGGGCATTGAAATGCTTCTTCATAAACCAAAGTAAACTTCGGTTATATGACTTACGAGCATTCGTACCAACAATAGCTACATAATTCATTGCTCTTCCTCAAAAACTCTCAACTAGTTCTTTGTTTCACATATTTTATCGATAAGTTAATTAAACGACACAACTAACAGATTGGTCAAAACTTCACAAACTTGTTTTTAGTTAACAAACGCCTTTATATAAGCGTTTCTAACTGTATATATTACAAACGAAAATAATTATAAATTTCGCTTATAATTCCATTTTCATGCTCATTTGTGAACTTTGTCCGTTTTTAAGGTGAAGAATTTAATAGCGGTCCGAATTACTTCCCCATAGCAAAAAAGCGCAAATCCGTTGCCTGTGTCAGCAACAGATTTGCGCTTTAAAAATTAGTCGTGCTTATTAAATTAACGCCACCACTCGTCGAATACCGTGACTGGTGATTGACGCTTGTGTTCCGTCATGGTGAAGAGCTTTTCAATTTGGATGGCATCCTTTTCAGCAACATCCTTACCCTCAAGGTAATCATCGATGGCATCGTAGCTAACACCCAAAGCAACTTCATCAGGCAAAGCTGGACGGTCTTCTTCAAGATCCGCCGTTGGCGTCTTTTGGTACAAATGTTCTGGGGCACCCAAGTAGGCCAAAATTTGACGACCTTGGCGCTTATTCAAACGGTACAACGGTGTAATATCCGCAGCGCCATCCCCAAACTTCGTGTAGAACCCAGCCAACGCTTCAGCCGCGTGGTCCGTGCCGACAACAACACCATGCATCGCACCAGCCACACCATATTGGGCAATCATGCGTTCACGGGCCTTGATGTTTCCTTTGTTGAAGTCGCTGATTGCAATACCTGCTTCAGCCAATTGGTTCGTCATCCCCACAACGGCATCTTCAATGTTGGCCCGGACCGTTTGGTCGGCTTGTTGCCAGGCGATTGAATCCAAGGCATCTTGTTCGTCAGCTTGGGCATTGTATGGCAAACGCATCGCCACAAACTTGTAGCTGTCATCTCCGGTTTCAGCCCGCAGCTCTTCAGCAGCAGTTTGTGACATCTTACCGGCCAACGTTGAATCTTGCCCACCTGAAATACCCAAAACCAGCGTCTTCATGCCCGTCTTCTTAAGGTAGTCCTTCAACAATTCAACTGAACGACGGAATTCCGTTTCCGGATCAATCGTGGCTTGAACGCCTAATGTATCAATAATGTGCTTTTGTAACTCACGCATGCGATTTATGCTCCTTAATCTTTATCGTACTCTTTTGCAACTTCAGAAACGTACTCACGCATTTCCTTAATTAAGTTCATCTTGTGGTCCCAAGCCGCTTGTGACAAATCAACTGGGTATTCTTGTGGATTCAAATCACGGCGGTACTCTGACCACAATGACTCAATATGCTCAGCCGTATAGTTGCGGATGTCGTCCAAGGCTGGCAATTCATACACTAATTCACCATCAACGATGATGTCGTGCAAAATTGGTCGCGCCGTATAATCCACAACTGTTTTATTCAAATAAGGATAGCTTGGATGGAACATGTACAAACCTTCAGGCAAATCACGGGGATTCTCATCCCACAACGCGATGTAATCGCCTTGTGACTTACCATCTGAATTACGGGTAATGCGCCAAACCTGCTTCTTACCTGGGTTTGAAATCTTCTCAGCAGTGCCCGAAATCTTGATGGTATCAACCATCTCGCCGGCTTCGTTTTCAATCGACACAACCTTATAAACACCACCCAAAGCTGGTTGATCATAGGCCGTAATCAGCTTAGTACCAATTCCCCAAGTATCAATCTTAGCGCCTTGCAGTTTCAAGCTCGTAATCGTCTCTTCATCCAAATCATTTGAGGCGACAATCTTAGCATCTGGGAAGCCCGCTTCATCCAACATTTTGCGGACGCCCTTTGAGACATAAGCCAAGTCACCTGAATCGATACGCACGCCGATGAAGTTAATCTTATCGCCCATTTCCTTAGCCACACGAATGGCTGAAGGGACACCTGAACGCAACGTATCATAAGTATCGACCAAAAAGACCACATCCTTGTGGGTTTCGGCATAGGCCTTAAACGCTTCATAGTCATTGCGATAGACCTGCACCAAGCTGTGCGCGTGCGTCCCTGAAATTGGAATGCCAAACAGCTTACCAGCCCGCACATTCGAAGTGGCATTAAAGCCACCAATATAAGCCGCACGTGTCCCCCACAAAGCAGCATCCATTTCCTGCGCACGGCGCGTGCCGAATTCCAAGAGCGGTTGATCACCGACGACTGAGCGAATGCGTGACGCCTTGGTCGCAATTAACGTTTGGTAATTAACAATGTTAAGTAGCGGTGTCTCAACGAGTTGCGCATCAAACACGCTACCTTCAACTTGAATAATTGGTTCATTATTGAAAACGACTTCGCCTTCATGCGGTGCGCGCACCGTGGCCTTAAATTGCCAAGTTGCTAGGTAATCCATGAAGTCTTCATCAAACTCACCCGTTGAACGCAGATAAGCAATATCACTTTCTGAAAAATGCAAGCCCCGCAAATAGTCAACAATTCGCTCCAAACCGGCAAAAACCGCGTAGCCATTTTTAAATGGCATATTGCGGAAAAACATCTCATAAACAGCCTTACGCTCGTGAATGCCCTTCTTGAAGTAAGTTTGCATCATTGATAATTGGTATGCATCAGTATGGAGGGCCATACTATCATCTGGAAATTCCAGTGTCATGACGTTCTGTCTCCTAATTTTCATTCATTAACTGCTATTCTACCACAACCAGTTGTTAACATTGGACGCCTAAAAAAACACCTTTCTTTGCGTAAGTGTTAAACTATCAGTTGGAATTATTTTATCATTTATATAAGTAGAAAGCAGGTAAAAGTACTAATGGCAGAACAAAAATTCGCATATAAGGAGTCATTGCGTGTGGGGATGTTGCTGGCCGGAACCGCTGGGTACATCGACTCCTACACCTTTGCCTTTCACGACAATCGATTCGCTAGCTTCCAAAGTGGTAACTTGTTGCAATTTGGGATTAACGTTGCCTCAGGGCACTGGCACCAAGCGAGCCTCTTTTTCTGGCCTGTCATCGCCTTCTTATTTGGGGCGATGCTAAACCAATTAATCAAGAAGTATTCCTTCCGCACGCAGATGCAATGGGAAGCCCGTTCGGTCCTTATCGAAATGTTTGGTGTTCTCTTGGTAGCCATCTTGGAAATGACTCACGTGCCAACAGAACTCGTCCTCAGTATTTTGGCCATCTTTATGGCGATGCAGGCTGATACTTTCGGTAAATTGCGGGGGATGCCCTACGCCACCGTCTTGAGTACTGGTAATTTGAAGACTTTTGGGGCCACGCTAGGCAGTGGTCTGCTCAATCACGATAAGACCCAATTTGTGAAGACGCGGAACGTCGGCTTAGTCATTGCCGCCTTTCTAATCGCCGCCATCGTTGCACACTACCTTGGCTTGATCATCGGGGCTTGGACCATGTTTGGTGCCCCAATCATGCTACTGTTCGTTTGGTTCTTCGTACGACAGGATGAATTAGGCACAAAGTAACCCTAAAAGTGTTGACATGATTATGAGAATCGTTTAATATACAAATCAAGCATTTCAAGTTAACAAACAAGTTGAGCAGGAAAGTAAATTGCTTAAAGCATCTAAGAGAGACAACGTTCGGTGGAAGTTGTTATGTGGTGAGTAATTGAAAATGGCCTGTGATTGGCGTTGGTGAGCAGCAAGTCTGTAAGCGAACGACGGGTTGGTCTACGTTACAAGACACACGAATCGGCAAAGCATCATATCGCTCACTGCCCGCTCGTTGTTAAGGTTCAGAAGAGTAATTTTCTGGATAAATGTAGAATGGTAACACGAAGACTCGTTTCTATCTGGCTGTCAATTGGATGGCCTGACGGAAACGGGTCTTTTTTGTTTCCTAGCCACCGAACGCTATGTTATAACTTGAAGCAATTAACAAATAATACTAAAAAGTTTTTATTGGGAGACATGACTTATGAAGAAGTTCTTTACTTATGGGGTAGCCGTTGCTGCTACTGCTTTGACAGCCTCAGTTATTTTGCCAGCCGCAGCCGTCAGTGCTGACTCAAAGACCGTAACGGTTGGTATCGTTGGTACTTCAGATGCTGACCTCTGGAAGGAAGTCGCCAAGACTGCCAAGAAGAAGTATGGCATCACATTGAAGACCAAGGTCTTTACGGACTACAACCAACCTAACAAAGCCGTTGCCGATGGCACATTGGACTTGAACGCCTTCCAACACTACTACTTCTTGGAAAACTGGAACAAGTCAAACAAGAACGGCGTTAAGGCAATTGGTAAGACGTTTATCACCCCTATTCGTTTGTACTCTGAGAAGTACAAGTCTGTGAAGAAGTTTAAGAAGGGTGACGCGATTGCCGTTCCAAACGATGCGACAAACGAAGCACGTGCTTTGGTTTTGCTACAATCAGCTGGTTTGATTACCTTGAAGAAGGGTGTTGATATGCCAACGGTTAAGGACATTAAGTCAAACAAGTTAAAGTTGGATATCAAGGAAGTCGCAGCTGATCAAGCACCTTCATCATTGAAGTCTGTTGAAGGCGCCGTTATCAACACGAACTACGCCCAACAAGCTAAGTTGAAGTTGAGCTCAGCAATCTACGTTGAGCCGGTTAACAAGGATTCAAAGAAGTGGATCAACATCATCGCTGCTTCTAAGAAGAATGCTAACAAGAAGATTTACAAGGAAGTTGTGAAGGCTTACCAAACTAAGGCTACAAAGCAATACTTGAAGAAGACTTGGGGTCAAGCTGAATTGCCAGCTTGGGATATTACGTTGAAGTAATCATCACCCACATAGACAATCCAACTGCCAGGCTATTTTAGTCTGGCAGTTATACATAACGGAGATATAAGGAGAAGATTCATGGCAGTTATTTCATTAACAGACATTAACGTCACTTTTAAGCAAAAAAATCGCGAAATCGTGGCCGTACAAAACGAATCAATCACAATTGAAAAAGGCGATATTTACGGTATTGTTGGTTACTCTGGAGCTGGTAAGTCAACACTTGTCCGCACCATCAACCTGCTACAACGACCAACATCTGGTAGCGTCCTTGTTAACGGCACTGAGATGACGTCACTTAAGCCAGCGCAACTACGTGATGAGCGCAAGAAGATTGGGATGATCTTCCAACACTTTAACTTGATGAGCGAGTTAACCGTCTTTGGGAACGTTGTGCAACCATTGAAGCACGCCAAGATGAGCAAGGCCGACAAGGCAAAGAAGGTTAATGACCTCCTTGACTTGGTTGGCTTGGCAGACCGTGCTGGTAACTACCCTGCCCAATTGTCTGGTGGTCAAAAGCAACGTGTTGCCATCGCCCGAGCCTTGGCAAACGACCCTGAAATTTTGATTTCCGATGAAGCAACTTCTGCTTTGGATCCTAAGACAACAAACCAAATCCTAGCGCTATTGAAGAAGCTAAACCAAGAACTCGGCCTAACAATCGTTTTGATTACGCACGAGATGCAAGCCGTTAAGGAAGCGGCCAACAAGGTGGCCGTCATGGAAAACGGTGTCATCATCGAACGTGGCTCATTGTTGGAAATCTTCACGAACCCACAGAAGCAATTGACCAAGGACTTTATCAACACGGC
>NZ_KQ970391.1:99121-100142 GCF_001579105.1 Weissella sp. DD23 | reverse complement strand
CCACAAACCGTGATGAAGCCCTTGAAAAGGTGACTGAGCTGCTCGAAGAACAACCTTTGGCTGATGATGAAGAATTGTTGCAAATTAACTATGTTGGTGCCGATACGGCCCAACCACTGTTGTCAACGATTTACGCCGATTACGGTGTCACAACCAACCTGTTGTACTCAAACATGGAAATCCTAACCAAGACACCGGTTGGCTTAGCAATTGCTATCTTCAAGGGAACAGCGTCACAACGTGCAACGGCAAAGGCAAGCTTTGCTGATCACGGTGTTCAAATTCAAGAATTACACGTAGGAGGACAACACTAATGGCTGATTGGATACAACAAAACTTACCTAACGTTTACTCACTTGGTTGGGGTGGTGATTTCGGTTGGGGGATCGCTATCTGGCAAACCATTTTCATGACGGTCGGATCTGCCATCATTGGTGGTTTGATTGGCTTACTCTTCGGAACTGGTTTGGTGCTAACGGCGGATGATGGTATTACGCCAAACCGACCACTCTTCCAGATTTTGGATAAGGTTGTCTCAGTTGGACGTGCCATTCCATTTATCATCATGGTGGTCGCCTTCTCACCTTTGACCCAGTTGATTGTCGGCACAACAATCGGAACGACAGCCGCCTTGGTGCCATTGTCATTGGGTGTTTTCCCCTTCTACGCACGTCAAGTCCAAGTCGCTTTGCTTGGTGTTGATGCTGGTAAAGTTGAAGCCGCGCGTTCATTTGGTGCGACAAACTGGGACATCATTACCGATGTCTACCTACGTGAAGGCCGTTCTGAATTAATCCGTGTATCAACGGTCACATTGATTAGTTTGGTCGGTTTGACAGCCATGGCCGGTGCCATTGGTGCTGGTGGTTTGGGAACAACCGCAATCGTGACTGGATACCAACGCTTCCAAAACGACGTGATGTGGCTAGCAACGATCTTGATTCTACTTTTGATCGTCTTGATTCAATTCATTGGTGATTTCTTTGCCAAGCGTGCACACCACGGTTAATTAACCAACAAC
>NZ_KQ970391.1:88899-99101 GCF_001579105.1 Weissella sp. DD23 | reverse complement strand
CTTCGCAGCTAAAAATTGCTGCGAAGGTCTTTTTTATTATTATTCGGTTAGTCTGATAGCGGCTTAACCGGCTGATCTACTTTATTAGTGCCTAACAGCGCGCCAGCGACCTTTAAATCACCAAGTGCGTCAATGGCCGTATTAGGTACAATAACCGTGTTAGCGGGGCTCTTAGCCACATCACGGAAAGCATCAATATTTTGGGCAGCCAAATAATTGCCATCAACCTGACTCAGAATCTCATTAGCCTTCTGAATACGATAAGCCTCAGCATCCGCAGCCAAGCGAACCGCTTTCGCATCGGCTTCAGCGGTTGCAACTAGCGCATCATTCTTAGCTTTCGTCGTGAGTTCAATTGAACGCGCTTCACCTTGCGCTCGTGCAATGGCAGCCTCACGTTCACGGGTTGCATTAATTTGCTTATTCATCGACTCTTGGATTTCAGGTGTTGGTTGAATTGTATCAATGTTAATACGATCCACATTTACCCCATAAGCATCCGTAATCGACCCCAATTCGCGACTCAAAGCGGCGTTAATTCGCTCTGTCCCGTTCAACACATCGTTCAAATCCATCGTACCAATAATCCCACGTAGATGTGCACGTGATTGCTGAATCATTGACTTCACGGAGTCCGCATTCTCAAATGTAAACTTATATGGATTTGTGACGTGGTAATTCAATGACAGTGAAATGATGACTTCCGCATTATCCTGCGAAATAACACTTTGTTCACTTAGTCGAATTGGTACCTGGGCAAGATCAACACGATCAACGTGCGTAATGACTGGTACAACGACATGCAGTCCTGGTTCAATTTGTTTTTGATATTTACCAAGCACAGAAACCATGCCAACCATATTTTGGGGAATAATGCGGACCCCGGTAAATAAAATCACCCCAATAATTAATACAACGATAATTGCTAAAATACTAAATACTATCATCACCCAAGTCTCCTTTTTGAACGATTAATTGGTTACCAACAATGTCTGCCACATAGACCACATCACCAATAGATACTGGTACATCACTCTGAAGTTGATAATAAATACCATTCACTCGTAACATACCGACATCATAATTATCATGATCTAAAACAAACGTTTGATGAAGCAACCGCTGATCGAAATTATAACTCACTATCAGTCCCCCGCGATGGTACTTTTTCCAGAATCAATGTCTCCCCGACAACACGAGCAACGCGAACTGTATCCCCCATCTGCACCCCATCCAAACAACGGTATTGATAGCTTTGCCCATTAATTGTAATTTTGTTGTTTGTAAAACTACCTGGCGTTAAATGAATCGTCATTTGAAAAATAATATCATCTAATTGTAATGCCATAATATGGTACCCCCATCTCATTTATTACACTCAGTATAGACTTTTTATAACGAAAAATAAATAAGGATGCCTTGAACCTGGATAGTAGCACACTATCTAGTCACAAGGACCACAAAAAGCCCTGTTCAGTTTAAGAACAGGGCTTTTGTAAAATATCTCTAGACACAAAAAAACCTCACACGTTACCGGTGCGACATCACTGCCATTCAACCTAGACTTGGCTACTGCCATCATCGTAACGGTTTATACCATGTAACATGAGAGATTTCATTGTTTTGTATTAATTAACCAATGAAATTAGTCAACCAATTCCAAGATAACCATTGGTGCAGCGTCTCCACGACGTTGTACCGTCTTCAAGATGCGAGTGTAACCACCTGCACGGCCCTCAAAGCGAGGTGCAACATCGTTGAACAAGTGTTGCAAAGCCGTTTCTACCTTGACCTTGTTATCTTCAGTCGTTTGTACGTCAGCAACGACGTTACGTACGAAAGCAGCGGCCTTACGGCGTGAAGCCAAGTCACCACGCTTACCCAACGTAATCATCTTTTCTGCAGTACGGCGAACTTCCTTAGCTCGAGCTTCTGTCGTTTGAATGCGACCGTTGATCAACAAAGCAGTCGTCAAATCACGCAACATAGCCTTACGTTGTGAGCTAGTACGTCCCAACTTGCGGTATCCCATGAGTATGTCCTCCTTTACTTGGAATTCTATCGTTTAATCTAATCTTCCTTGCGGAACCCTAAACCGAGCACTGCCAGCTTTTCCTGGATTTCGTCAAGTGATTTCCGACCGAGGTTTCGTACAGACATCATTTGAGTTTCTGTACGCTCCGTCAACTCTTGTACAGAGTTGATCCCGGCCCTTTTGAGACAATTATAAGAACGAACTGACAAGTCCAACTCTTCAATAGGAGTGTCGGCATGCTTGCTAGTTGGTGCTTCTTCCTTGTCTACCATCACTTGTGTGTTAACCGCACGTTCTGACAACTCAACGAATGAGTTCAAGTGGTCTGACATGATGCGAGCTGCCAATGAAATAGCTTCAGTAGCAGTCAATGATCCATCAGTCCAGATGTCCAAAGTCAACTTGTCAAAGTCATCACGGTTACCCACACGCGTGTTCTCAACTTGATAGTTTACGCGTTCGATTGGGGTAAAGATTGAATCAATTGCTAGAACGCCAATTGGCATTTCATCATGCAATTCCTTATTCTGGTCCGCAGACACATAACCACGTCCGCGTTCTGCAGACAAAGTCATGTGCAACGTAGCCCCAGCCGCAACAGTGGCAATGTGAAGGTCCTTGTTCAAAATCTCCACATCACTGTCACCAGCGATGTCGCCGGCCGTCACAGTAGCGGGACCGGTTACGTTAACTTCGAGCGTCTTCTCTTCATCACTGTCGATGCGCATTGAAACCTTCTTGAGGTTCAAAATGATTTGCGTAACGTCTTCAACGACACCTTCGACCGTTGAAAACTCGTGCAAAACGCCATCAATTTGTACTGAATTGATTGCCGCACCAGGCAATGAAGACAACAATACACGGCGTAGGGAGTTACCCAAAGTAGTTCCGTAACCACGTTCAAGCGGCTCAACCACAAACTTACCGTAATTGCTATCCTCTTCAACCAGCGTAATCTTTGGGTTTTCGAATTCAAGCATACTGTTTGTTACCCCTTTCAAAGCATTGTGTGAACTAGTTGCAACTGGCAATTAGACACGACGACGCTTTGGTGGACGTGAACCGTTGTGTGGTACTGGAGTAACGTCCTTAATAGACGTAACTTCCAAACCAGCAGCGGCCAACGCACGGATAGCGGCTTCGCGACCTGAACCAGGTCCCTTAACAGTGACCTCAACAGTCTTCATGCCGTTTTCCATAGCACCCTTGGCAGCAGCCTCAGCAGCCATTTGCGCAGCAAATGGCGTTGACTTACGGCTACCCTTAAATCCAAGAGAACCAGCTGATGACCAAGCAACGGCGTTACCTTGAACGTCGGTGATCATCACGATCGTGTTGTTGAACGTTGCGTGGATGTGTGCAACACCTGACTCAATATTCTTCTTTACACGACGCTTACGATTAGTACGACCTGCCATAATCAAGTAATCTCCTTTCCTTAAAAATTAATTACTTCTTCTTACCTGCAATTGCAACAGCTGGGCCCTTACGCGTACGGGCATTGTTCTTCGTGTTTTGACCACGAACAGGCAAGCCCTTACGGTGACGGATACCACGGTATGATGCAATTTCTTGCAATGCCTTAATGTTCAATGAGACTTCACGACGCAAGTCACCTTCCACCTTAATACCGTCTACGACGGCACGGATGGCGTCCTCTTGGTCGGGAGTCAAATCACGAACACGAACGTCTTCAGAAACCTTAGCTTCTTCCAACACCTTCTTGGCAGTTGCGTTACCGATTCCATATACATATGTCAATGCGATCACGACACGCTTGTCGCGAGGCAAATCAACACCAGCAATACGAGCCATTACGATTACCTCCTATACAAAGATTTAATAAGTTTTACGACCAAAATGCAAATTATGCACCTTGACGTTGCTTGTGCTTAGGGTTTGCAGAGCAAATCACCATCACACGACCGTTACGCTTGATAACCTTGCAGTTATCGCACATAGGCTTAACAGATGGACGAACCTTCATGGTATTTACCTCCCTTGGATATTTTTATGGTTGACTACTTAAAGCGGTACGTAATACGTCCCTTAGTCAAATCATATGGCGACATTTCAACCGTCACACGATCACCAGGCAAAATGCGAATAAAGTTCTTACGAATCTTCCCTGACACGTGAGCTAGAATGGCGGCGCCGTTTTCCAATTCAACGGTAAACATGGCATTTGGCAAAGTTTCCTTTACCACACCAGAAATTTCAATAACATCGTTGGCCACGTTGCTGCCTCCTTAGTTGTGACAATGGAGAACGTAACAAGTTATTATAACATGCTTACTTGTAATTAAACAATAAAAGCTTCGTTAAATAATTAAGCGTTCTTCAAATTATCAAGTAACGTCTTTACATCAGCGAACACTACATCAAGCTCGCGAGCACCATCGATCTTGTTCAAGATACCCTTTTCGGCATAGAACTCAGCGATTGGCTCAGTAAGCTTTCCGTTAACGTCCAAGCGATTCTTAATCACTTCAGGCGTATCGTCTGCACGGCCACGGGCCATCATACGATCAACCAAAACATCAGTATCAGCTGTGAAGTAAAGAACACCGTCCAATGAACGACCGTCCTTTGCCAACATCTCATCCAATGCCTTCGCTTGGTCCAAGTTACGAGGGAATCCATCAAGGATGAATCCAACCTTCGTATCCTCTTCTGCCAAACGTTCGGCAACGATACCGTTCGTAACTTCGTCAGGGACCAAGTTACCGGCATCCATGAATGACTTTGCCTTCAACCCAAGTTCAGTTTCGTTAGCCATAGCCGCACGGAACATGTCGCCCGTACTGATGTGCGGCAAGTTGTACTCTTCCACAATCTTGGCAGCTTGGGTACCCTTACCAACACCTGGCAAGCCCAATAGCATGATATTCAAACTCATTTTGCTTCGACTCCTTCTTGAATAAATCCAACATATTGCCGCTTCATCATCAATCCTTCAAGTTGGCGAATCAGATCAATTGCCACACCAATGACAATCAATACTGATGTTCCTGACATTCCAAGGTTACTATCCAACCCGAAGATGTGTGTTGCTAGGATAGGTGCCAAAGCAACGAATCCTAGGAACAAAGCGCCGACTACTGACAAACGCATCAGCAGACCTGACAACCACTTCTCAGTGGCGCGGCCAGGCCAGACGCCCACGATGTAACTACCTTGCTTTTGTAGGTTCTCAGCAACCTTTTCAGGGTTAACCTGAACAAAGGCATAGAAGAACGTAAACAAGACAATCAACAACGTGTATACAATACCACCTTGCATTGTCTGCATTGATAGGTATTGCATCAAAGTGTTGTACCAACCTGCATCCGCAAACTTAGTTGCAAAAGCTTGCAAAATCGTTTGTGGCGTTACCAGCAATGATGAAGCGAAGATAACAGGGATAACACCCGCAACATTAATCTTCAACGGCAAGTAAGATGAGTTACCTGAACCCGTTGAACGACGTGTATATTGCATTGGAATCTTGCGAATCGCTTGGTTAAACCACGTAACAAACGCGATAACCAAGATAAAGATCAACAAGATACCAGCCAAGAATGCCCACCCACGCGCTGGGTCGTCACCTTGGAGAACGTGTTCCTTGAACAGTTGGTATACACCTGCTGGCACACGCGCAATGATACCAGCAAAAATCAACATTGAGACACCTTGACCGAGTCCGCGCTCAGTAATCATCTCACCCAACCAAACGGCAAACATTGTTCCCGCAGTTAAGATGAAACCGATCAACAAGTACGTTTCCAAATTTGGCGTCTCTACCAATTTAACTTGACTCAGTTGATTGAATCCAGCGGTGATTCCAATAGATTGGACAAACGCTAGAACAATGGTCAAATAGCGGGTCACTTGGTTCAACTTGCGTCGACCAACTTCACCTTGTTTCGACCATTCAACAAATCGTGGCACAATATCCATTTGTAGGAGCTGTACCACGATTTGTGCAGTAACGTATGGTGAAACTCCCATTGCGAACAATGAGTAGTTTGTAAGACCACCACCGCTAAACATATTCAAAATGCTGCCGAGCCCAGAATTTGCTACCTCAGTAAGTGCGGCCGTGTTAATACCCGGCACAGTAATGTAAGCACCCAATCGGTAAACAATCAGAATCCACAAAGTAAAGAACAACTTCTTGCGAATGTCCTTTTCCTTCAGTGAATTGAGCACGGTTTTCAGCATTAGATCACCTCAGTCTTACCACCGGCAGCTTCAATAGCCGTAACAGCAGCGGCTGAGAACTTGTTAGCCTTAACAGTCAATGACTTTTCCAATTGACCGTTTGCCAAGATCTTAATGCCACTCAATTCGTTCTTAACGATACCAGCTTCGACCAACAATGCTGGTGAAACTTCAGTTCCGTTATCGAATTGGTTCAATACGTCAAGGTTTACAACAGCGTATTCCTTGCGGTTGATGTTCGTGAAACCACGCTTTGGCTTACGACGGAACAAAGGCATTTGTCCACCTTCAAAGCCCAAACGTACCTTACCACGAGCCTTTTGACCCTTTTGACCACGTCCAGCAGTCTTACCGTTACCTGATGACTCACCACGTCCAACACGGTTGCGGACGTTGCGTGAACCTTCAGCAACTTGGAGTTCATTAAGCTTCATTAGGTTGTACCTCCTTCAAAGCAATCTATTTATATGCTTACTTAACTACTTCAACAGTAACCAAGTGAGCAATCTTAAACACTGCACCACGCGTTGCTGCGTTGTCAGGCAACACGACTGATGATGACACCTTGTTCAAACCAAGGGCCTTAACAATCGCACGTTGCTTTGGCAAACGGTGGGCAGCACTCTTAACAAGAGTAATCTTAACTTGTTCAGCCATTTTCTGCCTCCTTAATCTGCCAAGTGCTCAAGTGAGACCTGACGCAATTCAGCAACTTCTTCAGCGTTCTTCAATGAGTTGATTGCATCGAAAGTTGCGCGCACAACGTTAATTGGAGTTGATGATCCCAATGACTTTGCAGTCACGTCGGCAACACCAGCCAATTCCAAAACGGCACGAGCAGCACCACCGGCTGCCACTCCAGATCCTTCAACGGCTGGCTTAAGCAAGATGCGACCACCGCCAAAGACACCATTTGCAGAGTGAGGAAGGGTCGTACCAACAGTTGGAACTGCAACGATGTTGCGCTTTGCAGCTTCAACGGCCTTGCGAATAGCTTCAGGCACTTCTTGTGCCTTACCAGTACCAAAACCAACGTGTCCGTTACGGTCACCAACAACTACCAAAGCAGCGAAACGCAAGCGGCGTCCACCCTTAACAACCTTGGTAACACGGTTGATGGCAACAACGTTTTCTTCAAGCTCGCCGAGCTTGTTTGCATCGATAAAAGCCATGTTAAATTTCCTCCTTCCCTTAGAACTTCAAACCAGCTTCACGCGCAGCTTCAGCCAAAGCTTGCACACGACCGTGGTACAAGTAACCACCACGGTCAAATACAACAACTTCGATGTTAGCAGCCTTGGCGCGTTCTGCGATCAAAGCTCCAACCTTTGCTGCTTGTTCAGTCTTTGGAGCAGTCTCAACTGACTTGTCCAAAGTTGAGGCACTAGCAAGCGTCACACCCGCTACGTCATCAATTAATTGCGCGTAGATGTTCTTGTTAGAACGGTAAACGTTCAAGCGTGGGCGCTCAGCAGTACCAGAAATCTTTCCACGAACGCGCGTGTGTCGGCGTTGACGCACCTTGTTCTTGTCTGACTTCGTAATCATGTTCGTAACCTCTTTTATATATATTCGAAAGATATACTAACAAGTAAATCCCGAGACGTTGCGCCCGGGCCTTAAGCTATAAGCTTAAGATTACTTACCAGTCTTACCTTCCTTACGTGCAACGTATTCGTTCTCGTAACGGATACCCTTACCCTTATATGGCTCAGGTGCGCGTACGGCACGGATTTCAGCGGCCAAGTCACCAACAAATTGCTTGTTGATTCCTTCAACCGTGATCGTAGTTGAATCAGGAACTTCAACGGTCAAACCTTCACGGGCCTCAAACTCAACAGGGTGTGAGTAACCAACGTTCAAGACAAGCTTGTCGCCTTGCTTAGCAGCACGGTATCCGACACCGACCAACTTCAAAGTCTTCTTGAAGCCATCAGTTACACCTTCAACCATGTTTGCAACGTTAGCGCGAGTAGTTCCGTGAAGTGCCTTGATACGTCCTTCATCTGAAGGACGAGTGAACGTTACTTCCGTACCGTCCACAGTGAACTCGATTTGTGAAGCGACTTCGCGTGAAAGTTCACCCTTAGGTCCCTTAACAGTAACGACGTTACCTTCGCGTGACAATTCAACGCCAGCAGGCAAAGTCAAAACCTTGTTACCAATACGACTCATCGGTAGACACCTCCTTATTAGATTTTATTTATTACCAGACGTAAGCCAATACCTCGCCACCAATCTTCTTGGCGCGAGCTTCCTTATCGGTGATGACACCTTCAGAAGTTGAGATGATAGCGATACCCAAGCCGTTCAAAACCTTAGGTACAGCATCTGCCTTGACGTATGAACGCAATCCTGGCTTTGAAATACGCTTCAAACCAGTGATAACGCGAGTCTTGTCAGTACCGTACTTAAGGAAGACACGGATGACACCTTGCTTGTCATCTTCAATGTATTCAACGTCGCGAACAAAGCCTTCGTTCTTCAAGATCTCGGCGATGTCCTTCTTGATCTTTGATGCAGGAACTTCAACTGAATCGTGGCGAACCATGTTCGCGTTACGAATGCGAGTCAAAAAATCTGCAATTGGGTCAGTCATTGACATTGATGTTTGCCTCCTATTATTAATTACTGTAAATCAGTGAATGATTACTTTGCGAAAGGCATACCCAATTGAGTAAGCAATTCACGACCTTCTTCGTCAGTGTTGGCAGTCGTAACAACGACAATATCCAAACCACGGACACGGTTAACTTGATCGTAATCAATTTCTGGGAAAATAAGTTGTTCACGAATTCCCAACGTGTAGTTTCCACGACCATCAAAGGCCTTTGGTGAAACTCCACGGAAGTCACGAACACGTGGCAATGAAACGTTGATCAACTTATCCAAGAAGTCGTACATACGCTCACCACGCAAAGTAACCTTAGTACCGATTGCCATACCCTCACGCAAACGGAAGCCAGCGATTGACTTCTTAGCGCGAGTGATAACTGGCTTTTGACCAGCAATCAATTCCAATTCAGCAACAGCTTCATCCAAGTTCTTTGAGTTTGATACAGCGTCACCAACACCCATGTTAAGCACGATCTTTTCGATCTTAGGTGCTTGCATGATTGATGAGTACTCAAACTTTTCGATCAATGAAGGCGTTACTTCATTGACGTACTTTTCCTTCAAGCGATTTGCCATGATAATGATTTCCTCCTTTCACCTAGAAATTATGCCAAAGTCGCTCCAGACTTCTTAGCAAAACGTACCTTCTTACCATCTTCAACCTTGTAACCAACCTTAGTTGGTTCGTTAGTAGAAGGGTCAAGCAATTGTACGTTTGAAACGTGGATTGGAGCTTCAAGCTCAACAATTCCACCTTGTGGGTATTGGTTGTTTGGCTTTTGGTGCTTCTTTACAATGTTCACACCTTCGACAACAACACGGTCCTTGGCGGCCAAAGTCTTTACGACTACACCTTCCTTGCCCTTGTCCTTGCCGGCGATAACCTTAACCTTGTCACCAGTCTTCACAAACATGCGAGGCTTCCTCCTTGATTTAATGATGGTAATTACAATACTTCAGGTGCCAATGACACAATACGCATGTAATCATTGTCACGCAATTCACGCGCAACAGGTCCGAAGATACGAGTACCTACAGGGCTCTTGTCATCCTTTACGATGACTGCAGCGTTCTCATCGAACTTGATGTATGAACCATCAGCACGGTGAACTCCTGAAACAGTACGAACGATAACAGCCTTAACGACGTCACCCTTCTTTACAGTACCACCAGGAATAGCTTGCTTAACAGTTGCGACGATCATGTCACCGATACCGGCGAACTTACGACCTGATCCACCCAAAACCTTGATAGTCAAGATCTCACGTGCACCAGAATTGTCAGCAACCTTCAAACGACTCTCTTGTTGAATCACGATTTTGTCCTCCTTCCGTTATTGGTAAGATTC
>NZ_KQ970391.1:87615-88764 GCF_001579105.1 Weissella sp. DD23 | reverse complement strand
GGCCTTCTCGACGATTTCTACCAAACGGAAGCGCTTTGTAGCTGACGTTGGACGCGTCTCCATGATGCGTACAATGTCACCTTGCTTAGCTTCGTTGTTTTCATCGTGAGCCTTAAACTTCTTCGTGTACTTAACACGCTTACCATAAACTGGGTGGTTCTTGTAAGTTTCGATGGCAACAGTGATTGTCTTGTCCATCTTATCTGAAACCACGCGGCCTTGGTAAACCTTACGTGCGTTACGAGCTTCAGTCATATCGGTCTCCTCTCTTAGTCTACTTGTTCAATTCTTGTTGACGAATGACCGTCTTGATACGTGCGATTTGCTTACGTACTTCTGACAATCGAGCCGTGTTCTCAAGTTGACCAGTAGCTAATTGGAAACGCAAGTTGAACAATTCTTCCTTGTAGCTCTTTTCCTTGGCAACCAACTCAGCTTGGCTGAGACCCTTGATTTCGTTTTGTAGATCCTTGATCTTCATTATTCACCCTCCACTTGGCGAGTCAAGATCTTAGTCTTGACTGGCAACTTGTTAGATGCAAGACGCAAGGCTTCGCGGGCAACCTCTTCAGGAACACCGGCAACTTCAAACATTACCTTGCCGCGCTTAACAGGTGCAACCCATCCGTCTGGAGTACCCTTACCGTTACCCATACGAACACCAACACCCTTAGAAGTGTATGACAAGTGTGGGAAAATCTTGATCCAAACTTGACCACCACGCTTCATGTGACGCGTCATAGCAATACGAGCAGCCTCGATTTGACGGTTTGAGATCCAGTGTGATTCAGTGGCTTGCAAACCAAACTCACCAAATGTAACTGTCTTACCACCCTTGGCCTCACCGCGCATCTTTCCACGGTGTGGACGGCGGTACTTTACACGCTTTGGTACTAGCATGTTACTCGCCTCCTTGCTTCTTTACAGACTTCTTCTCTGGCAAAATGTCACCACGGTAAATCCAAGTCTTAACACCCAATTGACCGTAAGTAGTTGTTGCCTCATCCCATGAGTAGTCGATGTCAGCACGCAATGTGTGCAAAGGCACCGTACCCTCAGTGTATTGCTCTACTCGAGCAATGTCAGCTCCGTTGATACGTCCAGAAACTTGCGTCTTGATACCCTTGGCACCAGCACGCATAGCACGTT
>NZ_KQ970391.1:86337-87025 GCF_001579105.1 Weissella sp. DD23 | reverse complement strand
GTCCAAATCAGGCTTCTTAATCTCAATGATGTTGATGTGGACACGCTCGCCCTTAGCAACCAACTTTGAAAGTTCGTTACGCAATGCATCAACTTCAGAACCACCCTTACCAATAACCATACCTGGCTTAGCAGTGTGGATTGAGATGTTCACGCGGTTAGCAGTACGCTCAATTTCGATACGTGAAACTGATGCGTCAGCCAACTTAGTCTCGATGTACTTACGCAACTTCAAATCTTCGTGCAAAGCCGTTGCGTAGTCCTTCTTGTTTGCGTACCACTTAGCATCCCAGTCGCGGATGATGCCGACACGCATACCAGTTGGGTTAATCTTTTGACCCATGACTCAATCCTCCTTACTTTTCTTTTACCACAATCGTGATGTGGCTTGTACGCTTGTTGATTGGTGAAGCTGAACCCTTGGCACGTGGACGGAAACGCTTTAGCGTTGGTCCTTCGTTAGCAAAGGCTTCTGCAACTACCAAATCTTCGCGATCTAGTGAGAAGTTGTTCTCAGCGTTAGCAACTGCTGAGTTCAACACCTTGTATACATCTTCTGAGCTGTGGTTTGGCAAGAATTGCAAAATTGCAAATGCCTCAGCCACAGACTTACCACGAACTTGGTCAAGCACTAGGCGGACCTTACGTGGAGCGACACGAACGATCTTCGCTGTGGCGCGTGCTGACGT
>NZ_KQ970391.1:78356-86026 GCF_001579105.1 Weissella sp. DD23 | reverse complement strand
TTTGTTCAGCCATTGTATTGTCCTCCTATATTACTTGCGCTTAGTCTTCTTATCGTCTGCTGCGTGTCCGCGGAACGTACGCGTAGGGACGAACTCACCAAGCTTGTGACCGACCATGTCTTCTTGTACCAAAACTGGCACGTGCTTACGTCCATCGTAAACAGCAAAAGTCAATCCAATAAAGCTAGGGAAAATCGTTGAACGACGTGACCATGTCTTGATGACAGCTTGCTTTTCTGAAGCGTTGGCTTCTTCAACCTTCTTCAACAAGTGAGCGTCAGCAAATGGTCCCTTCTTCAGGCTACGACCCATTTTAAGGTCCTCCTCTCGTTTGCTAAAAACTTATTAATTACGGAGTGTAAGTGATTACTTGCCCTTACGACCGCGAACAATGAACTTCGTTGAACGAGCCTTCTTGTTACGCGTCTTCTTACCGGCAGTCTTCTTACCCCATGGTGACATTGGTGATGGACGTCCAACTGGAGCCTTTCCTTCACCACCACCGTGTGGGTGATCGTTAGGGTTCATAACTGATCCACGAACGTGTGGACGTTGACCCTTCCAACGACGACGACCAGCCTTACCCCAGTTGATCAATGAGTGTTGTTCGTTACCAACAACTCCAACTGTGGCACGGTTAACGGCCAAGATCATACGTACTTCACCTGATTGCAAGCGAACAAGTACGTACTTTCCTTCCTTACCCAACAATTGTGCTGATGCACCGGCAGAACGGGCCAATTGACCACCCTTACCAGGCTTCAACTCGATGTTGTGGATTTGTGTTCCGTCAGGGATGTTTGCCAATGGCAAAGCGTTTCCGACCTTGATGTCGGCTTCAGGCCCTGATTGAACAGTCATTCCAACTTCCAAGCCCTTAGGCGCCAAGATATATGCCTTAGTACCGTCAGTGTATTGCAACAAAGCGATGTTAGCAGTACGGTTTGGATCGTATTCGATCGCTACAACCTTAGCTGGAACATCATCCTTTGTACGCTTGAAGTCGATAATACGGTATTGGCGCTTGTGTCCACCACCACGGTGGCGCACAGTCATGTGACCGTATGAGTTACGAGCACCAGTGTTTGACTTTGATTCCAACAAGCTCTTTTCAGGCGTCGTCTTAGTGATTTCAGCAAAATCTGAAGACGTCATGTTACGACGACCGTTAGAGGTTGGCTTGTACTTCTTGATAGCCACGCTAATTTCCTCCTAATTAGTTTTCGTTGAACAATTGAATGTCCTTAGAAGCGGCAGTCAACTTAACAGTTGCCTTCTTACGCTTCTTAGTGTAACCAGCGAAACGTCCTTGACGCTTCAACTTACCACGTACGTTCGCCGTGTTGATCTTTTCGATCTTAACATCGAAAATCTCTTCAATAGCGCGCTTAATTTGTGGCTTAGTGGCGCGAACATCAACTTCAAACGTGTAACGCTTTTCATCCAAAACGCTCATCGTTTGTTCAGTGATGACCGGGCGCAAAATGATATCGCGTGCGTCCATTATGCCAAAACCTCCTCAACTTGTGCCAAAGCTGATTGAACTACAACCAACTTATCGTTGTTGATTACGTCAAGCACGTTAACACCCTTTGCAGTCATAACAGTAACGTTTTCCAAGTTACGTGCTGCCAATGCTGCGTTAGCGTTATCATCGTCCAAGACAACCAACGTCTTTTCGTTTACGTTCAAGTTGTTCAAAACTGCCTTGAATTCCTTAGTCTTAGGAGCGTCGAATGACAATGCATCGACAACAACCAAAGCTGAGTCCAAAACCTTTTGTGACAACACTGACTTCAATGCCAAACGGTAAACCTTCTTTGGCAACTTGTAGGCGTATGAACGTGGAGTAGGTCCGAAGACAATACCACCACCACGCCATTGTGGAGAACGGATTGAACCTTGACGGGCACGTCCAGTTCCCTTTTGACGCCAAGGCTTCTTACCACCACCTGAAACCGCTGAACGGTTCTTAACGGCGTGAGTACCTTGACGCATTGATGCGCGTTGCATCAAAACAGCGTCAGTAACAACGTTGTTGTTTGGCTCGATTCCGAAGATTGAGTCGTTCAACTCGATCTCACCGGCGTTTGAGCCGTCTTGCTTAAACAAAGCAACCTTAGTCATGTTAGTTTCCTCCCTTCGTCCTTATTACTTAGCCTTAACAGAGTACTTAACAGTAACAAGTGACTTGTTGGCACCAGGAACATTACCCTTAACCAAGATCACGTTGTTTTCTACGTCAACGCGAACTACTTGCAAGTTTTGTACAGTGCGCTTGTGGTTACCCATGCGTCCAGGCAACTTCTTACCCTTGAAGACGCGGTTGATGATGGCACCCAATGAACCAGGACGACGGTGGTAACGAGAACCGTGCGCCATAGGACCACGTGATTGGCCATCCTTCTTGATGTTACCTTGGTAACCATGACCCTTTGTGATTCCAGTTACGTCAACAGCTTCGCCAGCAGCGAAGATATCAACCTTAACTTCATCCCCAACATTGAATTCTCCCTCAGCGTCGCGGATTTCACGAATGTAGCGCTTAGGGGCCGTGTTTGCCTTGGCAACGTGACCTTGCTCAGGCTTGTTGCTCAAAACGGCACGCTTGTCTTGGTAACCCAATTGAACTGCGTTGTAACCGTCGTTTTCCAAAGTCTTAACTTGGAGAACTACGTTTGGCGTAGCTTCAATTACCGTTACGGGGATAAGCTCACCGTTCTCAGTGAATACCTGAGTCATGCCGACTTTGCGGCCTAAGATACCCTTAGTAGTCATGACTATCTCCTTTGAATAGTAAATCTAAATTTTTGATCAGTTAAATGCTTAATCAGGCAAGTTGTTGTTTGTTGTTGCGTTGTAAAAATTACAACTTGATTTCGATGTCAACACCACTTGGCAATTCAAGCTTTGACAAAGCATCAACTGTCTTAGCAGTTGGGTTCACGATATCGATCAAACGCTTGTGAGTGCGCATTTCGAATTGCTCACGTGAATCCTTGTGCTTGTGTGGTGAACGCAAAACCGTGTACAACGTACGCTCAGTAGGCAATGGAATAGGACCTGAAATTTCAGCACCTGTACGCTTTGCCGTCTCAACAATCTTTTCTGCTGAAGCATCCAAGATCTTGTGCTCGTACGCCTTCAAACGGATACGAATCTTCTTACTTGCCATGATATAAATTCTCCCTTCGTCCATATTGGAATATGAAACTAACTCCGTGGAAACTACCGACGCACCCCAAAGAGCTCCATGGCAATGGGCCCCGTGGCAATGCTGCCGGGTGTGTCGCAACCTCCCACATCATCGCTTGTCGATGGCACGCTAATATACCCGGGGCGAATACCCCGTCCGTATTTAACGTACTAGAATATAATACAGCATACTAAATGCATTAGCAAGCTTTTTCGCCAACTTTGTTGTGACAAATGTATCACCTTTTTTCACGCTGGCTTCATAATTAATTCCGAAAACTATAATAACTAATTTCCTAACTAATTACCACCCTTTAGGCTTACGAATTTCTTTTCGATTCTTGTGCGTTGAAATTATCGTGTTTATTCATGATGATTCCTATATAATAGTACTTAGTTTACACATACAGTTATGTTGATTAGAGTTGTTTGCCACTTTGGCCACTTTATTTCAACTATACATATAGTAGTAATTAAGGAGTTTCCCGATCTTATGACGCATTCACAAACAACATTACATCCAATATGGGATGAGTTCCCTGCTATTCGTAAGGAGCTGCAAGGGGTATTAGATCGTATCGAAGCTAACCTAGACGCCAATGACGCTGACGTCGAAGCCGCCCTTATAGATATGTTCTCGCATGGTGGCAAATTGCTACGCCCTGCATTCACGATTTTGATTGGTCGTTTCTTTCCAGCAGAGCGTGAACCATTATTGAACCTGGCTGCAACGGTAGAAATGTTACATACAGCCTCACTTGTCCATGACGACATCATCGACGACTCACCCAAGCGACGTCACGCCGAATCTGTTCAGTCACGATTCGGTAAGGATGTTGCTGCCTATACGGGGGACTATCTCTTCGCCGTAACCTTCCGTACGTTGGCCGATAACACAAACGACATTAACGTCGTTCGGATGGCAACGCGTTACCTAGAACGCATCCTATCTGGTGAGTTAACCCAACGAACAAATCACTATAAGCGTGATATGACCATCGCAAATTATGAAGATCAAATCGCCGGTAAGACAGCTGCCCTCTTTGTGCTAGCTGCTAACTTAGGGATTGCTGCCAGTCATGCACCCAAAGACTTTGCGGACCTCGCAACCGACTTCGCTTACAACGTTGGTATGGCTTTCCAAATTCTTGATGACTTACTCGATTACAGTGCTGATAGTACAACCTTAGGAAAGCCCACACTGAATGACGTCCGTGAAGGGGTCTACTCAGCGCCTTTGATTATTGCCATGCAAGATAATGAGGAGATTCAAGCGCTACTCGCCAAAGGGGCTACGATTAGTGATGATGAGGCCGTTCACCTGGGTGAATTGGTCCGAGCCTCTGGTGCACTAGCCATCGCTGAAGACATGGCGGTCGCCTATACAAATACAGCCCTAGAACGACTATCTGACATGCCTGAACACGAATCAAAGCGCATCTTACTCAGCATCAGTCAAACGCTACTTACACGTAACGATTAATTCTGCATTATTATATAGAAGAAAAGCACGTAACAGCTGGAAAAAGTTGTTACGTGCTTTTTTATATTAGTCTTCTTCTAAATAATCAAATTCAAGGGCTGGATTAGCATTTAATGACCAATCACCACGCTTACCATGCCGATAAGCGATATCCCCAGCTGCACCAATCATTGCTGCATTGTCGCCAGCCAACTTAATTGGCACCGGAATAAATGTGGTCTCTGGAAAATCAGCCATCATTGCCGTTAATCCATCGCGTAGACCACGATTGGCAGCGACCCCGCCAGCTACAATAAATGATTTCACGGGATAATTTTGCAGTGCCCGTCGTGTCTTAGTAACTAAGACCTCAACCACAGCCGCTTGGAAGGAAGCTGCTAAGTTAACATGGTCAACCGTTTCGCCACGTTGATCCGCATTGTGCATTAAGTTAATCACCGCGCTCTTCAAGCCCGAGAAAGAAAAATCATAGCGGTCATCATTCATGAGTGCACGTGGCAAGTCGTATGTTGGTTCACCTTGGTGCGCCATCTCATCAATTGTCTTACCCGATGGATATTGTAGTCCCATCGTTCGGCCGACCTTATCGTAGCTTTCACCAGCAGCATCATCGCGCGTATCACCAATTACAAGGTAATCGTATTCCTCACGCATCAACACCAACTCCGTATGACCACCTGAAACCATCAATGCTAAGGCCGGGTATTGGATGGGGGCCACAAAGTTTGCTGCACTGATGTGACCTGCTAAGTGAATAACTGGCACTAACGGTAATTGATGCGCCCAAGCAATTGTCTTAGCTGCCGTCACCCCAATCAACAACGCCCCAACCAAGCCAGGCCCTTGAGTAACTGCGATTGCCGTCAAATCTTGGTATGTTAATCCGGCATCCTGCAAAGCTGCATCAGCTAATACCGTTACCTGTTCAATGTGGTGACGACTAGCAACTTCCGGCACAATGCCGCCAAAACGTTGATGACTTTTAATCTGAGTAGCTGTCTCCAAGCTCACGATTTCAACACCATCTTTAACAATGGCCACACTTGTTTCGTCGGCACTTGATTCAAATGCCATTATGTATCGCGCCATCTTGTCCTCCTATTCCGCTGCTAATGGTAACGTGACATCCATTAGATATGCATCTTCTTTCGGATCACGGTAATAATCCTCACGAATGTTATAAATAATAAAGCCTAGTCGCTCATATAATTTGATTGCCCGTTTATTACCTTGGCGCACTTCAAGTAAAATGCGTGTGCCCGCATCAAACCCAACTAACCATTGGCGTAAGAGGCGTTCACCTAAGTGTTGGCCCTGAACCCCAGGCACGATGGCAACGTTGGTAATTTCAAGTTCCTCACCCAAATGTGTGCCACCAACAAATCCAATTGGTTCGCCATCAGCTTCAATAATCATGTATCGGGCAAATTTGCTTTTCAAATCATTGGCAAAGGTTTGTTTTGACCAAGGTGATCCTTTATACGCCGCTTTGGCAATTGCATAAAGTTCCTCAGTTGTCGTTTCATTTCTGAACGTAAAATCCATCTGTTTTTCTCCCGAGAATCTGCGCCATGTCCAGTGCATCTTCCCCGTTGTCTTCATAATAATGTGCTTTGCGTCGGACTACCTGGAACCCTAAGCGTTCATAGAGCCGTTGGGCACTTGTATTAGACACACGCACTTCCAGTGACATCCGATTAAAGCGAATTTGCTTAGCAACCGTCATCATATACATCAATAGGAACGTCCCGATGCCTCGTCCCTGCCAGTGCGGTGCAACGGTCACATTGGTAATGTGCACCTCGTGGATACCTGGACGGAAAGCTGCCCCAATATAGGCCACCATCGCGCCGGTCTCAGGTTCGCGCACAACGACATACAACCGTTCTCGTGAACGATGTAACTCGTTATGGAAAATATCAGCAGACCACGGCTCTTCCCCATGGTAAGCTTCTCGTTCCAATTCCACCATTTCATCAACATCTTGATACTGCGCCGGCACCAATTCAAAATCGAACCCTTTGACGCTGATTGTCTGCTTAAATTCTCGTAAGCTCTGTGGTAGCGGATGCATTTGCCAGTGTAACCAGTTTTTAAACCTTTTCCACATAAATGCCATCACCTGCGTCAGGGTGTGCCTTTGCCCAATCTGCCTCAGCTTGTGAAAGACGGTAGTAATTTGGCACAAATTGATGAATAGCTATCTCCGTTAGTACCGGCGCATCCGTTGTTAACATCATCATATTAGCCGCATGTGGTAAATTGTCTTCAGCAAATGTCACCTCTGGCAGTGCCATTTGGAGCTCCTCTGCGAAGCGAGCCCATTCACCAACTAGTACGACTGGTCGTTGTTCTTCACGAAGCGTTGCAATCAACTTCGTCACATTAGTATGCCGGTCTGGCGCAACCTGGACGAGGCGATCGTTGTCGCGGACATAGCCGCCAGCATACAAGTTGTCATTCCGGGCATCCATAATCGGTACAATCACCGCATCAGACCGCACCACATTCGTTGCCAAGACTGCCAAGCTCGAAACCCCTTGCAACGCAATCTGCAATGTAAAGGCCAACGTTTTCGCTGTCGTCACCGCAATCCGTAAGCCTGTATATGACCCTGGTCCTTGGCTCACAATTACCCGATCTAGGTCTGATGGTTGCCAACCAGCTTCATGCACTAGTTCGTCAATAAAAGGCAACAATTGTACTGAGTGATTTTTGGCAACATTTGTCTCGCGTTGCCCGATTAGTTTGTCATCCTCAAACAACGCCACACTAAGTGGTTGATTGCTTGTATCAAAGGCAATAGTCTTCATGATTACCTTTCTCCCATCATTTTTTACACGTAAATGTCTAACTGCTATTTTACCGCATTTTTTCTGGATTAACACAAAAACCCCAGAGTGGTAAACTCTAGGGTTCATTTATTGATTATTAACGATCTTCGTAACCGTGTGGGTGTTGTTGGTGCCAAGTCCATGCCGTCTTGATAATT
>NZ_KQ970391.1:68313-78239 GCF_001579105.1 Weissella sp. DD23 | reverse complement strand
TCATCGTACTTTGGCACCCAGCCCAACACTTCACGGGCCTTAGCTGAAGAAGCCACCAATGAATCTGGGTCTCCGGCACGACGTGGACCAACTTCGGCAGGAATTTCCTTACCCGTTGCTTCGCGTGCTGCTTCAACCATTTGCTTTACTGAGAAACCATTGGCTGAACCCAAGTTAAATTGGTTTGACTCGTTACCCTTTGCCAAGTAATCCAAAGCCAAAACGTGCGCGTTAGCCAAATCCATAACGTGCACATAGTCACGCACATTGAAACCGTCTGGTGTGTTGTAGTCATCCCCAAACATCATAATCTTCTCACGTTGACCCAAAGCCGTTTGCAAGATAATTGGCACCAAGTGCGTCTCAACTGGGTGATCTTCACCAATTGAACCATCAGCCTTAGCACCCGCAACATTGAAGTAACGCAAAGCAACCCACTTCAAACCATAAGCATCATCAGCCCACTTCATGATGTGCTCCATTTGAAGCTTTGACTCACCATATGGGTTGATTGGGTTTTGTGGCGTCGTTTCCTTAATTGGGTTTTCTTCAGGAATACCGTAAGTTGCAGCCGTTGATGAGAAGACAATTTGCTTCACGTCAAACTCCAACATTACTTCCAACAAAGCAATCATTCCAGCCGTGTTGTTATCGAAGTACTTTAGCGGATCAGCCATTGATTCTGGGACAATTGAAGAAGCGGCAAAGTGCACAACTTGTTCAATATTTTCCTTTTCAAAAACCTCACGCAAAGCTGCCTTATCACGAATATCTACTTCGTAAAAAGGAACTCCTGCAGGAACCGCAGCGCGGTGACCTGTCAACAAGTTGTCGACAACCACCACGTCACGTCCATCTGACAACAACGTATCAACCATGTGTGAACCGATGTAACCGGCTCCACCAAGTACCAAAATGGCCATGTTTGTATCTCCTAAATGATTTATTACTTCTTAGTTTAGCTTAATTTTCAGCGTCCGTCCATTCGATTGCCGCTTCGGCTGACAAGGTATCCCCTGACCAAATGCGGTGAATCGTGGCATCTTCCAACGTTTGGGCTTCTGACTTAATCGTGTCACCCAGCAAAACTTCGTGCTCGTACTTAATGTTCAAGCGCTTGGGTTCATGAGTCTTCACAAAATCGTGATCCAACACGTCTTGAATCCAGTCAAAGTACTTTGAATTATTCACGTGTTGGTTTGAATCGATATCCAAATAGCGCACCACATATTCTTGCGTCACATCCACTGGAATATCAGCAATCATATGTTGTGGCTCTGGTTGACGTGGAATCTTCTTCACCCGTTCCGGTTCATAAGCATCCACCATTTCTTGCGGAATACGGGCCATGCGGCGACGTTCCATATCAATCATGGCATACAACGCATCAATTTCAACGAGCACATTACCCGCTTCATCAAGAATGCGGTACATACGCTTGGCAAAGAAGGGGTTAAACTCCTTAGCCAATGTTTGCAACGTTAAATTCTCACCGATTTTTGGTCGGCGATTAATTTCAACCATGTGCTGTAGAATAATCCAACCAATTCCTTGCGCGTGGACAAAATCCGGTCCCACCTCAAGATCAACGCTTTGTTGGGTTGAGCTCAGGACAGCTAGATTAAAAATCATTGGTAAGCTCAACTTACCTGTTACATCTGCTTCGTAGTACAGCACTTGGTGTTGCATACTGTAAATTTCTGCCATTGTTCTAAATTTCTCCTTGGTATTCCAAGTACAAGGCTTGTCGGTCCAAGTCACGGGCCTTAGCAATTTGCTTCACAGCCGCCGTGGCTTTCATGCCTGATTCAACCAGAGCACGGACCGCTTGCACTGGTGTCATATCGGCGAGTGGGTCATCATCTGCTTCGGTAACCGGGTTATCATTTCCCGACACCATCATCACAAATTCCCCTCGCACTTCATTTTCGTTTGCCCAATCCGCCAACTCTTGCGCTGTACCACGCAAGAATTCCTCGTAGCGCTTCGTTAGCTCACGCGCTAAAACAACCTGACGTTCGGGACCAAACGCCTTCACAATTGTTTGCAGCGTTTTGGGCAAACGATGCGGTGCTTCATAAAAAATCATCGTTTCCGTATGGCTATTAAGATTCTGTAGTTCCGCTAGTTGTTCCTTTGGCTTGCGAGCTAGAAAGCCATAAAACATGAACGGTTGCGGTGCAAGGCCTGAGGCAATCAACGCCGTAATACCTGCACTCGCTCCTGGCAACGGTACAACCGGAATATTTTGGGCCACCGCTGCCTTAACCAATTCGTGTCCCGGATCAGAAATAGATGGCATCCCGGCATCAGAAACCTGCGCAACATCCTCACCAGCGGCCAAACGCGCCACCAATTCTGGAATACGCGTCTCCTTATTGTGTTCATGGAACGACACTTGTTTGGTTTGAATATCAAATTGATTCAACAATTGTTGCGTATGACGGGTATCTTCGGCCGCAATCACCGCGACCGCTTTCAACGTGTCAATTGAACGCACGGTCATGTCACCCAGATTTCCAATGGGCGTTGGTACTAGATACAGCGTACCCGTGGTATGTGTGGCAAAACTCTTTTGTTGATTCATGATAAACCTGCTAACTTAAATTGACTTTCCAAAACCGTTGATTCAACCGTTGTTTGGAAATTAATGTTCTTTTGTAATCGTTGTGGTGCAGCTAAGACGATATCAAGGACGGCTAACAACGTGGCCGTCGTATAGCGTTGGCCGTCACGTTGCCAGGTACTACCAGCTGAAAAACGCACTGGTACATCACCCGTTCGGCTCAGTAGAATGTCACGCCAAGCTTGCGCCATCATCGCGAGCAAGACGCGTGCCCGATCTGGTTCACCAGCTAACGGCACCAAATTCGTTTGCACCATTGTAAAGGCAGTATCGTCTTTCTTGAGTGTCGCTGTCACCAGGTTACCCACGGCCTGCTCAGCTTGTTGAAACCAATCATCAACCAACCATTCAGCTGCCACCTCGCTACTGTCAGTGAGCGTCCGGACTAACTCAGCCTGGGTTGCATTGAAACCGACCGCCATTAATGATGCCTGCATCTGTTCGGGCCCTAATGCTGGAAAATCAACTACCTGGGTACGTGACACAACCGTCGGCAAAATTTGTGCGCGATTTTCAGCAATCAAAATCGCTGTTTGTTGCCCAACTGGTTCCTCGATAAACTTCAATAACCCGTTCGCTGCGCTGCTTGTCATCGTATCAGCGCCTGCGACGATAAAGACTTTTTGGTTACCTTCAACCGCGGTCTTGGTAAACTCATCCCGCAAGAAGCGGACTTGATCGACTTTGATACTATTGCCATCAGGCGCTAATTGAATCACATCCGGGTGTTCATTAGACGCAATGCGTTGGCATTGATCACACATCCCATCTGGTTGACCATCCGCCGTCACGTTACGACACATCAGGCGCATTGCTAGCCAATCCGCTACTAGCCCTTGGCCACGGCCACGTGGTCCAGTAAACAAAAAGGCGTGGGCAAGTTGGTCACTTGCCACCGCCTGTTTGAATTGCGCAATTAATTGCGGTTGTTGCGCATTTGCCTGTGCAATTAATTCTTTGGCGTCCATCTGCACTCCTTAGAAGCGGTGGAATTGTTCAATATCTTGAACAAACACCGTAGCCCCACCAACTTGAACTTCCATCGGCGTTGTGGCCGTTGACTCCATTGAAACATCCAAACTAACCGCTGGCGTCATAAATTGCTTACGCGTGTGTGACGTCTCTTTGATAATCTCTAACACCTCAGCCACACGGTCATCTTCAATTCCGACCATAAACGTTGTGTTTCCTGAACGGAGGAAGCCACCTGAAGTTGCCAAACGCGTGGCACGCACATTGGCCTTAACAAATTCTAATCCTAACTTGTTCGCATCTTTATCTTGCACAATCGCGATAACCATCTTCATAAGCCGAACCTCCTAGTCCTTTAAACCGAGTACCGGTGCTAATGCTGCCCATGTGTCAGCAATCACCGCATCTAGATTTTGTTCTGCATCAATTATCAAAAAGCGTTCTGGATCCTTCGCTGCTAGCGCATGGTAAGCTTCAGAAACCCGTTGGTGGAATGATAACGCCTCTACATCCAAACGATTCACTTCGTCTTGACGAGTCGTTTGAATGCGATTGAGACCGACTTCCGGCCGGATATCTAAGTATACCGTTGCCGTTGGCATCATCCCTTCGATTGCAAAGTCGTTAATCGCCGTAACCGCATCGGTACCAATTTCGCGACCGCCACCTTGATAGGCAATCGAACTGTCGACATAGCGATCCGTAATCACAACTTTATCAGCCGCAAGTGCTGGTAAAATCGTCTGAACCAAGTGTTGCCGACGTGACGCTGCATATAACAATGCCTCCGTCTTCTTATCCATCTCGGTATTTGCCGGGTCTAACACCAAATCACGGATAGCCTCTGCAATTTTGTTTCCCGTCCCACCAGGTTCACGCGTTAACAACAGACGCTCTCCCAATACCGGTTGTAGCCGAGCGACGATTGCACGCAGTACAGACGTCTTACCAGCTCCATCGGGTCCCTCAAACGAAATAAATGTTCCAGCCATCGTTGTCACCACTCTCACTTTTTGTTTTATACTATATTATAGCAAAAAAAAGAGCAGTTTAGGTATTCAACCTAAACTGCTCAACCAATTCAACTAGATTGACCAATCAATATTCTCTGGCTTTACGAACGCCAACTCAAACAAATAATTCGCAATGCGCTTCTCAGACCACTTGCTACCGTGGTCTGGCAATAGCCGTGAATTATCAATTAAACGTTCCTTCACCCACTTTGCATTAGCGTCTGACCATTGCGTATTCTTGGCAATGATTGCACCAAATTCAGCGTTTGAATAAGTCTTATCGCTCATAACTCTTCTCCTCTTCCCAATCCTAACTACAACTCAGGGTGTACAAAGGCCGTTGACCAATGCCCCTTCATATCACGATGCCGTGCTGCCCGTAGGAGGAAGAAATACTTTTGTCGCGCTTTATCTGTTTCAGCTTTATTCAATCGTGGATCAACATCGCTTTCAAACATGGCAACTTCTGACATTTTCGCCTTTTCATAGTCAAACTTAGCACGATCGATAGCTTGCGATAGCTGTTCATCATATGCTTTCGTATCCACCTTAGGGCGCTTAAACAAGTTAAACATTAAAGCTTCGTCCTTCCTTCCACGGCCTTGATCAAGGTAATCTCATCCGCATAGTCAATGTCACTACCAACTGATAGTCCGGTTGCCAAACGTGACACCGTCAACCCAGCTGGCTTCAACAAACGTGACAAGTACATGGCTGTCGCTTCACCTTCAGCGTTAGCATTCGTTGCCACAATAACTTCTTGAATGTCTTCGTCTTTTTGTAGGCGCGTAACCAATGACTCAATATTAATGTCATCAGGTCCCTTACCAGACAAAGGTGACAAGACACCGTGCAGTACGTGGTACAAACCGCGGTACTCACCCGTATTTTCAATGGCCATTAAGTCACGGACTTCTTCAACTACCAACACTTGGCTTTGATCACGCGTTGGATCAGAGCAAATGGCACATGGTTGTGTTTCCGTTAAATTACCACAGATTGAGCAAAAGCTTAAATCACGCTTTGCTGAAATCAACGATTGGGCAAAGCCTGTCACGTCTTCTTCCTGCATATCAATCGTGTGGAAAGCCAAGCGAGTTGCGGTCTTGATACCAATCCCGGGCAACTTAGTGTAACTATCAATTA
This sequence comes from Weissella sp. DD23, assembly GCF_001579105.1. Lineage (NCBI taxonomy): Bacteria > Bacillati > Bacillota > Bacilli > Lactobacillales > Lactobacillaceae > Weissella > Weissella sp. DD23. The sequence continues at coordinate 72,482 of NZ_KQ970391.1, read as the reverse complement.
GTTTAGCAATTGGTTCTGGATATTGCACGTTACACGCCTTCTTTCTCTATAAGTGCGTTGTCTCTTAGAACATTCCCTTTGGGGCATATTGCCCCAAACGCTTTTGTTGGTCGGCCTCGATTTGTTGCAAGGCATCGTTAACAGCCACCAAAATCATATCTGACATACCATCGACATCGTCAGCATCGACAATTTCTGGGTTGATTTGCAAGTCCTTCAATTCGCGGTTACCGTTGAACGTTGCCAACACAACATCTGAAGGTGCGTGGCCCGTATAGTCCGTTGCTGCAATTGCTTCTTGCTCATTTTGCATTTGCTCTTGCATCTTCTTAACTTGCTTCATCATTGATTGCATATTTTGTCCACCAAACATATCTGGTCCCTCTTTTCTAACTTAATTAATCATCTATTTCTTCAACAATATCACTACCAAACAGACGTTCAGCTTCCGCAACCACTGGTGCTGGTCCAACTTCAGCTTCCGAGGCGACGTCCATCGCCGTTAAGCTAGCTAAATCATCCGCCACAGCGGTGGCTGTTTGTGTCTCAACCTGCTGTTGGGTAGCTGTCGTTTGGGCAGTGCCCTTACGTTGTGCCACAAAGGCCGCACGCATCTTAGGCCACTCTTCGGCATTAACAAAGACCAATTGGCGTTCATGTTGTGCCTGGGTCAAATTTTGAATTTGTGTCACCATCGTGTTCAGTAGCTCCGCATTACGCATCGCGTTTGACTTGATGACATCAAAATCAAAACCGACAACCAATCCTTCTGGTGACGCCGCAATTGGACGCGCCACATTCAGCATCGCTTGTTGCGGTACTGGTAACATATTCACCATGTCTGCCCAGACGGCAACCACCCGGTCTAAGTCACCGCGCGTCGCGGCACTCAAAACGCTAAACACCGCTGCCTGATCATCACTCACACGTGGCGCTACCCGACTTGGTACTGGCTGAGCTACCGGCGTTTCATTAACTTCCGGTGCCATACTTGCTGGTTCACCTGTTAGATCCGAAACTGGCGCCTCACTAACCGGTGCTGGCGTTGTTGACTGAGCTGGCGCTGGTGTCACGGCTTGTGGGCGTTGTGGCTGTGGCTTTGGCTCAGCGACAACTTGGGTTGCTGATACGCGTTCAACAGTCACTGGTGCCGTTGTTGGCAATGGCTGACTTAACTTAACCGTCAACACTTCCAGGTAGATACTTGGTCGATTTGTATAGCGTAGTTGTTGCTGCGTATCATTCAGCGTATCAATCATCCGGTACCAAACAGTTGCAGGTGTATCACTCGCTAATGCTTTAAAAATATCATCCGGGACAATACTGATTAATTCTGGCGCTTCAGTATGCAACAACAAATCACGTGCATAGCTAATCAGATCTTCAACAAAACGGCTAGCATCTTTACCAGCTGACAACACTTCAGATAACTTCGCTAAGGCCGCCTTGGTGTCTTGCTGCACAACAGCTTGTACGTACTCACCCAATAATGTTTGGGTAACTGAACCTGTCACTAACAACGCATTTTCTAGCGTAACATGGCCATCCCCAAACGAGAGCGCCTGATCTAGAATACTCAACGCGTCACGCATCCCACCATCAGCAGCGTTAGCAATCACGCGAATGGCCGCTTCATCGTAAGTATCACCTCGTTGATCCAAGATGTACGTCATACGATCGTACGCTGCCTTCGCATCAATTCGCTTAAAATCAAAGCGTTGCGTACGTGAAATGATTGTGGCTGGAATTTTTTGTGGTTCCGTCGTAGCTAAAATGAAAATGACGTTAGCTGGTGGTTCTTCCAAAGTCTTCAGCAACGCATTAAACGCCCCTGTCGACAACATGTGGACCTCATCAATGATGTAGACCTTGTACTTCGCTTGCGTTGGGGCGTAATTCACATCTTCACGAATCTCACGAATTTCGTCAACACCGTTATTTGATGCGGCGTCCAATTCAATAACATCCCCCAACGTACCATTATCCGCTGCTTGGCACATGGCACAAACACCATCGGGTTCACCATTAATTGGATTCAAACAATTAATGGCTTTGGCAAAAATCTTGGCCGCAGATGTCTTTCCCGTTCCACGTGGGCCGTTAAACAAGTACGCGTGCGTTGTTTGGCCCGTCATGATAGCGTTTTTCAACGTCTTGGTCACGACTTCTTGACCGATCATATCGCTAAATTTTTGCGGACGCCATGTCCGGTACAACGCCTGATACGCCATTGTGTGTGACCCCTTTCAACACTGTCAATTTAGACAGTCAACTAAGAATATTTCCTACTCTTATATTACCAGAAAAAAGTAAAAAAAACGCCAACCGATTAGCATCGGTTAGCGATTAAAGTTCATAAGAAGTGAAGCACAATGCACGGTCTCCTTAGTGCTGCTGCCTTCCGACCCTGACACGGTTCGAAGTGCACACTTGCCCCACAAACAATATTATAGCAGGTGCATTACTTTTCTGCAAATGCATTAGGGTTTTCTTGCGCAGCTAACTCAGCCGCGCGGCGCGCTTTCTTTTCCGCCTTCTTTTGCTTACGAATCTCGCGAAAGAAATTACGCAACATATCCCCAGATTCCTGTTCACGAATCCCTTGATGTACATGCACTTGGTGATTCAAACGTTCATCTTCTAAGATGTGATACATTGAGTGAACAGCGCCAGCCTTCGGATCTTCGGCACCATAGTAGACATCACTAATCCGCGACTGTTGAATAATACCAGCGCACATAATGCATGGTTCTAGTGTGACAAACAATTGGGCATCAGGCAGACGCCATGACTTCACCAGCCGGTTTGCTTCCGTGATGGCTTGTAACTCGGCGTGTTGACTAGCATCTTCTAACCGTTCACGCAAATTAAAGCCACGTCCAATAATCTCACCGTGTTGTACAACCACCGCGCCAATCGGCACTTCACCTAATGCACCGGCCTTCTTGGCTTCCTTGATGGCCTCACCCATGAAATAATCAACTTGTTCAGGCGTCAGCTCGCTCATGGTATACGCTCTCCAAAATATAGTAACCCTTGTTCTTCGCGATAGTTGCGGCATTACCAAACGTTTCTGTCATCAATGCCTTCGCTGATGGCGCGCCTTGTTTCTTCTGCAAGACCACGGTCAACGTACCACCATCAACCAGATAATCCTTTGCCCCAGCAATCATATCTGACACAATTTCCTTACCTGCTCGAACCGGTGGATTCGTTAAAATCGCAGCAAACTTACCATCAACCCCAGAATAACGGTCTGATAACACCACGTCGATACGATCTGACACGCCATTCTTTTGGGCATTACGCTTTACCAATTCAGCGGCACGCTCATTAATTTCAGCCGCAACAAATTCACGATCAGGCATCACCGTTGCCAAAGCAATCGATACTGGGCCGTAACCAGCACCCAAATCCAAAATTTTGCCAGCTGGAATATCTTGATCAAACGCTTCTAGCATTGTTCGTGTCCCGAAATCTACGGTAGACTTAGAAAAGACACCTGCGTCAGTCGTAAACGTTAAGGAATGTTCAAAAAGCGGGAATGCCCAAGTGTGCTCGTCGTGCGCAACACTTGGGTTCGCCGTGTAATAATGTTCAGCCATGTGAACCTCTTTCTATCTTCAGGTGTCAGACATCCTGATAATCTTCAAAGTTTTAGTCTATAAACCATTGTAAGATAAAGGCACTAATTATAAAAGCAAAGTACTTGGGGGAGTATGACATGACAACACATACAATCGGCGTTTTTATGGGCGCTCAATACGGTCATCTAGAAGAATTCCATGAAGCGGCCGCAGCCATGGGGCACGGTATCGCCGAACATGGCTGGTCATTAGTCTATGGCGGTTCTAAAAGCGGTTTAATGGGCGAAGTCGCTGTTAATGCGATTAACGCCGGGGCCGACGTGACCGGTATTCGGCCTAGTAGTTTTCTACCAGAAGAAGCCGGTCATGAGTTACAAATGACCCACATTGACGTTCCTGACATGGATACCCGCAAACGGATGATGTTTGATCAAGCGGATGCATTCGTCTTTTTGCCTGGCGGCATGGGTACCTTAGAAGAATTGGGCCAAGTGATGTCCTGGACCAAGCTAGGATATTACGAAAAGCCAATCATCTTAGTTAACATTGCCGGCTTTTGGGACGATATGGTGGCCTGGTTTG
>NZ_KQ970391.1:65913-67988 GCF_001579105.1 Weissella sp. DD23 | reverse complement strand
AAAACCGTAACCGAATAGCGTTGGTCCAAAGGCTGCCAATAGGTATCCCCCTGATTGGGCCATTCCTGACAATTCCGCCGTTCGGGTTGGGGTCGTTGTCTTAACTGAGAACATCGTTAACAAGTACGGGAACAGCGCCCCACCAGAGAAGCCCATCAATAGGTTAACAACCAACCAAAACAGGAACCCATGGCCATTAAAGAGCATCATACCCACACCAATAAACGCTAATGCTGAAAAGCCGACCATCACCCAACGACGGGTTTGGTTGCCCCAACGAGTAAACGCGGTTGGCAACACAAACGTCAGTGGCAATGTAATCAGCGTAAAGATTCCTGATAAGTAACCAGCTGCTTCGGCCGACAAACCCGTTTGTTGCGCCATTGTTGGTAACCAAGCCATGGCCGTGTAGTAATACAGCGATTGTAAACCACCATAGGCCAACAAATACCAAGCACGCTTATTGCGCCAAATTGAAGTATGCGCCCCGTCTTTTGGTCGTGCCTCCAAGACGTGGTTGTGCTTAACGTTGGGTAACCAAACCACAAACGCAATCACAATAATCACTGACAAAATCATAATCAGTGTCTGCCAATTCGTGGCCTTAACAATTGGCACCGCTAGTGATGACGCCAAGATAGTGGCAATTGTCATCGCTAACGAATACGTTGACGTATAGCGCCCAATTTTTGTTGGAAAGTTGGCAACAACTGCACTAGGCAACAACACGTTCAACGTCGCAATGCCGACCCCGATTAACACCGTCCCCAAGAACAGCAATGGCATTGACGCAATTCGCATCAATGAACCAATTGCCATCAACAAAACAAAAATAGCAAACGACTTCTCGATTCCCCATTTTTGACCAAACTTTGGCGCAAACGGTGAAACAATCGCAAAGCTTAATAAGGGAATTGTTGTTAAAATACCAAGCGAACTGACTGATACGCCAAGTCCCTTCGCAACATCGCTAATAACTGGCGGAATTGACGTAAAGGGAATTCGTAAAATCATCCCCATCATCACAATTCCAGGCACCAATAGTGGTGACTTTTGCTGTTCATCCATAAATAATATCTCCTCACACAATACACCGCTCTCTAAAACGGCATTTCCCAGTGTAGCGTAACAAAAAGCGCTACACAACAACGTGTAGCGCTTCACTTACATGATTTTACTTATCATATTTAGCCAGGAAATCAGCAACCTTTTGCTCATACTTCGCTGGATTAGTCGCATATGATTGGACGTGCTTAGCGCCTGGCACCAAGTACTTTTCCTTTGGACCATTTGACGCTTTGTACACTTGGTTCAAATACTTCGTTGGCACAAACGTATCATTACCACCGTGAATAAACAACATTGGTCGTGTATTCTTGGCGAGTAACTTAACTGAGCTAGCTTCAAAATAATCATAACCAGCCATCACCTTTGAGTAGGTTGATACAATCGGCACTAGCCCCTTGGCCAACCAATTTGGCATGCCGTACATATCACCAGCTTGGTAGTAAATTTCATCCGCAACAGACGTATAACCTGCGTCTTCAATGTAAGCTGAAACTTGCTTAGGTGGGTTCATCCCAGATAGCATCATGGTCGTAGCCGCCCCCATTGAAGCACCCATAACCGTGATATCGCTATCTTGACCATTCTTACTAATCACTTGGTTAATCCATTGATTGTAGTCCTTGGCATCAAGGTAACCAAAACCAATGTACTTCCCACCAGACTTTCCGGCCGCACGATCATCTGGCATCAAGACGTTGTACCCCATGCGGTGGAACATTTCACCGTATGGCGCCATTGCCTTGTGATCAACACCAAACCCGTGAATCACAATCGCGGTCTTATTCGTCTTCTTCGCAGCAGGCACATAGTTACCAACTAACTTCGTGCCATCCTTAGCAGTCAAATGCCACGTCTGAGCATCCAAATCAAACCAGGCTTCTTGTTGTTTGTATAATGGATCCTTCTTCGTTAATACGCCACTACCGACGAAATCCTTCTTCGCACGGACTTCAGCAACGTGGAAGAAGTAGCCACCAGCTGCTACAACGAGCACAATCAAAACCACA
>NZ_KQ970391.1:60153-65893 GCF_001579105.1 Weissella sp. DD23 | reverse complement strand
CCACCCATTTGTGATTGGACTATATTGCCACTGACGCCACCGGTGATTTTGATGCCAATCTTTATCGGCCTCATCTTGCTGCATATATTCACTCACTTTATCGCGAAATGACGTTTTACCCGGTTCGACCTGAGTACCAAATAATAACACTTGCACCGATACATCCAAAATGTCTGCAATTTCCTGCATACGATTCAAATCAGGTGAAGACTCTCCAGTCTCCCACTTCGAAACCGCCTGTCGTGTCATGTAGAGTTTATCGGCCAACTGTTGCTGCGATAACCCCTTCTGTTTGCGCAGGTTCGTCAACTGTTGTGCAAATACAATATCCATCATCTTGCCCCCTTAACTTTTGGTAACTAAATTATGACAAATCATCATTGATGCACCTAGCAATTCAATGTTATTTTTGCGCAAATTTAAGTTGCATCCTTGTTATGACGGCGTTTCTCAGGCTTTAATTTTTTACCCCATATCTATCAAGCGGTAGACATCCTTCAAGGGTCCTGTATATAATCGACCCAAAATTTATCGTCATATCTATTAAGACTGTTAGTCTAATCCCTCTAAGTTCCAAGCCAGCACTAGTTAAGGAGCGTTTCAGATGCAAGTTTCTATTATGTTAACAACCCACTCAACCGAATTGGACACTATTCGATCACATTACGACTCTCTAGCTGATTTTGTTCCAGCTCATCTATCACTAGTATTCCCCCAACCATTGCCTCAGTTGCAAACAAGTATGCTGACGGATATTCAAGAAATAATTCAAACATTGCCTGAAACCACTTTTTTCACAACACATTTATTACCTGATTATGACTATCACAACCTATTGCTCGTCTTGGATGATCCAGAAAACAGCCTAAAGAAATTGCATCAAGCATTATATTCATTGTCGTATTTTGAGCCATTTCAAAGACGCGATATTCCTTTCACGCCTCATATTACGATTGCACGCAATCAAACGAAGTCACAGTTAGACCAGCTGGCCCATGAGCTCATGTCTAAAACAATTGGCTTGTCAGTAACATTTGACACACTGGTATTTGAACAGATTGCCGACAATGATCAATCAATTCCTTTGCTCAAATGCCATTTAACTTGAGCTTAAATTACTGTACGCTACTTCTGACTAAACCACGCATCCCCCATGCGATCGCTATAAGCTTGCTCACGCTCCCAAATCGATTGGGTTTGCCAGTTGGCCGTCGAGTGCGTTGGTCGCTGTACGTTTTGCGTCGCAATCGATACAGTCGCCCCTAACACCCATACTGCTACCAATAAAATACCAAACACACGCATACTCTTTCGCATCACATCGTCCCCCACTGGTATCTACAAGCCACTTATCCACTTGTTTTTAGTAACTTCAGTTTACGCGCAAATTGTCATTATTCTGTCTGTGTTTCACTTAGGTTTTGTAAAGGTTTGACAGCGCAACAACTCCCATTTAAAGTACTTGCCATTCTTGCAAAATTGTATCGGCAAAATCGAATTCATTATTTTGGATGAATTTCTTAGCCTTCAGTACCAACGGCGACGAATTTTCTGGTGTTATATCTGCGAGTTTTACAAACAGTGCCCCTTTTGAATCTTGGCCCGGAAATTCTCGAACTTTTTCAGCAATGTTACCATGCACCTGCTGCACCAGGTTGAATACGGCAATATGATTATTCATCGTAAACGTTTCAAAGCGCCACGGATATCGAAAACTAGTAATGCCTAGTTGCTGATAGTTTATCAACTGCATACCGGTTTCTTCTAAGAATTCACGGCGTAGCGTATCATCAAGTCCCTCGCCCTCTGCCATGCTGCCACCAGGTAAATCTAACCGATTCGCATACGGCCCGCTTGTTTTCGAAATAACTAATAACCCTTGTTCCTGTCGATAGTAGATACCATACACACCGAACGCACGATGATAAATCTCATCCTTCATTATTTCATCCCCCACTTTGATAGCTTTCCAACAATATTATCATCAACACTCAAGATTGTGTGCTAAACTATTAGAAAACAATGAGAAACACAAGGAGTACCTATGGCCTATTCATTAAACTGGGATCTTGACCCAATTTACCCTGGTGGTATTACATCACCTGAGTTTGCTGCCAAGCTCACGTTGCTTGACGAACAAATCAAACAATTCGCTGCTGACGTTACCGCCTATGATCGATTCACAGATACTGATTTCAGTCAGTTTATTGCGTTAGTTGATGCCGCTCAGACAATCCGTTCTGGTTTGGGAACGGTTGCCCTATTCGTGAACGCATTATACTCAGCTGATTACACCAATCCTGTGTATCGCCCATATCAAACTAAGGTGTCACAACTTGACGTGGCTTATCAGGCACCTTTAAACGCCTTCGCTAAGTTGTTGACATCATTTGACGACGACACTTTTGCGAAGGTCCTGACATTGCCAGGCGTTAATGATGTGGCGTTCCATTTGAATGAGTTACGCGATGACGCGTCACGTTTGCTCGACGACCGTGCTGAGGAATTGCTAAATAACTTGCGGTTGGATGGTTTGCAAGCCTGGTCTGAACACTACGACACGATTTCAGCAGGTCTAAGCATGACGTACACTGACGAAAACGGGGCGGAACAAGCTTTGTCAGCCGGTCAAGCATTGAACCAACTGGATGGTTATCCTGATAACACAGTTCGAGCGAACATTATGGCTAATTATGAAAAGATGTGGGGCACGGCTGAAAACTTGGCCGCCGATACCATTAATCACTTAGCCGGTTCACGTCTAACAGAGCAACATGCCCATGGGTATGCTGATCATTTGGAACAACCGCTTGAGTTGAACCGCATGTCACGTGCCACGTTGGATGCCATGTGGCAAATGGTTGATGATAACAAGCACATGTTCAAAGCCTACTTTGACCGTAAGAAAGCTTTACTTGGTTTGGATGAAATCGGTTGGCAAGATCAAGTCGCACCGATTACCAACTTAGGTGATTATCAGCCAACTACCCTGACATATGATGAAGCAGCAGCCTTTGTGATTAAAAACTTTGGTAAGTACTCACCAAAGATGGCCGCCTTCGCGCAACATGCCTTTGAAAATCAATGGATTGAAGCCGAAGACCGCCCTGGTAAGACGCCTGGTGCTTGGATGGAAAGTGTGCCTGATATTCACGAGTCACGGATTATCACGACGTTCACAGGATCGGTTAACGACGCGGCTACCATCGCGCACGAAATTGGGCACGGTTTCCACTCTTCTGTCTTGACCGACTTACCTGTTTGGCGTGACGGTTATGCGATGAACGTTGCTGAGACAGCCTCAACGTTTGCCGAAATGCTGATTGCGGATGCTAATGTTCAAGCAGCCAAGACTGATGCAGAAAAGGTCGTGTTGCTTGATGCCAAGATGACCAACCCAATCGCGATGTTCTTGAACATTCACGCTCGATTCATCTTCGAGGATAACTTCTACAAAGAACGCGCTAACGGCTTTGTGCCAGCTGCCCGTTTGAACGAACTGATGGATAACGCCCAACAAGTTGCCTTTGATGGTATTTTGGATAAGCGTCACCCACACTTCTGGGCATCAAAGTTGCACTTCTTCATTGATGATGTGCCATTCTATAACTTCCCATACACATTCGGTTACTTGTTCAGCCAAAGCATTTACGCTTGGGCACAAACGCAAGCTAATTTTGAAGAAGCGTACATTGCCCTGCTACGCGATACAGCTAACATGTCAACCGAAGAATTAGCCCAAAAGCACCTAGGTGTCGATTTGACAAAGCCAGACTTCTGGCAAGCCGGTGCCGATTTGGTTAAGAAAGACATCGACGAATTCTTGGCGTTGTCTGAACAATTTATCTAGATATTTCCAAAAAGACTCAGCGCGATTGTGCTGAGTCTTTTTCATTTACGCACAACTTAGAACATTTGGCGTAAAGGCAATGGTGGCCATGATAATTGCAATAATCGTAAACTGCCACCAAGTTCGCAAAATTTTCAATTGCCACATCAGCCATCCGAACAACCCGATTGCCAATAGTGACAATACGATTTCGACACTCATTACCCTCTCTTGTTGGCGCATCAACAGTAGTACGACGCTTTCAACACCAAATGGCAGCCACACAAGTTGATTACATAACAGGACGCCACTCAACGTCAATTTCCGTTGAGGTCGCACAAGCATGAGTGCACCCCACAAAATAACGCCTAGCAATGAGGTCGTTAACACATACATCACCAGCGCCAACCCGATCAACATGGATTGATGTTCACGCAAGACACCATCAGTCCCCATTGTTGCCCGCATTTGACTTGTATTTATCCAAAATTGGCCGACCAATAGGGACAGCAGTGTAAGAGCACCCCACTTGCTGAGTCCGACCTTATTTTCCTGATATGTAAACATTGATCATCCTCCCCGCGATTTGATTTGAGTATAGCTAAATCGGTGACCCACGATAATATCGTATCGATAGCAAATCGGCGACAAATATCACAGTCGAATATCATTGTTAAGGTGGTACAAATTATCCCCACTACTTAGCATTATGTTTGATGTAACAAAAAACGGAATTACATCATCCCCTGACGTAATTCCGTTTGTCTGTTATTTTTTCAAAATTAACTTAGACGTTGTAATCGCCAAAACAACCGATAGTCCCATTGGCAAAAGCGCTGAGTAATCCATGTGCGTCACTTCAAACATCATAAACAATGCCATCAGTGGCGCTTGTTGCGAGGCTGACAACAAAGCCGTTGCCCCGATAACCGCCGCCTGATCAATCGATGCGCCTGGCATCATCATGACGTAGACAAAGCCCAAGATGGCACCAAATGATCCACCAATTCCAATCGATGGCGCCAGCGTACCACCATAGGCACCCGCTTTCAGCGTGAAGACTGTAATGACCGCTTTCAAAATCATGCCAATTGCGAGCATCCCAATCAGCTTCGTGCTTTCATTGTTAATCGCCAATTCAGCTAGACCACGCCCATTTCCCATAATCTGTGGGAAGAAGTAGGCCACGATACCCGTTGCAAGGGCGGCTAATGGCAGTTGCCACAAAACTTGCACTCGCTTAGCTTTCGCCTTGCCGCCTGCCCACTGGAACGCCTTGCGGAAATAGGCTCCCGCAATTCCCATAATTGGGCCAACCACAATAACGAATGGCAACATCTTCAAATCAAAATGCCGATCAGCCACAAAATAATAGGGGTGAAAGCCCTTGATTGACGCACCAACTAACATGGCAATCAATGACATACCTAAACTAACTGATACGGAACGCTTCGATACGTTCTTGTGCAGAATCTCCACCGCAAACAGCATTCCCGTAATCGGCGCAATATAGATTCCCGCGAAACCAGCGCCGGCTGCTGCGGCAATCAACAAGCGACGGTCATCTGCTGTTAACGTATCAAGGTGCCACTTGGCCAATAGCATTTCCCAACGTTGGGCAAGCAAGGCACCCATTTCACGTGGCGCTAGTTCACGCCCAACTGAACCACCGGTTGCCACATAAAATACCTGAGTAACAGCGTGAAGGATTGACGCACCCAATGGCATCGTCTCACCTTCAAGTGCTTTATTAATCCCTACTGTTGGCTTCATCTTCGTTTGCACAATGAACCACAAACCAGCCGCAATAATTCCACCAATTGTGACTGACAACAAGCGTTGCGTCCCAGCTGCATGAATGGCAACAGGCACCAACGTATTCTCCTCAAACCCCAAGAAGAAATGCTCAAT
>NZ_KQ970391.1:58833-60060 GCF_001579105.1 Weissella sp. DD23 | reverse complement strand
CATTATAACACGTTAGTTAACCCTGCTCCGGAATTCCGGCAATTGATCTGACGCATGTCAATTAAAAAAACAGTTATCCAACACCTAATTGGCGTTAGATAACTGTCAATATCATCACTATTCAACAACGTAGACACGTTCATCAATTAAATCAAATGACGTGTGGTGAGCATTTAATGCCGCCACTTCATGTAACGTCGCCTCTTGCCAAAAGACATCTGAATCCGTCGCACCATCTTTTTCGCCGATGACCAATAAATCAAAATCAAAGCGATATCGGTTATCGCGGATATACTGTAAGACTTGCCAGTCAGCGTCCGTGGTATCGGGCGCCCAACTCATAATCACGGTGGCCACGTTTTCGCCGTAACTATCCAACGCCGCAATCGCATCTAAGTTTTCAACGTCAGTAACTGGCTTGGCAGTCGTTGGATCTGGTTGCGTACGCCAGTCCTCATTGTCAGTCGCAATAATCGTTTGCGCTGGGGAAACTGCGCGAAGTCCAGCCGAAATATAACCATGGCCCGCCATAATTTCTAGGACGGGTAGACCATTTGTGTACGCTGACAGATCTTGAATAAACGCGTTCGACACATACGCATACATACTAAAGTACTCGATTAACGCATCTCGCAAATGACGGAGCATAAAATCAACGTCTGCCAACGGTTCCGTCAAAGTTTGCCAGAGGGCATTACCCTTCGTGGCGTCGTTCGGATATGTTTTTAAAACATATTGTTCTAATTCTGCCACCACCGACTCTGGGATTTCCATAGTCGGTAACGCACTTGGTAAGAGCCCATTATTTAAATCATTAATCGTCGCCACGGCTTGTTCAATCAAGTGCTTGATGGTGGGGATGTTTTGATAACGGTCCAAATATGGCAACAGCTCACTAAGATAATCTATCTCAGTGAGCTGTCGGCCAGATCCAAACCGAATTGTTTGGTTCGTTGTCATATCGTTTCCTCTAATTGGTTAGAAAAGACTCTCTTGATGGTTACTTCGCACATCGTCATCTGACGTAAACGAAACTGGGTTCAAGTATGAATTAACATACTGGAAAATATCAAACCGTTGCTGGTCAGTCAAAGGCTTACCGTTAAAATCGATTTCCTTACCTGACAGGAACAGCAAAGACAAATCCGTCTTCTCTGACATGGCGCGACCAACCAGAAAATCCATAGATACATTAAAGAAGTCCGCTAACTTGCGTACTTCAATGTA
>NZ_KQ970391.1:52922-58614 GCF_001579105.1 Weissella sp. DD23 | reverse complement strand
GTGATCGATCACCACGCTCCCAGTTTCCGATTTGCGCGGCTGTATTTGGTTTTTGCCCCGGCTCGAGATGCTTATTCATCTCTTCTGCCAAGGTTTCCAATGTGATATTGCGTCCTTTACGCAACTCACGCAGACGATCTGGAAACATGTGCGTTGTACTCCGTTCTCACTAAAATAATCGTAAGCCGCGTTAAACGCCGTTTACTTCTCTATTTTAACGAACATTCAACTATTTTTCCACACCCAAATTGTGGATAAAGGCTTATTTTATCCACACGCTGTGAATTACTGTTTCACTGTCAAGACAACCACGTTAACTGTCACAGCTGGCAAGGGGGTTGCTTCCGCTGCGGCTTGGGCTTCTGGCCGAGCTCCCCAGTGAAGTGGCGTCATGTGTAACAGGTCAACATACAGGTCCGCTGGAATTGGCCATTGATAAGAAATTTCTTTTTGTGTAGCCGTAGGATAGTTCTCCATAAAGCGATCAACCACTTTTTGGTTACTGTAAGTATGATTTGGTGAATCAACTGGATAAAGCATTTCACGTAATTCATGCAAGTAACCTGACGCTGGTACGACTTTGACCAACGTTCCCTCAGGCGCCAGGACACGCTTGAATTCTTCGTACGCACTTGGTGAAAAGAATTCAACGATACTATCAAAACTATCGTCATTAAATGGCAAGTTCGCCAAATCTGCAACCGCAAAGAACGCGTCCGTCTCAAGCTGCGTCGCTAGGTTAACCCCTGCCTTTGAAATATCAAACCCAATCCCAGTGTCGATGTTGCCACGCTTCGCAAGTAACCGGGCAAACGGCGTTCCCTCACCCGTACCGACATCCATAATGCGTTGGGCAGTCGTTGGCAATGCTTCATTGACAGCATCGACAATGCCATCAAATAGTCCAGCCGTTAGCACCCGACGACGCGCTGCCAACATAGCATCATCGTATTCCGTGTTCACCGCGTGGTTCAAAAAGTAGAGTGTGCCCTTCTTATTGATATCAAGCCGGTGGTTATGCGCACAAACCAAGCTGTTGCCTTCTACGTGATCATAGGGTTCACCGTCAACGGTACAACGGAACATGTCGAGATGTTCCGTCACGAAGTGTGTCCCTTTTTCAATTTTCTTCATGTCGTTCCTCTTTCATCGCTAACCAAAGCATGGCATATACTTGGTCAAAGTCTGCTTCATTTTCCGTCGTTAAAGCCCGTTGTCGGACATAAGTCACAATCGTGCTAAAAGCCATCGTCATAAATACCTGGACTGGCATGTTGCGCAAGTCGCCCTTTGCAACACCTGCTTGCAACATGTCTGCGACAATATTTTGCTGGGCATCTGCCGGATCGGCAGGTGTTGTGTTAAAGACTGGGCTATCTGGTAATTGCTTAATTTGTGACACAGTTGTTAACGTGTCTGGTTTAGTTACCGCGATATGATACAACATTCGTAACCACGCACGCACTTGACCAGCAGTCGTTGGCTCAGCGGTAATCATCGTTGTGATTGATTGCCGCATAATCGCCTGTTCATGTTCAAACACCTGCAACAACATGTCTGATTTATTTTTAAAATAAATGTAGATATTTGACTGCGAAATGCCAACGGCTTTGGCAACTTTAGTCGTTGATAGACTGGCCGCACCTTCCGTCACAATAATCTTAATGGCAGCCTGAATAATCGTCTCATATTTTGTCTCGTCTTTTTTCTTCATGCTATTAATATAAACGCTTTACGTTGAAACGGCAATGTTGACAAAAGATAAGTCTATCTCTTATACTGATTACACATTAAAGATAAGTCTATCTCTTAAAGAGAGTGAAGGAGAATTATTATGAAAATCGCGATGCTTGGATCCCTCGGAAACATTAACCGGGTTGTGATTCCCGAATTAATTGCCGCTGGGCACGAGGTTACTGTAATGACCTCATCAGCGGAACGAGTTGCGGGTATTGCAGAATTGGGTGCCCACGCAGTTGTTGGTGATATCACTGATTTGGACAGCCTTGTAGCAACTTTAACTGGTGCTGACGTTGCTTATCTCATGTTGACTGGTCGCGCCAACGGTAGCTTAGTTGCTCACGGAGAAAAAGTTGGCCAGTTGTTTAAAAGCGCTTTGCTAAAGACTGGTGTGACCCGTGTCGTTAATTTGAGTAGTGTCGGTGCTGACCAGGGTCCTGAAATCGGCGCTTTGTACGTTTACAATATCATCGAGAAGATGCTTGCAAGTTTACCAATCGACATCACGTTCATTCGTCCAGTAGCGTTTTACGGTAACTTAATGAGCACCATTCAAACAATCAAAAATCAACAAGCCATTATCAATAATTTTCCTGCTAGTCACCGCAATGCCTACGTCTGGCCAGCAGATATCGCAGCGACCGTTGTTGACGCCATTTTGCACCCAGTTGCTGGTAAAACGGTTCGTTATGTCGTTTCAGATATGTTTACTGGCGACGAACTCGTGGCCGCTTTGCGTGAGACCTTGGGCCTGCCTGAGTTGAAATGGGTTGAAATTTCTGACGAACAAGCTTTGGCCAACATGACAGCTGCGGGGATGCCTGAAGCTGTTGCGACTGAATTTGTTAAGTTGGGCGCATCACAACGTTCTGAAACGGCGTACACTGATTTGTTAACCCACCTACCTGAATTTGGCGCGTTCAAATTGGCTGATTTCATGCCAATTTACAAGGCTGCCTACGAACGCTAAAAAAGTCTGGGACACAATTCTCTGTCTCAGACTCAAAAGCCGCCAATCTCCCGATTTAAAATCGGAGGACTGGCGGCTTTTAAACGTGTTCCGAAAGGCTGAACCCTTAATATAACGCCTCTCGTCTCACTCTCTTTAATTTACTCAGGTGCATCCAAATCAAGATCATACGCGACCCGATCACCAGCTAATTGGCCACGATAGGTAAAGCCACGTCGCGCGATGATTGCCTGCATCTTTTTATTCTTGGAATGGGTATCAATGCGCAGATACGTTAGTCCTTTCGTCCGGGCTGTTTCAAATAAGTGCGTAAATAGCGCTGTAGACAGATGGTAGCCTTGATGTTGGAAAGATACCGCCATTCGATGAATAATGGCATATGGACGTCTTTTCGTGGGATATAACCACCGACCGCCCTGAAGGCGTTGGTAGTTCACATCCTTTTCTTGCCATAAGGTTGCGGTTGCGACAACTTCATCGCCAAGTAATAACACATACGCATAACCTTTTGCGATATCTGCTTTGATAATTTCTGGGGATGGGTAACCATTATCCCACTGTGGATTCTGGTCAATCGACATCACGGCCTTTGCATCTGCAATAATTTGCCAGATGGCATCGGCGTCAGCCATGGTCGCCTGTCGGTAAGTTATTGTTGCCATTGGTAGTCCTCACTTCCGTCGAGTAGTACCATTATACGCCGGATTAATCCCATAATTCCCAACAGTTTCGTCACAACTAACGCGCATAATAACATCAGTCATAATAATGATTCGCGGTGAATCCCATCACCGCGCCTTCTTTCACCACCAGGTACTCCTTGCCTGGTGGTTTTTTACATGCTAAACGCCGTGGAAATCAGCACCCAAAGGACAATTAGTACCCCAATTCCTAACAGAAATAGCCCCAAGTAAAACCAAGCTGTTACTATAAACAGTAACAATGCCCATGGCAGTAGCAATATCTTTTTAATTATGTCCCACATAACGAACCTTATCTCCCAATTATAGAAGTCCAGACCACTAATCTGTTCATATTTTTAAGTCTACTTCTTATCGTGATCAGCTAATAATTGCATTAAATCGTGATGATCATGTACAAATTTCTTAATCGCCGTGTCATTTAGTTCATCACCCCTTAGTCGATCCAGGGATTCTTTCTTTCCGCGTTTCAATAAATCGTCATGTTCATCCATTAACTGACTAACTCCTTATTCCAATAACAATACAATCTAACATCAATTAAAATCAATCATATATATTACACCAATTCCAAAGATATGATAAGTGCAAAATAAAAATGCTACACGGCCAGTCATCTCGACTGCCATGTAGCATTTTTAATAACAATTAATCTTCGAAACCATCTGTCGTCATTGATGCTTGGTACAAAGCCACAACATCATCGACCGTCAAGTTCACGTAACCACCTTCTTGGTCCAAACGACCAATCTTAACAGCTGATTCAGCCATTGCACGGAAGTTCGTGTCATCAGTGATTTCGACACCTTGCAACGTCATTGGAATGTCCAAAGACTTAATCCAGTCATACGTTGCTTGGATTGCCTTTTCAGCAACCACTTGATCGTCATCGCCTTGAATTGACCAAACGTTGCGACCGAAACGGGCGAACTTAGCAACCGTTTCAGCTGACAAAGCACGCTTCATCCAACGTGGCGTCAAAATTCCCAAACCAACACCGTGAGTGATGTCGTAGTAAGCTGACAATTCGTGCTCGATAGGGTGCACTGTCCAGCCGTTTACGTTACCTGAACGAACCAAGCCGTTCAAGGCCATCGTTGACGCCCACATCAAGTTAGCACGTGCTTCATAGTGGTCAGGCGTTGCCAAAGCAACTGGCGCCCACTTGATAACTGCACGCATCATGCCTTCAATCATACCGTCTGAAATATCCGTATCGTTTGCACGATCGAAATATTGCTCAGTCAAGTGTGAGAAAATGTCGAATGAGCCAGCGGCTGTTTGCCACTTAGAAACTGAGTACGTCAATTGTGGATCCAAGAATGACACAGCGGGTGTGTTTGGTCCGTACGTACCAACCTTGACCTTTAGCTCTGGGTTTGAGATAACAGAACCAGGGTTCATCTCAGTTCCCGTTGCAGCCAATGTCAAAATGTCGACAACTGGCAATTGATCAATGTTTTGACGTGACTTGGCACCGCGGTCGGCCACCAAATCCCAAGCGTCACCATCATAGAACTTAGCTGATGCAATGACCTTAGATGCGTCAATAACTGATCCACCACCAACAGCCAAGATAACATCGATATCGTGTTCCTTAGCCAAACGTTGTCCTTCGCGAACTGAATCGATCTTTGGGTTTGGAGCGATACCTGTCAATTCGACAACGTTCAACCCTTCCAAAGCCTTCATCACACGCTCATACAAACCTGAACGCTTAATTGACCCACCACCGTAAGCCAACAAAACATTTTGACCATATTGCGCAACAGCGTCGTGCAATTCCTCGTCAATGTGGTTCTTTCCAAAGCGAATATCCGTCTTATTTACAAAGCGAAAATCTTCCATCTTAACATACCTCCGTTATTCGGTAGCTCAACCAATATTGCAAGAGTATACTATACACCTTAAACCATGGTTCAAGTCAAGTCACCACTTTTACACGGTCGCCACATATTATTCAAATTTCGACTATATGCTAACAGTATTGGAGGTACCTCATGAGTCGCAAAGCACGCTTATTACTAACCATACTCTGGGTGGCCGGACTACTCGCCGGGTTCAGCAGTGGTCAACTCTACCGCATTGCTCATCCTAAGCAGATAACTGATGCTTCACAGCTCGTTTTAACAGCTGGCCAAGCTGATACTACTATTAAGAGAACACAAAAAAAGAGCACCGGCGCTCCTGATACACAACAGTACATCAAGAAGGTCTATGCTCATTTACATATCACTGATTCAGTTGGCATGACCGCCATTGCCTCACCCTCAGCAGACGG
>NZ_KQ970391.1:46277-52902 GCF_001579105.1 Weissella sp. DD23 | reverse complement strand
GACACCTGCGCGTTATTACGTCTATCCAGATGGCGACGTTCGGGCTGATGTTTAATAATTCAACGCGACCTCAGCTAGATTAAGTGCCAATGACGCAAAGAACACAATCGCAAGCACTGATCCCGTTGCAATGCTTAGCGCAGCTGTCCGGCGACGGAGCCGGGTCAATGTATTACCGTTAACGGTATCAACGGTCAATGCCATCGTCGCACATCTATTAACCACGAACGCAGCAGCAAAAGCAATAATCAAGACTGCGAATGGCAACTGGTGGACAGCCCAGGTCACATCATTTACAAATTGTTGAAATCCAAAAGTTAAGACATCATGCATCTTAAAATTCCCCCTCTTTAACAAATCCCTCTTCTAAGAATAGATTACCAAAAAGGGGCCGGATAACAAATAGGTGAGACAATTTAAAATTTATTATTTCACAAAATAATATACAGTGACAGATTTGCTGACCAACACAAAAAAGCACTTTAACGAGATTCGCATCACGTTAAAGTGCTTTTTGTTTTGAACTACAACCAGCGATTAACCGAAATTAGTCGTTGTGCAAGTTCATTGAATTCTCAATATCAGCGATTGAAGGAATCTTCGTACCCTCTTCAGTTGATACCACAACAGGATCTGCAACGACCTTGTCTTCGATAGCTTGGTATTGCTTCATACCAGTACCGGCTGGAATCAACTTACCGATGATAACGTTCTCCTTCAAACCAACCAATGGATCGTTCTTTCCACGGATAGCAGCGTCCGTCAAGACACGAGTCGTCTCTTGGAATGATGCAGCTGACAAGAATGAGTTCGTCTCCAATGATGCCTTGGTAATACCAAGCAAAACTGGACGTGCTGTGGCTGGCAAGCCACCCTTCAACAACGTCTCTTCGTTAGCATCACGGAATTGCGCGATATCCATCAACGTACCTGGCAACAAGTCCGTCTCACCCGGATCCATGACACGAACCTTACGAAGCATTTGGCGAGCCATAACTTCGATGTGCTTGTCAGAGATCTCAACACCTTGCATACGGTAAACCTTTTGCACTTCACGCACAATGTAGTTTTCAGTAGCCAATGTGTCTCGAACTTGGATGATTTCCTTAGGATCAGCTGAACCTTCGTTCAACGTCTCACCACGGTGGATTTGATCACCTTCAGCCACACGCATGCGTGCAGTCATAGGCAACGTGTAAGTACGCGTATCCGTCTCACCTTGAACAGTAACTTCCTTAGTGCGTTCTGCTGGGTTTTCTTCAATTGAAGTAATCTCACCAGTAACTTCAGTAATCATTGCACGACCCTTAGGGTTACGTGCTTCAAAGATTTCTTGCACACGAGGAAGTCCTTGCGTGATATCGTTTCCGGCAACACCACCGGTGTGGAACGTACGCATAGTCAATTGCGTACCTGGCTCACCGATTGATTGTGCGGCAACAGTACCAACAGCTTCACCAACTTCAACAACGTCACCAGTAGCCATGTTACGACCGTAGTCGTATACGCAGACACCGTGTTCCGTGTTGCAAGTAAAGGCTGAGCGAATGTTAACAGTCGTAACGCCGGCTTCAACAATGGCCTTAGCCTTGTCTTCGTCGATCATTTCGTTGTGGGCAACGATAACTTCACCAGTCGTTGGGTTAATAACGGCCTTTTGTGCGTAACGTCCCAAAATACGCTCATACAATGACTCAATGACTTCGTTACCGTTCATGATGGCTGAAACATCCAAACCACGATCAGTACCACAGTCAAGCTCACGAATGATAACGTCTTGCGCAACGTCAACCAAACGACGAGTCATGTAACCTGAGTCGGCCGTCTTCAAGGCCGTATCAGTCATACCCTTACGAGCACCGTGAGTTGAGAAGAACATTTCCAAAACTGACAATCCTTCACGGAAGTTGGCAATGATAGGCAACTCCATGATACGTCCGTTAGGCGCAGCCATCAAACCACGCATACCAGCCAATTGCGTAAAGTTAGAAATGTTACCACGAGCTCCTGAATCCGACATCATAAAGATGTTGTTATCAGGTTCGAAGTGTTCAATCAGCTTTGACGTGATGTCATCCTTCGCTTGGTTCCAGATGGCAATAACACGCTCATAACGCTCATCGTCAGTAATCAATCCACGACGGAATTGCTTAGAAACAGTAGCGACTTGCTTGTGAGCTTCTTCGATGATTCCTGGCTTTTCCTTCAAGTCAGTAACGTCGGCCACACCAACCGTCAAACCAGACTTAGTTGACTCATCGTAACCCAAGTCCTTCATGCGGTCCAATAGCAATGACGTTTCCGTAACCTTGTAAATCTTGTAGACTTCGGCAACGATGTCTGATAAGTAACCCTTCTTGAATGGAGGCAAGATTGGCGTCTCGGCAAAGTGTGCCTTGATGTCAGTTCCTGGCTCCATGAAGAAGCGATCGTCAATGGCGTGCAAGTTAGCCTCAGTTGGCTCGTTCAAGTATGGGAAGTCGACTGGCAAGATGTCGTTAAAGAACAACTTACCAACAGTCGTCGTCATGATACGTGAACGTTGCTCGTCAGTGAATGGCTTCTCTGCAGGGAATGAAGACGTTTGGATTCCAATACGCGTGTGCAAGTGCACATACTTGTTTTGGAAGGCCGTGCGCGCTTCATTAATATCCTTGAAGATCATACCTTCACCTTCACGACCAGCTTCTTCAGTCGTCAAGTAGTAGTTACCGATAACCATGTCCTGTGATGGGGCCACGATAGGCTTACCATCCTTAGGTGCCAAGATGTGTCCAGCGGCAAGCATCAACAAACGAGCTTCGGCTTGGGCTTCATCTGACAAAGGAACGTGGATGGCCATTTGGTCACCGTCAAAGTCGGCGTTATAAGCTTCAGTAACCAATGGGTGCAAACGCATCGCCTTACCTGAAACCAAGACAGGCTCAAACGCTTGAATTCCCAAACGGTGAAGCGTTGGTGCACGGTTCAAAAGAACTGGGTGCTCCTTGATAACGTCTTCCAAGACGTCCATAACAACTTCGTCACGACGGTCGATCATACGCTTAGCGGCACGAATGTTACCAGCCAAGTCACGAGCAACCAATTCCTTCATGATGAATGGGCGGAACAATTCCATAGCCATTGGACGTGGCAATCCCATTTGGTTCATCTTCAAGAAAGGACCAACGTCGATAACTGAACGTCCTGAGTAGTCGACACGCTTACCAAGCAAGTTTTGACGGAAACGTCCTTGCTTACCCTTAAGCATGTGTGACAATGACTTCAATGGACGGTTACCAGGACCCGTTACAGGACGTCCGCGACGACCGTTGTCAACCAACGCGTCGACGGCTTCTTGCAACATACGCTTTTCGTTTTGAACGATAATGCCAGGTGCGTTCAACTCCAACAAACGCTTCAAACGGTTGTTACGGTTGATAACACGACGGTACAAATCGTTCAAGTCAGACGTTGCAAAACGTCCACCTTCCAATTGCACCATTGGACGCAAGTCAGGTGGGATAACAGGAATAACATCCATAACCATCCACTCTGGCTTGTTACCAGACTTAACGAAAGCTTCGATGATGTCCAAACGACGAACGGCGCGAACACGCTTTTGACCAGTGGCCTCACGCAATTCTGCCTTCAACGTTTCAACTTCAGCTTCAAGATCAGCATTTGCCAACAACGTTTGTACAGCTTCAGCACCCATACCCGCTTCAAAAGCGTTACCGTATTCGGCCTTCAACTCACGGTACTCACGTTCTGACAACAATTGCTTCTCAGTCAAAGGTGTATCACCGGCCTTAGTAACCACGTATGATGCGAAGTAGATAATCTCTTCCAATGAACGTGGTGACATATCCAAGACCAATCCCATACGTGATGGAATTCCCTTGAAATACCAGATGTGTGATACAGGAGCGGCCAACTCAATGTGACCCATACGCTCACGACGGACCTTTGATGACGTTACTTCAACGCCACAACGGTCACAAACGATTCCCTTGTAACGAATACGCTTGTACTTTCCGCAAGCACATTCATAATCCTTGGTAGGTCCAAAGATACGCTCGTCGAAAAGTCCATCCTTTTCTGGCTTGAGCGTACGATAGTTGATTGTCTCAGGCTTCTTAACTTCACCATAAGACCAGCTGCGAATCTTGTCTGGACTAGCCAATCCGATTTGCATGCTTTCAAACTTATTGACATCAATCAATGGTTTGACCCCTTTCGTAGGTTCCTATATACAATCCAATCCAGCACTTCTCTATGTCCGTGCTTACTGCATTCAAACCCAGTCAAATCCAGTAAGCACGAACCTAGCGAGGTGCTAGGTTGGCTAACAATCTATCATAAGGCGACCAAGCTTAACGCTTAGTCAGCATCACTCAAGTTTACGACTTCATCAGTCTTTGGCGCAGCAGTTGCTTCAGCACCGTCAGCAGCAAATTTCTGTGCCAAACGTTGTGCTTCTGCGTTCGCTGCTTCGATGTTAACGATTGAATCGTCTTCATCCATGTCGCGCAATTCGATCTCACGATCATCTGCGTCCAAGACCTTCATGTCCAAACCAAGCGCTTGCAATTCCTTAACCAAGACACGGAATGACTCCGGAACACCTGGCTTAGGGATTTGCTCACCCTTAACGATGGCCTCGTAAGTCTTAACACGACCAACAACGTCATCTGACTTGTACGTCAAGATTTCTTGCAACGTGTGCGCAGCACCGTAGGCCTCAAGGGCCCAAACTTCCATTTCACCGAAACGCTGTCCACCAAATTGCGCCTTACCACCAAGTGGTTGTTGCGTAACAAGTGAGTAAGGTCCGATTGAACGGGCGTGCATCTTGTCGTCGACCATGTGGGCCAACTTCATATAGTGCATGATACCAACTGAGACACGCTTGTCGAAGGCTTCACCAGTACGTCCATCGTACAAGATCGTCTTACCGTCAGCTGGCAAACCAGCTTCCTTAATTGCGTCCCAGATATCTGAGTCACGGGCACCGTCGAAGACAGGAGAAGCGATGTGGATACCCAATTCACGGGCAGCCATACCCAAGTGCAATTCAAGCACTTGTCCGATATTCATACGTGAAGGCACACCCATTGGTGACAACATAATGTCGATAGGTGTTCCATCAGGCATGAATGGCATGTCTTCTGAAGGAACGATAACAGAAACCGTACCCTTGTTACCGTGACGTCCGGCCATCTTGTCACCAACTTGAATCTTACGACGTTGGGCAATGTAGACACGAACCATCATGTTAACACCAGGTGCCAACTCGTCACCGTTTTCACGAGTAAAGATACGAACGTCTTGAACGACTCCGCCTCCACCGTGAGGAACACGCAATGACGTGTCACGGACTTCACGAGCCTTCTCACCGAAGATGGCGTGCAACAAACGCTCTTCAGCTGATAGCTCAGTCACACCCTTAGGCGTAACCTTACCAACCAAAAGATCACCGTCTTCAACTTCAGCACCGATACGGATAATACCGCGCTCGTCCAAGTTCTTCAATTGCTCTTCACCTGTGTTAGGGATTTCGCGAGTGAACTCTTCAGGGCCAAGCTTCGTATCACGCGCCTCTGATTCGTATTCTTCAATGTGAATTGACGTGTAAACATCATCGCGGATCAAACGTTCGTTGATGATGATGGCATCTTCGAAGTTATATCCTTGCCAAGTCATGAAGGCGATCAATGGGTTTTGTCCCAAAGCCAACTCACCTTGCTCCATTGATGGACCATCGGCCAAAACTTCGTCGGCATCAACTGCATCCCCAACCTTAACGATTGGACGTTGGTTGTAGTTCTTACCGGCGTTTGAACGACGGAACTTCATCAATTCGTACTTATCAAGTGAACCATCTTCGCGACGGATGCGGATTTCGCGACCGTCAACATACTCAACCGTACCAGGGTACTTTGCGATAATCGCAACACCCGCGTCGTGGGCAGCCTTGTATTCGATACCCGTACCAATCAATGGTGCGTGTGGATCGATCAAAGGAACCGCTTGACGTTGCATGTTGGCACCCATCAAGGCACGGTTTGAGTCATCGTTTTCCAAGAAAGGAATTGCGGCCGTGGCAACGGCAACAATTTGCTTAGGTGAAACGTCCATGTAGTCAACTTGGTCGATAGAAACTTCGACGTTTTCATCACCCTTACGAGCCAAAACAACGTCAGAAGCAAATGATCCATCTTCGTTCAAAACTGAGTTACCTTGGGCAACGATGAAGTTATCTTCTTCGTCGGCCGTCAAGTAGTCAATCTTGTCCGTAACCTTGTGCGTATCCCAGTCAACACGACGGTATGGTGTCTCAATGAATCCGTAACGGTTAACACGACCGTACGTAGCCAATGAGTTGATCAAACCGATGTTAGGACCTTCAGGCGTTTCGATAGGGTCCATACGTCCGTAGTGCGTGTAGTGCACGTCTCGGACTTCATAACCGGCACGGTCACGAGTCAAACCACCAGGTCCCAAGGCTGAAAGACGACGCTTGTTCGTCAATTCTCCAAGAGGGTTAGTTTGGTCCATGAATTGTGACAATTGTGATGAACCGAAGAACTCCTTAACAGCTGCCACAACTGGGCGGATGTTAATCAATTGTTGTGGTGTAACC
>NZ_KQ970391.1:37865-46137 GCF_001579105.1 Weissella sp. DD23 | reverse complement strand
AGACATACGCTCACGAACCACACGCTCCATACGGCTCAAACCGATACGGAATGTGTTTTGCAACAATTCACCCACACGACGGATACGACGGTTACCCAAGTGGTCAATGTCGTCCGTTGCGCCGATGCCCAATGGCAAGTTCAAGAAGTAGTTCATACCAGCGATGATATCAGCTGGTTGGATCGTACGAATTGACTCGTCAAATTGACCGTTACCGATCACTGGCAAAGTCTTTTCTGGATCCTCTGGGTTTTCAACCAAGATTGTTTGCAACGTCATAGGCGTCGTCACAACACCTTCGTCTGAAGGCGTAAATGTCGTCGTCTTAAAGTCGTCACGATCTAGGTAAGGTGCCAAGTCGGCCATAACCTTCTTGTCGATTAGCGTACCCTTTTCGGCGATAACTTCACCAGTTTCAGGGTCAGCCAACGTTTCACCCAACGTCAAGCCCATCAAACGCGTCTTCAATGACAACTTCTTGTTGATCTTGTAACGACCAACTGGTGCCAAATCGTAACGCTTTGGGTCAAAGAAGCGCGCTGTCAACAACGCACGTGATGAATCCGCCGTCTTTGGCTCACCTGGACGCAGACGCTCGTAGATGTCCTTCAATCCTTCTTCGACACGAGAGTCGTTGATATCCTTGTGAACATCCTTATCCAACGTCAATGAGATTGAATCGTATTGGTCACCCAAAATTTGCAAAATCTCTGAGTCAGATCCGTAACCCAAGGCACGAACCAATTCAGTGATTGGCAACTTACGCGTACGATCAATACGTACGTAGCTCAATCCCTTGGCATCTGTTTCATATTCCAACCAAGCACCACGGCTTGGGATGAAAGTCGTTCCATAGTTAGGACGACCATTCTTATCCAATTCCTCGTTGTAGTACACACCAGGAGAGCGGACAAGTTGTGAGACGATAACACGCTCAGCTCCGTTAATGATGAACGTACCTGATGGCGTCATCAATGGGAAATCACCAAAGAACACATCTTGTGACTTAATTTCACCAGTTTCTTGGTTCGTCAAGCGCAACGTTACGTGCAATGGTGCTGAGTAATTAGCATCGTGGTTACGTGCTTCTTCTACTGTGTACTTAGGCTCCATGAGCTTATAGTCCACAAATTCCAATGACAACTTACCTTGGAAGTCCTCGATTGGCAAAATGTCCGTAAACATTTCGCGCAATCCTTCATCCAAGAACCAGTTGTATGAGTCCGTTTGGATCTCAATCAAGTTAGGCAAATCAAGGACTTCCTTGATTCGTGCGTAACTACGACGAACACGGTGCTTACCGTACTTTACAAGCGTTCCTACCAAGTTTTCCACCTCGCTTTGATTTGGCCAACTGCGCACACCAGTTTCTTTACAGTTTGATTACAATATCTGTTTTTTACCGGTTTTTGAGTGCAAAAAAGACAACGGCATTTCCATTGATGAAAACACCACTGCCCTTGCTATAAAGGCATTCAGGGACAATATTTCCTGCCTGCCGTTGTCTATGCACAATTAAACTACCTTATAGTATACAAGAAAAAGCAAGTAATATCAAGATTTTAAACCTTTGTCAATACTTGCTTTTTCAATTTATTGTGTTTATTCTGTGACCGCTTCTTGACTGTTCGTCTTTGACTTCACATTAATTGTGATTTCGCCACTCTTAGCACCGATCGTGACAACATCATTCGTCGTCACCTTACCAGCCAATAACTCTTCAGACAAACGATCTTCAACCTTCGTTTGCAACGCACGACGGATTGGACGTGCGCCATACTCTGGATCGAAGCCAGCCTTAGCAACCACATCAATGGCCGCTGGCGTAATCTTCACGTCAAAGCCTTGATCAGCGATACGCTTCAAGACTGACTTGGCCATCAACTTCACGATTTGGTGAAGTTCTGGCTTCGTCAATGAGTGGAAGACCACAATTTCATCAATACGGTTAATGAATTCCGGACGGAACGTCTCACGCAACGTCTTACGAACCGTCTCATTCATCGCATCGTAATCCTTTGACTTATCAACGGCACCAAAGCCGACTGACTTTTCATCACGAACACGAGTTGCACCCAAGTTAGACGTCATGATGATAATCGTGTTACGGAAATCGACCTTACGTCCCTTGGCATCCGTCAAGTAACCATCGTCAAAGACTTGCAACATCAAGTTGTAAATATCAGGGTGCGCCTTTTCAGCTTCATCCAATAGCACAACTGAGTATGGGTTACGACGAACCTTTTCAGTCAATTGGCCACCTTCTTCGTAACCAACGTAACCAGGTGCTGACCCGACCAAACGGCTAGCTGAGTATGCTTCACGGTATTCAGACATATCAACACGAATCATGTTGTCTTCTGAACCAAACATAGCTTCAGCCAAAGCCTTGGCCAACTCAGTCTTACCAGTACCCGTAGGTCCCAAGAACATAAACGTTCCAATTGGACGTTGTGGATCCTTCAAGCCTGAACGTGCACGACGAATTGAACGGGCGATGGCTGATACCGCTTCATCTTGCCCAACAACACGGTTGTGCAAAACCTTCTCCAAGTTCAACAAACGCTCTTGTTCTGACTTCTCCATTTGCGTTAGTGGAATACCAGTTTGCTCTGAAACAACTTCTGCAATATCATGCGTCGTAACTTCAAGGTCATAACTAGCTGACCCTTCTGGTTGTTCAGCATCACGATCTGCGATGTACTTATCAACCTTCTTCTTCTGGGTCATTTCCTTCTTACGCAATTGAGCTGCCAATTCGAAATCAAGCGCTTCGATAGCGGCATCCTTTTCAGCGCGGATGGTTTGCAACTTTTCCTCAAGCTTAGCCAACGGCGTCTTGTGACCAGAACGGTCAATGCGCACCTTGGCAGCTGCTTCATCCATGATATCGATAGCCTTGTCAGGCAAGAAGCGATCCGTCACGTAACGAACTGACAACTTAACAGCATCAACTACTGCGTCATCAGAGATGGCCACTTGGTGGTGTTGCTCGTAACGACTCTTCAAGCCCTTCAAGATTTCAATCGCATCAGCTTCAGATGGCTCGTCAACTTGCACTTGGGCAAAACGACGTTCCAAAGCAGCATCGGCTTCAATGTACTTTTGGTACTCATCCAAAGTCGTCGCACCAATCGTTTGCAATTCACCACGGGCCAAGGCTGGCTTCAAGATGTTTGACGCATCAATCGCCCCCTCAGCACCACCGGCACCAATCAACGTGTGCAACTCATCAATGAACAAGATCACATTGCCATCGCGTTGGATTTCGTCGATAACCTTCTTCAAGCGGTCTTCAAACTCACCGCGATACTTTGTTCCAGCGACCAATGACCCCATATCTAGCATCATCAAACGCTTCTTTGCCATGTCAGCTGGCACTTCGCCAGCGACAATCTTTTGGGCCAAACCTTCAGCAATCGCCGTCTTACCAACACCAGGCTCACCAATCAATACTGGGTTGTTCTTTGTGCGACGTGACAAGATTTGAATAACACGCTTCACTTCAGCAGAACGGCCAATGACAGGGTCCATGTGGTGATCACGGGCTTGTTGTGTTAAATCACGGGCCAATGAATCCAACGTTGGCGTACCTTCTTGTTGACCTTGTTGGTTACCACGACGGCTACCCCGGGCGTCCTTCTTACGCGCTGTATCATTAATACCCAACTTGCGCAAAATGACACGACGCATCTCACCTGGGTTAGCATCCAATGCAATCAAGATACGTGATGACAAGATTGAGTCATCAGCCAACAATGCCAACAACATGTGCTCCGTGCCGACACGACCTTGTTGCATGTTACGCGCTTCTTCACCAGCTAATTGCAACACTTCACCAGCCTTTGGTGAGTATGGCAAGTAAGCTTCCTTTTCAGCGCGTGATAGCGTACCGTAACCCGTAAAGCGTTCAATTTCCTCACGAATATCATCATCAGAAATATTAAATTGTTGCATTACCTTGCTGGCAATACCCTCTTTTTCAATCGCCAAGGCCAAAAGCAAGTGCTCCGTCCCAACGGCTTGGTGCTTAAAATACTTTGCTTGTTCTTGTGCCAAAACTAAAACGTTCTTTGCACTAGGTGTGTATTGATTATCCATAATTATTTACGCTCACTTTCAAACCGTAATCGGTTTAATAATTGACGCAGCAATTGTCCGCGTAGCTGTCCGGCCATCCGGGCATCCCCTACCGCTAATGCTTCCTTTGATAACATCGTTAATACAATCTTACCTTCCCGTTCAGTTAACAGTTCATCCCGGTATAAGCTTTCGATGATGTCGGTTGCTTCGCGTACGCTCACTACCTCTGAGAGACTTTGAATCAATTCTTCTATAAAACGTGGGTCAGTCCGTAGCGGAATTTGGACAATCCGAATATATCCACCGCCACCACGTTTTGACTCCACTATATAGCCGTTTTGAATCGTAAAACGTGTCTTAATGACATAATTGATCTGCGACGGCACGACATCGAAACGTTGTGCGAGTTCAGATCGACGAATTTCAATTTTCTCTGATTGCCGCAAAATCTGTTTCAGATACGTCTCGATAGCATCTGACATGTTTTGATCAGCCATGCGCGTGCCCCCTTGACCAATGTTGACATTATTATAAAACGCACTGCTTTGCAATGCCAATAATTTGTCGTGGTTTTCGCACACTTTCTGTAAGTTTACCATTACTCACAGTTTCTAAACAAAATTTTTCACAGATTTCCGCATACCCATACTGTAACAAATAATTATATCGATTCGACACGTATTCATTGGTAAAAACACGACAGAAAAACCACCAAGAAATATCTTGATGGTTTTTCCAATCGATGGGCCTAGCAGGACTCGAACCTGCAATACCCGGTTCGTAGCCGGGGTGTTTATCCAATTAGCATATAAGCCCAATAAATATTTAATTTGATTCTAAATCTAGAATCAGAAGCGAACAACGGGATTCGAACCCGCGACCTCTACCATGGCAAGGTAGCGTTCTACCAACTGAACTATATTCGCATCAAATGCCGACTACTGGATTCGAACCAGCGACCCCTTCATTACTAGTGAAGTGCTCTGCCAGCTGAGCTAAGTCGGCATGTCTATCGTAAACCGATAATACGGATGACAGGAATCGAACCTGCACGCCCGAAGGCACTGGAACCTAAATCCAGCGCGTCTGCCAGTTCCGCCACATCCGCAACAGACGTCTTCAAGTTATTCGCTTGAAACAACTTTTATATAATAACAAGTTTCGAATTAAGTGTCAACACTTTTTTAAAACTTGTTTTATCAAGTGGAACGCTTGGCAGCGGTCCGGTAGGCATGTCGCCTTACCACTCGATATATATTACTCGCTTCCGCCCAGTTTGGCAATACTTTTTTCATAAAAAAATAAACGTTTTGTGTCGACGCGTTGCGTCGAGGTATGGCAGGTGGTTGGGGTGGCGGTGCTCCGTCCTTCAATATAAGCTGGTGGCGACGGAGTCCCGTTCTCACTAAGTCTCAGCGTATTTCGGCGCCTACCGGCTTAAAATCCACTGCTACTAAGTGATTCCTGGTGCTCCTTCCTTCGCTTTATCACCGGCTAATATCGCAGGATCTCCGCACCACCACCCCAACCACCCGCCATACCAGCAACCGAGATATTCTCTATCAATTTCGATATTCATCTCTATGGACCGCAGGCACACACTAAGGAACCATGGATTTGCTAGTAAACATTATCGATCATTCAGCTCATTGGCGATTTTCGAACCAAAGTATTGCAACCATAAAATTCCCAGTCGAATTAACGCATTCCGGTTAATTCGACTGGGAATTTTTTCGTCTATCGCTAACTATGTCAGTTATCAGGTTCACGCATTTAATTCTCGGTGGATGATTATCACAGACAGACAAGAACATATCGGCTGCTGGCATGGGAGTTCAGCACTATCGGAGCGTTCAAATCGGGGCAACATGCCGCATGGCCAGCGCTATTCAGGTAAGCCCATATAGGACTAAAGGATTAGGGGGAATTATTTGCCCCGCTGAATGGCGCCTGTGCCATTCGGTTGCCTCAATTTGAACTTTGCCGAAGATAGCGCTGAACTCCCATGCCTCGACGCAACGCGTCGACACAAACCACCAACTAAAAAGCCCAACAACCAAAACCTGATTGTTGAGCTAAAATAATGTTTAATTTTACAACGTGTCTTCAGGAACGATCTTGTCTGCGCCAAAGTATGGACGTAGCACTTCTGGAATCGTCACTGTACCGTCTGCGTTTTGGTAGTTTTCCAAGATTGCGGCAACTGTACGACCAACTGCCAACCCTGATCCGTTCAACGTGTGAACGAATTGCAACTTACCTTCTTCATCACGGTATTGAATACGGGCACGACGCGCTTGGAAGGCCTCTGTGTTTGATACAGATGAAATCTCACGGTAGATGTCTTGTTCAGGCATCCAAACTTCCAAATCGTATGTCTTCGCAGCTGAGAAGCCCATGTCTCCCGTTGACAACGTGATCACGTGATATGGCAAGTTCAACTTTTGCAAGATGTTTTCAGCATTGGCCGTCATATCTTCCAAAGCTTGGTATGATTGCTCAGGCTTCGTAAACTTAACCATTTCAACCTTGTTGAATTGGTGCATACGAATCAATCCACGCGTGTCACGACCAGCTGAACCGGCTTCTTGACGGAATGATGGTGAAACGGCCGTTACAGAGTATGGCAACTTGTCAGCATCAATCACTTCTTCACGGAAGTAGTTCGTCAAAGGCACTTCAGCCGTTGGAATCAACGTCATGTCTTCGTTTGTGCCGACACGATAAGCATCTTCCATAAACTTAGGGTATTGACCCGTACCAAACATGGCTGCGTCCTTAACCATGTAAGGCGTAATCATTTCCTTGTAGCCTTCCTTTTGGTGCTCGTCCAACATGAAGTTGTAAACGGCACGCTCAAGACGGGCACCTTGGCCAACGTAGTAGACGAAGCGAGCGCCAGCAACCTTAGCACCGCGCTCCCAGTCCAAAATACCAAGGTCTTCACCAATTTCGTAGTGTGCCTTTGGCTTGAAGTCGAATGATGGGATTTCACCCCAAACACGCTCTTCACGGTTAGCTTCTTCATCCGCACCAACTGGAATCGTTGGGTTTGGCAAGTTAGGGAAGTGCAACATGCGGTCTTGGATAGCTTCGTCGACCTTAGCGACCTCTTCATCCAATTCCTTAATCTTGGCAGACACCGTTTGCATTTCAGCAATAACATCTGACGCATCTTCCTTGTTACGCTTCTTCAAACCGATTTCGTCAGACACCGTGTTACGGCGGGCCTTCAACTCTTCCGTTTGTACCAACAACTCACGACGCTTAGCATCGTCAGCTACCAAGGCGTCCACTTCCGCAGCATCGACACCACGCGTGGCCAAACGTTCCTTTACGCTTTCCGTTTCATTACGGATCAACTTCATATCTAACATAATTCTTTTCTCCTAATTAATCACGCAAACCGAGTTCATCAACTTTTTCGTCAATCAAAGACAAGACCTTCTTGGCCGCTTCAGGGTCATTAACGAAATCGTACTTGTCACCATCAATACTTAGCTTATGCGAACGGTCATAACCTTCGAACCAAGCAATGTAACGCTCGTTCAACGTCTTGTAGTAATCATACAAAGATGGGTCGTGATCAATTTGTTCGAAATCACGGCCACGCTTTTGAATACGGGCCAACATCGTATCGAAACTGACGTGGATATAAATCAACAAGTCTGGCGTCTTAACGATAGCATCATCAGAAAAATCAACTTGTTCCATCATGTTGTTCAACAGATCGCCGTAAATTTGGACTTCTGTTTGCGTTGCACGTTCCAAATCGGCATTCAATTGGAATAGCAACAAATCTTCAAAAATTGAACGATCAATGACGTTTAGCTTGCTGCCTTGTGCGTCCTTGATATTGTCCATGCGCTTGTTCAAGAAATAATTTTGTAGCAAGAACGCATACTTCTTTGGATTCTCGTAGAACAAAGGCAAAATTGGGTTATCGTCCACGGACTCATAGAATGCGTCACTTCCCAAGTGCTCAGCGAGCATAGTTGTCAAACTGGTCTTTCCAGCTCCGATAGTTCCCGATAATACGATCATCGTGTCGTCCTGCTTTCTAAAATCAATATTAAGTCTATTCTACCAAATTTAAGAGGTCCTTAACACTCCCTTTATTTGGTCAGACGGTCTTTATAAGTTGCGCTGTATTCTTCGAGGGCTGGAATATCTGCTGACTTTGACTTAT
>NZ_KQ970391.1:25096-37845 GCF_001579105.1 Weissella sp. DD23 | reverse complement strand
ATGACAAATGGTACTTCGTGATGACCGCAGCTGCCCGCTTACCAACATAACGCATGTGCCATTCTTCGTGGTCATACCCGGTTGAAGTCGTTAAATCTTCTGGATAACGGACAATCAAGCCATACTTATAGGCATTATCTTGCAACCATTGCGCAGCATCCGGGTCAGAGCCACCTTCAGCAAACAAACCACCGGTGCTACTCCGCAAATCAAACGCCAAGCCAGTTTGGTGTTCTGAGTAACCAGGTCGGGCCGAAACGGAATCAGCCGCTGCTTGACCCTGACCAGCCACATAACCATCATACAATGTCTTCTGGTAATCATAAGCCCGGTAACCGGAAACCGTATCCCCAACGTTAAAGCCAGCGGCCTTCATTGCACTAATCAATTCATCCTTTGCCTGATTCGTCTTAGGATTCAAACCACCGTTATATGGGTTGTAATCAGCTGGCAACGGGTGCTTTTTGTTAACAACCATTAACGTCGTCGCCTCGGTTGACCCGGCTTTCACCTGCACAGGATATGGCTTGGTCGTTGCCGACTTCGTTTGCTTGCTCGTGTGTTGACTAGACTTGGTAATCGACGTGGTTGGATGTTGCTGATGGGCATAAACTAAGCCCCCGGCAACCAATCCAATTACGACGACGCCAATACCAACAGTCGCACCTAATTTCATGGGTTGTCTCCTTCATGCTTTTTCTGTCTGTTACTAGTTTACCACCCGAAACAAAAAAGGACCCCGAACATTTCTGTTCGAGATCCTTAAAGTTAGTCGATTGACTACTTGCCAGTCGCAACGTGGATACGGTTCACGGCACGCAACAAAGCGACCTGAGCACGTTCTACATCACGAACTGAGCTTTCTTCAGCAAGGCGACGCTCAGCACGTTCCTTAGCTGACTCAGCACGTGTCACATCGATGTCAGCAGCACGCTCAGCGGCGTCTGACACAACAGTCAACACGTTTGAAGAGAACTCAGCAAAACCACCGCTGACAGCCAAACGTTCTTCAACGCCATTGGCCTCGTCAACAATCTTCACTTCGCTCACCTTCAAAGCTGAAATAATTGGTGCGTGGTTCGCCATGACACCCACTTCACCGCCAGTCGTGCTAAGCACAACTAACGTAGCAGTCTCATAATCGAACACGACACCATTCGGCGTTACCACCTTAACATGTAGGCTGTGTTCATTCATGGCGCGCCCTCACTATTGAGCCATCGTAGCAGCCTTATCAGCTACTTGTTCGATGACACCAACGTTACGGAAGGCATCTTCAGGGTATTGGTCGTACTTACCTTCCAAGATTTCCTTGAAGCTACGTACAGTTTCAGCAACTGGTACGTACTCACCCTTCAAACCAGTAAACGTCTCAGCAACTGAGAATGGTTGTGACAAGAAGAATTGAATACGACGAGCGCGGTTAACGATCGTCTTCTCTTCATCTGACAATTCATCCATACCCAAGATTGAGATAATGTCTTGCAACTCACGGTAACGTTGCAAAGTACGTTGTACTTCAGTTGCAACTTCGTAGTGTTCTTGACCAACAATCTCAGGCGTCAATGCAGTTGACGTTGAAGCCAATGGATCCACGGCTGGGTAGATACCTTGTTGCGTCAATGAACGCTCCAAGTTAGTTGTGGCATCCAAGTGCGCAAATGTCGTAGCAGGAGCAGGGTCAGTATAGTCATCGGCAGGCACATAAACGGCTTGGATAGATGTAACTGAACCCTTTTGCGTTGACGTAATACGCTCTTGCAATTGACCCATTTCAGTTGCCAATGTAGGTTGGTAACCAACGGCTGATGGGATACGTCCCAACAAGGCTGAAACCTCTGAACCAGCTTGCGTGAAACGGAAGATGTTGTCGATAAACAACAACACGTCTTGTCCGTTAACATCACGGAAGTGCTCAGCAATTGTCAAACCAGTCAAGGCAACACGCATACGTGCTCCAGGAGGCTCGTTCATTTGACCATAAACCATGGCCGTTTGCTTCAAAACTCCTGAATCCTTCATTTCGTGGTACATGTCGTTACCTTCACGGGTACGCTCCCCGACACCAGTAAAGACAGAAATACCATTGTGACCTTGTGCGATGTTGTGAATCAATTCTTGAATCAAAACAGTCTTACCAACTCCGGCACCACCGAACAATCCGATCTTTCCACCACGGATGTAAGGTGCCAACAAATCGATAACCTTGATACCAGTTTCAAGGATTTCAGTAGATGTGGCCAATTGGTCGTAGGCAGGCGCGTCACGGTGGATTGGGTCACGAGGAACATCCTCACCCAATGCTTCACCACCGTCAACGGGGTTACCCAAAACGTTGAACACACGTCCCAACGTAGCTTCACCGACTGGAACACTAATAGGTGCATTAGTATCCTCTACGGCCATCCCACGTTGCAAACCATCAGTTGAGTCCATGGCAATCGTACGAACGACACCATCACCCAAAGCCAAAGATACTTCGACCGTCAACGAACCTTGCTCACCCTTATCGATGATCAAAGCATTGTTGATGTCAGGTACTTGAGTTCCTGATGGAAAGGCAACGTCGACGACTGGGCCAATGACTTGAACAACACGTCCAGTATTCATTGTCGTTTCCTTCCTTCATTTCAAAGGGGTTACGCCGCTTGGACTAATCCAAGGCAGCCATACCACCTGTAATTTCTGTAATTTCCGTCGTAATCGCACTTTGACGCGCACGGTTGAATTGCAACTCCAACGTGTTAATCACTTCCTTGGCGTTATCAGTTGCCGATGACATGGCGTTGGCCGAAGCCGCGTGCTCAGCCGTCTTGGCATCCAAGATAGCACCATAGACCAAACTCTCAGCATATTGTGGCAAAACCACACCCAAGATTTGTTCTGGAGAAGGATCCATTTCGTAATCCGCCTTCAAACCGCCTTCTTCAGTTGGTTCCATGTCGTCAGTCGTAACTGGCAACATCTTCTCCAAACGAAGATCGTTTTGAATACGTGATACGAAGTGTTGGTATGCAACAGTCAACTCATCAAAGACTTCGTTGTCGTACATTGTCGTAACGGTCTTAACGATTTCGCGAACCTCGTTAAAGGTAGGCACATCAGACACACCACGGTACTCGTAAGCAACATTGAAGCCACGCTTCTTGAAGAAGTCTGAGGCGTTACCACCAACGGCCAAAATAACCACTTGGTCAGGCGTCAATTGACGCTCTTCAATAACTGCCATCATACCCTTCAATAGCGTTGAGTTATAACCACCAACCAAACCACGATCAGAAGAGATGACCAAGAAGCCAACCTTCTTCACATCACGTTGTTCAAGCAAAGTACCTGAAACATTGTTGATGTGTGCATTAGCTAAGTGTGCCACAACGTCATGCAAGGCGTTAGCATACGTTGTGTATGAACCACCGTGACGTTGAATTTGACTCAACTTAGCCGTAGAAACCATTTGCATGGCACTCGTGATTTGTCGCGTCTTTTTTGTTGAGGCAATTCGGCGTTGAATATCTTGCAAAGAAGCTGCCATTTATCGCCCCTCCCTTAATTAGTGGGCACTTGGCGCAAAGGTTGCCTTGAACTCCGTAATAGCGGCGTTCATAGCATCTGCATCAGGCAAATCCTTTGTGTCAACAATCGTTTGCAACAAGTCGTTGTGTGAAGCACGAACAGCTGCGATCAATTCTGATTCGAAGCGTTGGATATCTTCAACTGCAACGTCATCCATAAAGCCACGAGTCAAGGCGTACAATGACAAAACTTGCTCTTCAACTGGCAATGGTTGGTGCAATGGTTGCTTCAACAACTCAACAGTACGACGACCACGGGCCAACTTAGCTTGCGTTGCCGCATCCAAGTCAGAACCGAATTGTGCGAATGACTCCAACTCCTTAAATGAAGCCAAATCCAAACGCAACGTTCCGGCAACCTTCTTCATGGCCTTAATTTGGGCGTCACCACCAACACGTGAAACAGAAGTTCCGGCATCGATGGCAGGACGTACGCCGGCGTAGAATTGGTCGGCATCCAAGAAGATTTGTCCGTCGGTGATTGAGATAACGTTCGTTGGGATGTACGCAGAAACGTCACCCGCTTGCGTTTCGATAACTGGCAAAGCAGTCATAGAACCGCCACCCAATTCGTCTGACAACTTAGCCGCACGTTCTAGCAAACGTGAGTGCAAGTAGAAGACGTCACCAGGGTAAGCTTCACGTCCAGGAGGACGACGAAGAATCAATGACAGCTCACGGTAAGCCGTAGCTTGCTTTGACAAATCATCGTACACAATCAAGACGTGCTTGCCGTTGTACATGAACTCTTCACCCATTGCTGCTCCGGCATAAGGTGCCAAGTACAACATTGGGGCTGGTTCTGAAGGACCAGCTGAGACAACAATCGTGTAATCCAAAGCACCCATTTGACGCAAAGTTTCAACTTGCGTACGCACAGTTGAGTCCTTTTGTCCAATAGCCACGTAGATAACGATCATGTCTTGATCCTTTTGGTTCAAGATCGTGTCGATGGCAACAGACGTCTTACCCGTCTTACGGTCACCGATGATCAACTCACGTTGTCCACGACCAATAGGAACCAAGGCGTCGACGGCCTTCAAACCAGTTTGCAATGGTTCGAAAACAGACTTACGCTCCATAACTCCTGGGGCCTTTACTTCAACTGGACGAGTGCTCGTCGAGTTAATTGGTCCCATTCCGTCGATTGGTTGACCCAATGCGTTAACAACACGTCCGATCAATCCCTCACCAACAGGCACTTCCATGATACGACCAGTGCGCTTAACAGTATCGCCTTCGCGAATCTCGTCGTACTTACCTAGGATAATGATACCAACATCATTAGACTCAAGGTTTTGTGCCATACCAAATACGCCGTTCTCAAACTCGACCAATTCACCGGCAAGAGCATTCTCCAAACCGGTTACACGGGCAATACCGTCACCAACATAAGTAACAGTACCCGTTTCTTGAACAGTCAATTCGTCTTGATAGTTGGCCAATTGGCTCTTGATGAGTGAACTGATTTCTTCAGCTTTGATGCTCATTTCAGCAGTTCCTCTTTCTTTAAAGTGTGTCTATTCATCACACACAACATCAATTTCTACTAGATTTTCAGATTACTAGCGGATGATACTCTGACGAATAGCAGCTAACTTAGTTGCTAATGACCCATCCAAAATCTGGTTGTTAGCTCGCACAACAACACCACCAAGTAAGTTTTCGTCAACAGATTGTGTCAACTTAACTTCCTTTGCATCAAAACGGTTTGCAAGTTGCGCCGTCATCCGGGCAGCTTGTTCGTCACTCAATGCAACGGCCGTCTTAACTTCTGCGTATACCACACCTTCAGCCTTGTTAACCAAAGCTTCGTATGCCGTAATAATCGCTGGTAGGTTGCTGAAACGGCGGTAATCATACGCCATTTGAAGCAAGTTAGTTACCACTTGGCTAGTCCCATCTGATAGCGTTGCTACCATTTGCTTCTTAGCCGACTCAGGCACACGCATTGATTCAATGGCCTTCGTCAATTCTGGGTTTTCCACCAATACTGTACGAACTTCAGCTAATTCAGCCAAATTCGCAGCATCCGTGTTCTGGTCATGGGTTAATTCGAACAAAGCAACGGCATATCGCTTAGCAATCGTTGCTTGATCCAATGCCATTACTTGTTACCTAACCCTTCGATGTAGGCGTCAATCAACGCCTTTTGATCATCTAACTTTAGTTCCTTTTGGATAATCTTTTGTGCGATTGATACTGACAATTCAGCAACATCATTCTTCACGCCAGCCAT
Organism: Weissella sp. DD23; assembly: GCF_001579105.1. NCBI lineage: Bacteria > Bacillati > Bacillota > Bacilli > Lactobacillales > Lactobacillaceae > Weissella > Weissella sp. DD23. The sequence continues at coordinate 32,034 of NZ_KQ970391.1, read as the reverse complement.
AGCCTCGGCACGCTCTTGCTCGATTTGAGCTGAAGCTTGATCCTTTGTGGCTTGGGCAGCTGCATGCGCGTCAGCAACGATTTGATCACGTTGCTTACCTGCTGCAGTCTTAGCGTCAGCGATGATGCCATTTGCGTCAGTACGTGCTGTTTGCAATTGAGCTGAACGCTCAGCTGCATCAGCTTCGGCTTGCTTGCGGGCCTCTTCAGCAGAGTCCAAATCGCGAGAAACCTTATCCGCACGGCTTTCCATCATCTTTACTACTGGACCCCAAGCGAAGTGCTTAATAAGAAGCATCAACACTAGGAAAGCCACTAGTACAAACAACATGTTACCCAAAGCCAACCCTTCGCTAGCACCTGCTAGAACAATTTGATTAATCATAATTAGTTGGCCTCCGCGTTACTATTACTTGCTCAACAACATGAAGGCAATGGCGATGGCGATGATAGGCACGGCCTCGACCAATCCAACACCGATGAACATGTTAGAACGCAACTTACCTTCCAATTCAGGTTGGCGAGCCATACCTGAGATCATGCTTGAAATAACAATACCGTTACCAATTCCGGCACCAATAGCGGCACCAGCAGCAGCAACACCAACACCAATGGTTGCAACGTCCATTTTTTTAATCCTCCGATTAGATAAAAAACAATTACTCTTCAATCTCAGTCTTTTCTGATACGTAAACCGTAGTCAACGTCACAAAGACATAAGCTTGAATACTTCCGACAAACAAAGAGAATGCTTGCCAAATCATCGTCAACAAGAATGCTGGAACGAATGATACGACACCGGCTGCATTTGCCAATTCCCAAAGAAGAGACAAGACCATTTCACCGGCAAAAATGTTACCGAACAAACGAAGTCCCAATGTTAAGAAACTTGTGAATTGCTCAATAATGTTAATTGGCAGCAATGCGCTAAATGGACTCAAGTAAACTGACTTGAAGTAGTTCTTAAATCCGAGCTTTTGAACACCCAAGAAATGGGACATTCCAATTGCAATCAATGCCAAGGTCATCGTTACCAACGGGTTAGCCGTTGGTGAACGCAAGTACGTTACGTCATTGAAGTTAACCACGAAGGCAACACCCAATTGGTTCGCAACGAAGATGAACATGAACATTGAGAATGCGAAGAACTTTAAATTAGTTCCAGTTCGATTTGGTAGCGATCCATCAACAATACCGTTGGTAAAATCGATAATCCATTCTAGGAAATTTTGCTTTGACTTACCAGCTGGCTTTAAAACCAACTTGCGAGACATCCAAAATACCAAGAAGAAAACAATTGCGAATGTCACAGTTGTTGAAATGATAATGCTCCAGTCGAACGTTAGCCCCGCAATGCTAAAGGTTGCGGTCTTCTCACCCACAGAAATCCACCTCTTTCCTTTCTAAATATAATTGAGCGGCGATGCGCAGAACACAGGACCGTTAAACTTTTACCCCCCTATATTACGCTTTTAGGAACGAAATTCAACGTTTTAGCATTCAACAAATTTGTCCCAAATGTGCAACCATTTAAGAAAAGGCCCATTTACCGCCGTTTTAATCATTCCAATTAGGAATGAATTGATATTAATATCCAGAATTGATATTTTCTGACTTGCCAAACCCGCGTCATTAAGCGTTTTTGTACCATTTTTACAAATAAAAAGCGACGTCGCTTTTACGCAACGTCGCCTATTCTTGAATATTTATTACTTTTCAGAAGCTGCCTTTTGTGGCAAAACCAAATTCAATACAATTCCCAAAACAGTCGCAATTGCTACGCCTGAAAATTGGATAATGTCATTACCATGACCAACTTGCAAGTAGGCATTTCCAATTCCGATAACCAAAACTGATGAGGCAATCATCAAATTGCGCTTCAAGTTGAAGTCGATCTTGTTTTCAACGATGATACGCAAACCAGAAGCTGCGATCACCCCGAACAGCAAGAATGAGACACCACCGGTAACAGCACCCGGAATTGATTGAATCAAAGCCGACAACTTACCCACGAATGAGAACAAAATGGCGAAGACGGCTGCACCAATCAAGACGTACACTGAGTGAACCTTGGTAATGGCCATAACACCGATATTTTCACCGTATGACGTCACTGACGGTCCACCGACCAAACCAGCGAAGATTGAGGCTGTACCATCACCAGCCAACGTCCGGTGCAAACCAGGGTTACGCATGAAGTCTCGGCCTGTCAAATCATCCAAGACCATCAAGTGACCCAAGTGTTCGGTAATTGTAACCAACGCTAGCGGTGCCATCACGATAATCGCACCCCAGTGCATCACAGGCTTGTAATCCACAAATGGCACATCAAAATCTGGCAAGGCAAACCATGCCGCGTGCGCAACTGGTGCCAAATCAACCAACCCAAACAAAATCGCGAAGATGTATCCACCCACGATACCCAGCAAAATGGGAATCAAGCCCAAGAAGCCCTTAAGGAACATGTTGAAGACGATTGTCAAAGCCAACGTGATCATCGCCACTGCAAAGACCCGAATATCATACTTGCCATTCAACAACGTTGCTGATTGTGCAGCAGATGATGACAATGACAGCCCGATGACCATGATAATTGGCCCCACCACAATCGGTGGCAACAACTTTTCAATCCAGTTCGTCCCGATGAACGCCACAATCGCAGCGACAATCAAGTAAACAATACCAACCGAGATAACGCCGGTTGCCACACCGGGGTAGCCAGTTGTTTTCATTAAGGCCACCATCGGAATAATAAATGCAAAACTTGATCCCATGTACGCTGGAATTTGACGCTTCGTAATCAAGATGTGTAGCAAAGTTCCCACACCTGAACTAAACAGCGCAATTCCGGGGTTCAAACCAACCAACAACGGTACCAACACCGTTGACCCAAACATTGAGAACATGTGTTGCAATGACAACCCAATCCATTGCAAGAAGCCCGGCCGTTCATTGACGTCTAGGACCACATCACGTTTCGTTTCCATAATAACACTCCTCTTTCATCGCCTTTAAAAACAAAAGCAGCCAAGATGACTCATCATCCCAGCTGCTAAATCTTGTAACGTGCGGTTGTGTTAGTCCTACTACCCCAATAGTACGTTAGTCGATCTTGTTAGTCTCGCTGGGCTAACTTAAAGACGTTCTTTATGTCTATTAGTATATAGTAGTTAAAACTCTTGGTAAACACTTCCGTTCGTGTTAAACGTTTTACTTAAAAATTGATCACTTCTGGGGCTTCAACGAATGACGCCAACAAAGCTGATGGGAAAGTCAACTCCAAAATGATTTCTTGTTCTGGCGTTGGGTGACCAGCCATGAAGCCCTTATTTTCTTCGAAATAGTGCTTCACATCAGCCCACGTCTTCTCAGAGCGTACCAGCGTTCCCTTGTTTGATGAAATTCGGCGACCGCCCTCACCCATCATGGTATTAAACGCAACCTTACTGTTTGCATCCAATTCAGCAACCTTGGCAGAAGCTGGGTCAGTTACCAAGTACCACTTATTAGGCGCTTCAGTTGATTGTGCAAAGCCCATGATGCGAGTTGATGGTTGGTTATCAACCGCCGTTGCCATCACCAACAATTGACCAGCCGCAGCCACGTATTCGTTAAAGTTTGCCATATGTGCAATTTCTCACTTTCTTTTCGTTACCTACATTCTAACAGAAAGAAAGTTGACTTGCTGGTTTAAATTGACTTTAATTCTCGCAAAGCATCCGGAATTGCAACATCCCCATCGTGCATCGTAATGACCCGACGGTACGTGTTCTCAGCCTGCAACAGTGCTGCCAAAACAGCCGCAACGTTCGGAATAGCATTCTTACCCGGCTCAGTTGGGTCAAGCGCAACTAAGCCTGTTGCCGGCTCTTCAACCAATGAACCCGGTTGTAAGATGGTGTAATCCAACTTGGTATTATCCATCAACCATCGATCAGCAAAGAACTTGGCAATGTTGTAGTCACGCAATCCTTCACCCCATTCAGCTGGTGACGTTGCGTTCCACGATGACAACATGATAAAGCGCTTAATACCCAAGGCTTCGGCAGCGTTTTCCAACTTAACTGCTCCAAAGGCGTCAATTTGCAATAAATTCTTACCGCGTGAACCAGCTACGAAATAGATAGCATCCACTGCCAACGGACGCAACTCACCAATTAGCGTGGCTTCATCAGCCAACAAGTCAATGTTCTTAACCGTTACACCGGCACCAAAATCTTGGTCAGTATGACGTGTCCCTGCCACAACTTCACGGCCATCCGCGACCAATTGCTTCACTAGTTCCTCACCAACACGACCGCTTGCACCAACAACTAATACTTTCATGTGTATCTCCTTTTCATCACTGACAATATCTTTCATCTTACCCCACCATAACAAAAATAGAGGCTGAATGATATTAATCACTCTGCCTCTACTATTAAATTTACAATTAGTGAGTACCGAACAAACGGTCACCGGCATCACCCAAACCTGGGACAATGTAACCGTGCTCGTTCAAACCTTCGTCCAAACCAGCCGTGTACACGTCAACGTCAGGGTGGGCCTTTTGTACTGTCTCAACACCGATTGGGGCTGAAACCAACGTAATCAACTTAATCTTCGTAGCGCCACGCTTCTTCAACGCATCAATCGCCATAACCGCTGAACCACCAGTGGCCAACATTGGATCAACAACCAACACTTCACGTTGGTCAATATCCTCTGGCAACTTAACGAAGTATTCAACTGGCTCCAATGACTCTTCATCACGGTACATACCAATGTGACCGATACGAGCGGCTGGGATCAACTTCATAATACCGTCGACCATGCCCAAACCGGCACGCAAAATTGGCACAATAGCCAACTTCTTACCAGCCAACGTCTTTTGCGTCGTCTTGGCAACTGGTGTTTCAACAACAACATCTTCAACTGGCAAATCACGCGTTACTTCGTACGCCATCAATGATGCAATTTCATCAACAATTTCGCGGAACTCCTTCGTTCCAACGTTCTTATCACGAATAATCGTTAGCTTGTGTTGAATCAATGGGTGATCAAAAACAGTAAGCTTGCTCATGTCATTTACTCCAATTCATTTTCTTCTATTATACAGGTTATGTTATTCCGCGTGCTCAATTCCGCTCAATGGGAATTGATCCGTCAATGCAACAACTTCCGCTGCAATCAAATCAAGGACTTCTTGGTTATCGTGGTTCTCAAAGGCACGCAAAATCATGTGCGCCACTTGACGCGCCTCGTGCTCCTTGAAGCCGCGGGTCGTAATTGCTGGCGTTCCGATGCGAATACCTGACGTAATGAACGGACTACGTGGCTCGTTTGGAATGGCTTCCTTATTAGTCGTGATGTGAATACTATCCAATAAGTTTTGCGCTTCCTTACCTGTCAAACCAGTTGCAGTCAAATCCAAGTTAAAGAGGTGGTTATCTGTGCCACCAGAAACAACACGGACCAAATCAGATTGCTCGAAGACTTCTGCCATTGCCTTAGCGTTGGCCACGATTTGTTGACCATACGCCTTGAAACTAGGTTGCATATCCTCATAGAACGCAGCCGCCTTACCCGCAATCACGTGTTCCAATGGACCACCTTGCGTGCCTGGGAAGACTGCTGAATTCAACTTCTTGCCTAGTTCAGCCTTGGCCAAAATCATACCACCGCGTGGGCCACGCAACGTCTTGTGCGTCGTCGTTGTCACAACATCTGCAATGCCAACTGGTGATGGATGAACGCCGGCTGCAATTAAGCCGGCGATGTGGGCCATATCAACCATCAAATAAGCACCAACTGAATCGGCGATTTGACGGAAACGGTCAAAGTCAATGAATCGTGAATATGCTGACGCACCCGTCACAATCAACTTCGGTTGGAATTCATCAGCCAACGCTTGCACTTGATCGTAATCAATCAACTCGTTCTCATCCAATCCATATGAGTGGAATTGGTAAGTCTTACCTGAGAAGTTAACTGATGAGCCATGTGTCAAGTGACCACCAGCGTTTAGGTCCATCCCCAACACGTGGTCACCGTGCTCAAGCAAAGCCGCATAAACAGCGGCATTTGCTTGCGACCCTGAATGCGGTTGCACATTGGCGTATTCGGCACCAAACAATTCCTTTGCCCGGTCAATCGCCAATTGTTCAACTTGGTCAATGTATTCTGTACCACCGTAGTAACGCTTACCTGGGTAACCTTCAGCGTACTTATTTGTCAAAACACTACCTTGTGCCGCACGGACACCTGCTGATGCAATATTCTCAGATGCAATCAATTCAATGTTGTGTTCTTGACGATCGCTTTCACGATCAATCGCTGCCCACAACTCTGGATCAAATTCACGATAATTTGTCATTCGCAATGACCTCCTATATATCCCCAATAACTATTACAGCCCCAAAGTTAATCCGCCAACAGTTCAGTTACCCAGTGACCACCTGACGACTTGCCAAGACGGTTATTATAAGCACTATTTTCTGGCGTATTTGGCATTGCAGCTACCAAAACCGTTAACACATCCTTACGATCATCGAAATGACGCAAGCCGGCAAACAATTTTGCTGCTGCGGTATCTCCATTATCCCCGAGCGACCAGACAAAGTCCATGCCGGCTAACTGGTGTTGCACAATTAAATCGTTCGTCAACATCAACCCAACTGGTTCCAATTGGCTTTGTGCCCAAATAATGGCCTGCGTCCAATCTTCAGGCGCCACCATATAGACATCCTTGTCGGGTGCGTAATGGCGGTACTTCATGCCCGGTGCTTTTGGCGCTTCATCTGCATCAACGTGCTTAATTTCAGAGTCCACTGGCACGCCCAAAACCGCTTCGATTTGGGCTGGCGTAATCTTACCAGGGCGTAACACAGCTGGCGTATCTGTCGACAAATCAATCACCGTCGACTCCACGCCAATCTTAGTTGCACCATCATCCAAGAT
>NZ_KQ970391.1:20504-24932 GCF_001579105.1 Weissella sp. DD23 | reverse complement strand
AAGCCCCCCGTTACCGTCGTCGACACCGTACCAGGCTTGACTGGCAAAATCATCGTCAATGGGCCTGGCCAAAAGGCGTCCATTAACTTTTCTGCCCACGCATTAACCACCGCAAAGCGATCAACTTGTGCCTTGTCAGCGACGTGGACAATCAACGGATTATCCGATGGTCGGCCCTTCGCTGCATATACCTTACTAACTGCTTTTTCATTAAAGGCGTCGGCACCTAAGCCGTACACCGTTTCAGTCGGGAACGCTACCAGTGATCCGCGCTTAATCGCACGAACGGCTGCTGGCAATTCATCGGCCGACCAAATTTTTGTCTCTGCCATACTCTTTATGCCTCCCGCGACACTTTAATCATCCGATCATGTCCACTCATATCTTGACGCAACGCCACTGATACACCTGGCAACTCGCCAAAGACCGCTAACAAAGCGGGCCCTTGTTGATAGCCAATTTCAAAGTACGCTGTTCCGTTGGGTGCCAAGTAGGTGAGCAATTGGGCTGCCATTTGCTTGTACAGGGCTAACCCCTCATCATCAGCAAACAAAGCCAAATCTGGTTCGTACATGATGACTGACTCATCCATCACATCACGTTCCGCCTCACTAATATAAGGCGGGTTCGAAATAATGATGTCGTATTGCCCAGTCGCTTGGCTAAACAAGTCGCTTTCAATGAAATTAACCTGCTTGGCAAATTGGTCAGCGTTGGTTTGCGCTACTACTAACGCATCTGCTGAAATATCCGCCCCAGTCACATCCCAGGTTGGTCGTTCAGCCCCAATCGTCACCGCAATCGCCCCCGAACCAGTCCCGATGTCGAGTACGCGTTGCACCGGCCCAGTTACTTTATGATCGTTTAATACCCATTCAACTAATTCCTCAGTCTCCTGGCGTGGAATCAAAACACGTCGATCAACGTTGAACTCGCGGCCATAGAACGCAGCGTGACCCAGCGCGTATTGCACTGGTTGACCACCCTTGATTGCCCGGACGGCAACCATGAAACGTAACCGCTTCTCGTCCTCTAAGACCGTATTCAAGTTATTCGCCAATTGCGCATAGTTCCAATCCATCATCCCTGTTAGCAGATAATCGATTTGTGCAAGTCGCTCTTCTTGGTCGTGAATGTATGGCTCAAGTTGCCAATCACCCCAATCGCGAACTGCTTGAATTGTCCATTGTTCATCAAACATGTTATCTATCCTTGCTTCAATTCTTCCAACTTAGCCGTTTGATCAGCGATAATCAACGCATCAATCACGTCTTCCAATTCACCGTTCATAATGCGATCCAACTTGTTCAATGACAAACCGATACGGTGGTCCGTCACACGGTTTTGTGGGTAGTTATACGTTCGGATACGTTCTGAACGATCACCCGTACCAACCGCCGTCTTACGTTGCTCGGCGTATTCAGCTTCGTTTTGTGAGGCGTAGTAGTCGTAGACACGCGCCTTCAAAATTTCCAACGCCTTCGCACGGTTTTGTTGTTGTGAACGCTGGTCTTGCATGGCTACCACGATACCAGAAGGCAAGTGGGTCATACGCACGGCTGATGACGTCTTGTTAACGTGCTGTCCACCAGCACCAGATGAACGGTACACATCGACACGCAAATCCTTGTCTTCAATTTCGATATCAACGTCTTCGTATTCTGGCATCACCCCAACAGTAGCCGTTGACGTGTGCACACGACCAGCTGATTCTGTTTCAGGGACACGTTGCACACGGTGCGCACCGTTCTCAAACTTCAACTTTGAGTAAACGTTGTTACCCGTAATCATCAAAACGATTTCCTTGTAACCACCGATTTCAGTCTTGTTTTCATCGATAATTTCAACGTTCCAACCTTGCTTTTCAGCGTAGCGTTGGTACATGTCGTACAAGTCAGCCGCAAACAAAGCCCCTTCATCACCACCGGCAGCCCCGTGGATTTCCATGATGATGTTCTTATCATCGTTTGGATCCTTTGGCAAAAGCAAAATCTTGATTTGCTCTTCAAGGGTTTCCTTTTCTGCCTTTAGTTCCTTCAACTCATCCTTGGCCATTTCTTCCAATTCAGCGTCGCCCAAACCTTCGTTCAACATCTCTTCGTTGCCTTCGATACCGTCAACAACGTCCTTGTAGCGCTTAAACGTCTCAACCGTTTCACGCAAGCTACCTTCTTCCTTAGAAAGTGCCATGAAACGTTGCGTATCTGAAATGACATCAGGGTCAGAAATCATTTCGCTGATTTCGTCGTAACGGTCAACAACCGCTTGGACCTTCTCAAAAATCTCATCCATGTGATTTACAATTCCTCTTCTTTAAGTATGTATTAGTGCTTAACAACACGACGGGCAATCGCTGCCATGTCTGGGTGGTTATAGTGATAACGGCAAACTGGCATATAGGCTTCATCCCCACCAATTTGCACTTGTGCGCCTTCATAAACAGGCCGACCGTCAGAAATGCGTAAGTTCATCGTCGCCTTACGACCGCAGAATGAACAAAGCGTCTTCATTTCCTCGATTTTATCCGCATAAATCAGCAAAGCTTCTGACCCGGGGAACAAGTTATTAAACGCGTCATTCTTCAACCCGAAGGCCAAGACCGGAATATGTAACTCATCCACTACCCGTGTCAGTTGTAACACCTGGGCTTTGGTCATGAATTGGGCTTCGTCGATTAAGACTGCTGCAACCTCATCTTGACCATGAATCAATGCGAACAGATCGTCCTGCTCAGTAATCGCTGTGGCTGAGCGCTGCATCCCAATTCGCGATGCAATTTCGCCAACCCCTGAACGATTGTCTAGCGCACTCGTCAATAAAAGCACATGGCGTTGTTGTGTTTCATAGTTGTGTGCGACTTTTAAAATTTCGATACTCTTACCGCTTGCCATCGCGCCGTAACGATAAAACAGTTGCGCCATATGCGACCACCTTTCCGTTTGCCAAACCATTTTTTGCAGTTTGACACTCGTATACCAGTATAACGAAATTTCACTTATAAAAAAAGAAGAGAACTCGCAACAGTTCCCTTCTTGCCATTTAATTCGCTAGATTCTTGTAATTCAAAATCTTCTTATACATCGTCTTGTACTCAGCGTTCGTCATCGTGGCCTTGTATGGTGGGATGTAGAAAATCTTGGCATGCTTGTCGAGGTAGTCCATTGGGTTCGTCTTAGCAGAAGCCATAGCCTTCTTCCACGTATCACGGGAGATACCTTGCTTATCAGCTTGCCAATCAAGAATAAATGATGCCAATGCACCGACGTTATACGTTTCAGCGTATGCACCACTGTCTAGGTAAGCCAAACGGTTTTGCTTAAACAATGTCCGCACCGCTTGATCGTTTTGCTTCATCGTCTTCACCTTGTCTGGATAGCCAGCAAATAGTGAGGAACGAATCTCATAGTAGTACGCCGTTCCTTCCATCCGATCGTCCTCAAAGGTTGCCTTGTAGTCCTTGGCGTAGTTTTCCTTGTAATAACGGTACGTTGCCAACGCTTGCGCCAATGACTTTTCAGACTTATTCGTGTAAGCCGCCATCAATTGTTCTTGTAATTGCAATCGAATACGGCGCGCATCCGTGTGCTTCAAATACTCGTTTTGCTCTGGATTGTCGTGCTTCTTTGGTGACGCCCAACCCTCTTGTTCCGTACCGTGGAACATTTCGTGCGCATACGTGATGAACAAATCGTATGTTCCCAAATGTGGGTAGCGCACTAGTCGCTTCGTATTCGTTAGTTCATCTTTATTAACGGCCATAAACGCACCACTCTTATGATGTGCTGCGAATGCTAAAAACCACCCCTCATACGGTTCTGGCTGAACCCCATAAGACAACGCCTGCTTCTCCGTCAAATCTGACACCTTACCCGTTGGTGTCACCATCCAAAACGTCTTATTGTCGATGTCGTTAATCATGGCATATTGGTTAACATCCTTATTATCCGGCCAAAGCTTCGGTGCAATTTTATGGTAAACCTTCACCTGATTCGCAAATGTCTTGTGGACATATGTCGAGACATCTTGATCTGCCCGAGCTTTCGTAATGCCAAATTCACTTGCATGTGTTGTCGTGCCCAACAGCAACAAGCTGATACCGATGACACCAGCACCCAAACCAACCCGTGCCACTAGTTGTTTCATACCCATTTCGTAAACCCCACTATTTTCAAGTTTGCTTTATTGCATTTAGTTTACAAAAAATGAGTGGCGCTGTCACAAGATAAGGTTTAAAAAACACCCGTTGACCTTAATCAACGGGTGTTTCGATTATCATTAGAATGCTTCTGGCTTGATGTCGGCCATCTTTTCAGCCCAGTTGACTTCTGGGTACTTGCGTTCCAAAGCCGTTTGCAACACGTGCAAGGCCAAGTTTCCGTTACGCGTAAAGATAGGTCCGTGGAAGTACGTGCCATAAACATTACGGTA
>NZ_KQ970391.1:9948-20410 GCF_001579105.1 Weissella sp. DD23 | reverse complement strand
CGCCATCTTCACCGTTGTTTCCCTTACCTTGCAAGACCTTACCCAATGGGCGCTCGCCTTCACCCAAGAATGTACGTCCTTGGTGGTTTTCGAAACCGCGGTACTCGTTGCCGTTAACTTCGTCCTTAATCAAGACATTACCAATGAAACGGCTGTGTTGTTGGTTCAACGTGTAGTGGTCCATGACGGAAATCCCCTCAACACGCGTCCCATCAGCCATCAAGAAGTAGTGACCCAACAATTGGAACCCACCGCAAACGCCCAACAATGGGCCATCTGATTCGATGTAGCGCTTAATGGCATCTGCCTTAAACTTCAAATCTTCTGCAACGATTTGCTCTTCGTAGTCTTGTCCACCACCGAACAGCACAAAATCGTACTTCTTATCATCGAACTCATCGCCCAATGAAATCAACTCTACGTCGACATCGACACCGATTTGTGATGCATAGAAACGCATCGCCACGATGTTACCGTAGTCACCGTAAGTGTTCATCAAATCACCGTACAAGTGTGCGGTGTGCAAAACGTACTCTGCTGCCATGATTTTATTCTCCCATACCAGTCTTGATAAAGCCTTGTTGTGCCAATTGGGCACGTAGTTGTAGCATTGCCGTATAAGTTGCGGCAATGTACACGCGCTTCGTTGGCATCTCGTCGATTGCCTTTACAATTTGCTTGAGATCTTGGTAAACCGGGTGTTCACCGTATCCAGCCATCTTCACACGGACATACAAGTCCTTGTAACGCTCACCACCAGTTGCAATGGCTTGCATGCCTGAATCCTTTAGTGATTCAAAGTCAGTATCCCAAATCCAACTCGTATCGATACCATCCGCATAATTCGCATTCAACAATGCAATCAATGAGAATGGTTGGTCATCTGTCTTCATCATATCGATGACTTGGTTTGCCCCAACTGGGTTCTTAATCAAGACAATCGTGACTTCCTTACCGTTGACGTTAACGGCTTCTTGACGACCAAAGATTTGCGCATTTGATTCAAAAGCGTGGTGAATTTGTTGTGTGGTAACACCTAAGAAACGTCCAACTGTGTAAGCAGCCAGTGCGTTATAGATGTTGTACATCCCACCGATTTCAATTTGATACGTCTCGCCATCAATATCGAAGTTTGAATAACGAGGTGTCATCTCATTAATCTTCGTTACGGCATAATCCAACTCAGGACGCTTGAAATCGTCTGAAACTGAGAAGTAATCACCTTGATTACCGAACGTCATAAAGTGATAGTGCAACACCGTGTCATCAGTTGGTGATAGCACACCGTCCGTGTTGTGAGGAGCCTTCATATCGCCATCCGCTGGCAAGTGGTTAAACCCGTAATAAACCTTTGGATTTGGCAAATCGCCACGCATGAAGATTGGTGAATCAGCGTTCGCAATCACCGTTGCCTCAGGGAACAAACGAATGCCCTTCAAAATCTTATCGTAGGTTGTGTAAATCTCACCAAAACGATCCAATTGATCACGGAAGATATTCGTCAATACAAAGGCCATTGGCTTCAATTGACGCGCAACTTCTTCCACGTTCGCTTCATCAACTTCCAAAAGCGCAATTGGGCGGTGTGACTTACCGGTTACTTTCGCTGTCAACATCGTTCCCGTGATACCTTGCATCATATTCGAACCAGATGGGTTTGTAATCACATCAGGGAATTGTTCGCGCAAGACACGCGTGGTCAATGTTGTTGTCAACGTCTTACCATTCGTACCTGTAATCAAAATAACGTCATACTTCTCAGCCAACGTTGTCATGACTTCAGGGTCAATCTTCGTTGCCAACTTACCTGGCAATGATGTACCACCACGACGCAAAATATCATGCAGTACCACGTATGAACTTTTACCAACAAAAGTTGCCAATGCACTCTTCAAGCTCATGTCGTCCTCCTACTACATCGTCACCGATGTTTATCTGTCAAAATAACTAATCTATAGTGTACCATTTTCGCGCATAAAAAGTCAGGCCGATAGGAATATAAAATAAAAGCACGCGCAAATAATTTGCACATGCTTTTGCTAACAATTCACTTACATTGACTTTGGTCCCGGCGTCGATGTAATCAACGTCGCCTCACCTTGTAGCGTCCACGCTTCAACATCGTTTGGCAAGATAAAGCTTTGGCCCTTGTGCAATGGATAGGTCACACCAAAGACGGTTAAGTCTAATGTCCCGTCAATCACAGTTGCCAGCAAATATGGTGCGCGTGCATCTAAGGTCGCACGACCGTCAACATCCCACTTATAGACATTGAAGTAAGGTGCTTCAACCAGCGTTGTCACCGTGACACCACCGTACGTAGCCGTCGACGTTTGTGGTTGTTCCGGTACAAACGGTACCGTCGTCACATTCTTCGCATCGGCCAAATGTAGTTCACGCAATTCACCTGTTTTCGCATCAACCCGGTCAAAATCGTAAACCCGATACGTCACATCAGATGATTGCTGCGTTTCCAGCGCGAGAACCCCGGCACCTAATGCATGCAGCGTCCCGGCTGGTACGTAGAAAAAGTCGCCAGCCTTGACAGGCACCTTTCGGAGTAACTTATCCCAGTCACCGGCATCGACCGCCGCATCAAATTCTGCCTTGGTTTGGGCCGTGTGCCCGTAATAAATTTCAGCGCCCGGTTCAGCAGCCACGATATACCACGATTCCGTTTTACCAAGTTCACCGGCGTGTTCACCAGCATACGCGTCATCAGGGTGCACTTGCACTGATAAATCCTGGTGCGCATCTAGCAATTTAACCAGCAGTGGAAATGGTCGGTTCGTGTCTGTGTTACCAAACAACTGTGGCTCTTCTTGCCACAACTCAGCAATTGACTTACCCGCATAACGGCCATCCTCACAGAACACCGTGCCATTCTTGTGACCCGAAATCAGCCACGCTTCACCCGTCGTTTCCGATGGGATATCAAAGCCAAACACATCACGTAACGCCGTGCCACCCCACATCTTTTCGTGCAAGGCTGCCGTCAAAATCAATGGTTCTGTCATTATTCAATTCCCCCAAAGTACATGTCGCTAATTAATCAAGATGCAAATAAATACTTGAAATCCAACCGTGTTGCACCACGTGGTACCACAAGATACCAGATGGATCATCAACCCGTTCTGAAATTTCAATCCGTGAACCGTGGACAACCCGTCCAATTTCACGTCCGTATGGTTGTGCATATACGGCCACGTCCCCACCTGGCACATAATCCACAGTCCCGCGGGCCACAAATGGCTTTGGGGCCCACGTCGTTGGTCGATTCCATTCAGAAATTGGCTTTGCTGAACGGCCATCATTATCCGTTAACTTCATTGTTTGCATGTTGTAAGGTACCCAGCGTGAATCTGATAGTTGATACCAGAACTTCCCCTCACGCGTTGCAACTCGTTGGGCAACCTTCACGTATGAATCCGCCCAAAGCTTTTGGCCAGTCGGTTCAGCAATCTCAATCGCTGCAACCGGTTGGACATCCGCTAACAAATGCAAATACTTATCAGTTAATTGCTCAGTTTCCGCAATGTCATCGCGACGGTAATAGAACGTTGCGGTGTGCATCGTAGTTTCATCGAAAGTCCCTTTTAACGTCCCCTCTGATGAAACAAAGCGATACCCTGGCAATGTTTGTGGATCAACTGAAAAGCTGTCACCCACGGTACCTTCAATCAATCTTGCATGCGTTAACGCCGTCTTTGTATCAACATCCTTGGCGTATACCCAAACTGGCATACCCTTTAGTTGAAAGTCAGCCATACTCGCTGCCTCCTAGTCGTAGTTTCTTACGTCTATTCTACCAAATTAACCTTAAGTAAGCCCGCGTTGATTACCTGCACTTAACCTTTTGTTTAGTTTAACGTCTTAATGACCCGCGCTGGTTTACCGGCAACCATGACATTACTTGGTACATCCTTGGTCACAACCGCACCGGCACCAACCACTATGTTATCTCCAATCGTAACACCTGGTAGCACGATAACGGAACCACCAAACCAGCAATCATCCCCAATCGTGATTGGCGAATCATATTGCCAACCCTCACGCCGCAACTCCTTATCATATGGATGGTGATTCGGCGTGTAAAGCTGGCAGTTCGGCCCGATAAAACAGTGCGCACCAATCGTTACGCGCCCAGCACTCAAAATTTGCAGACCGGCGTTAATAAAGGTGGCGTTGCCGATGGTTAGACGTTGGGGATGCTCAATTGACGTGATTGGAAAATACACATCAGCATCTGCTGCCATATTTGGTAAGAACTCTTGCAACAAACGCGTCGCTTCAGCCAAATCCGTCTTCGCGACATCGTTAATGCGTTGCACCGTTTGGGCACTTTGCTTGACGATGGCTTGTACCTTAGGCTCCTTCGCGTATTGGTACCACTCCCCTTGGTCAACCTTGTCAAAAATATCCACATCGGCTAAACGCGCGATTTCTGCTGGTGTTAAGTCTTTCATAATCCGATTCCCCTCGTTATTCAGTAACTCTATTATACGTCAAATTTGTACGGACAAATGTGAATTAATTTAAATGAGAACAATTTTAATCAAAGTAGTTGACTTCTCATTTTCCTTACTGTATATTAATGTCATGCCTTAGCGAAGGACATAATTGCTTTGTAGTTCAGCGGTAGAATAGCTCACTGTTAATGAGAAGGTCGCTGGTTCGATCCCAGCCAGAGCAGTTGCCATCACGGCGAATTGAATACACTAATTGCTCTGTAGTTCAGCGGTAGAATAACTCACTGTTAATGAGGAGGTCGCTGGTTCGATCCCAGCCAGAGCAGTTGCCATTGCGGCAAAATGCATATCTAATTGCTTTGTAGTTCAGCGGTAGAATAACTCACTGTTAATGAGGAGGTCGCTGGTTCGATCCCAGCCAGAGCAGTTACCGGACCCCGTTTCTTAATTGAAACGGGGTCTTTTTCATTCACTTTTTTATCACATAAAGAAAAGCGCAACTGCATCACTGCAATTACGCTAATCAATTAATCATTAAACTTACGCTTCAACGTCAATGCACCTGCTGCACCAACCAGAATCAAACCAACAATCACAAAGCCCATAATGCCCGTTCCACCCGTAACTGGGAAGATTGATTGCAGCGGTTCTTGCTTCTTGTTTTCAACCGTGAACGTCGTCGTAAAGATGTTCTTGTTTTGGTCTGGCTTAATCCATTCCGTCACTGCCCCATCCTTATCAGTCTTCACAAACAATACCTTTTCGTTCGCCAAGGCCGCCGGCACTGTTACACCAGTTTGCGTTGTGAAATCTGCTTGCTTCAAAACCTTGAAGTAAACATCTTCCGCGCGTTCGTAACCAGTTGGCACCGTCGACTCATTCAATGTGTACAACTTGTTGAACTCAAGCGTTTGACCAGTTGGCATCGTGTGCATACCAGTCGTATCATCCTTGTTCATACCAGTCTTTTGAGTCACATCCGTGAAGTATTGGAAGACCGCACCAGCCAATGGCTTGTTGTCTTGATCAACCTTCTTCACTTGGAAGACCGCCTTGATATCCAATTGGTTAGGCACGTTAGCTGTGACGCTACCGTCCTTCACGTCAACATTCGTCAAAACGGCTGGATTTGTCGTTTCCTTAAATGTCGATGTGTAAGCATCCCCTGTACCATCCGCATTAGCCGTCAACTTCGCGCCAACATTGAACGTAACGTCCGTTGCCTTCACATAGCCATCTGGCGCCGTTTCGATCAATTGGTATTGACCAACCGGCAAGTTGTTCCACGTCCAGCTTGTCTCAGTCGTTGATGATGCAGCAATCGTCGTTGCCGTCGTCAACGTCTTGTAAGCTGAAATTTCAGCTGATGCAAAACTTGCAGCCGTCCAAGCTGAAGGCTCACCGACCTTCTTTAGCTCAAACTTGGCACCTGCCAAAGCAGCCCCGGCCTCGTCAACCTTGTTGATAGTAACGTTAGTCGTTGACAATGGATGTAGCTTAACCGTTACGGTGTTTGTCGTACTCTTGTACTCTGAAGCATCACTGTGCTCAGTCTTCGTGTAAACGTCAGCCGTATTATGCTTTGTCCACTCAGCAAAACCTTGCGCTACTTGCGAGTCAGTCTTTACGTCCAAACGAAGTGCGAACATATCAGAATTAAAGTCAATCGCTTGAATTCCCGCATCCGTCAATGTTGCAACGACCTTCTGACCAGCAATCGTTACCGTGTAGTCAGCTCCAAGCTTCAGTTGCTTACCCTCGGTATCATACAGCTTTACCGAATTTTGACCATCACGCAACGAAATACCATCAGGCAAGGTATCCTCGAACCGAATACCGAATGGCCGAATCAAAGAATCCGTTCCCAAATCGTAGGTTGGTTGCGTTACCCAGTATGCAAAATTAAACTTTCCGTCATCAGTAGATGTGATTGCCAAGTTCTTCTCGTGCATATTACCTGACTTTCCAGCCTTAGCATCACTAACCGCTGTTGTATATGTTGTATCATCCGTTGTCACTAACTTATGCGTTTGCGTTAGCTCTAGCGGATGCATCACGGCAGCTGAAATTGTCTGCCATGTATTACCGTCTCCCGTACGTAACGTAAAGTTGTACGCATCCCCACTAACTGGGAATTGCAACGCCGCCATTTGGAAGTTTGTACCACCTAGAGAATCTTCAAAATTACTCTCATAACCCTCAATATCCAAGTAGCTCTTGTACGATGTACCATTGACATCCATCAAGTCATAAACACCGTGCACCGTTGAATACCAGATTCCCGCGGCATCCTTTTGCATAAAGGTATCATCAGAGTCGGTAGTTGGATCATCATACGGTTGTGCCGCCAACGTTCCTGCACCACCAAAAACAGTTTCAGCATACTTTGAATTATTAATGCCCGTTGATAGTTGATCCCATGAGAAATCAGCACCAACAGATGAGCTAGAATTTGCTGAACGCCCAAAGTTATTCAGTGAGGAGAACGTCACGTGACCATCCCCTTCATCAACATCAATTCGCTCAGCAAACTTACCATCAACCAACGTGTAGAACTGCAACTTAATATCTAACGACTCAATACCGTGATACATAACACCTGAGTACAGGTTATTCGGTACATCGATGAAATGCATATTACCTAGTTGCAAGTGGTCACCTGAAGCTGGCGTCACATTTGAGATTGTCATCGTTGCACCAATTGGATGGTGTTCCTTAGTGACTGAATCAACGTAACTACCCACGTGGTCATAAACAACCGTGAACTTGGCATTCGTCATTGCATCGCCGTCCTCAAATGAGATGGTATACGCTGACTGATTATCGCCACCCGTTTGCTCATATTGGTTGTGGTAGGTTGACCGCACATACTGCAGGCGAGTCGCATCGTTCTCATTTTCAGAACCACCAATATTGCCAGTTGCCGTCACATCTTTCTTTTGATAAATCGTAACTGGCGCCTTGTGATCGGCATCCGCCGTCGTATATACTGGTGCATTCATTGAACTCCACAATTGGAAATTATTGAAGTCAGTCTTGTTATCTGAATCTGGTGTCGTTCGAACACCACGCTCAATCAAGAAACCATCAACAATCCCCTGCTTTGTGTCAGGCAACTTCGCATAGACATCTGCAGGATCGTCAGAGCCTGGCGCTGGCAACGTCGTTTCCGGCTCATCAGGTTTTGTTTCACCCTCAT
This sequence comes from Weissella sp. DD23, assembly GCF_001579105.1. Taxonomy (NCBI): domain Bacteria; kingdom Bacillati; phylum Bacillota; class Bacilli; order Lactobacillales; family Lactobacillaceae; genus Weissella; species Weissella sp. DD23. The sequence continues at coordinate 12,742 of NZ_KQ970391.1, read as the reverse complement.
CTTCACCAGTCGCAGCATCTCCCTCGTAACCAAACAAGTTCGCCTCAACCATCATCTTGGCATCATCTGGCAACAGGTTTGTCTCCGCCAACTTTGGCGCCTTAATCTTAGCACCCTGTTGCGCAGTACGCGTCAACGCTAAACCAACCGGCACCGAAACGGCACGCTTTTCATCCGTTGTTGACTTAGCCGTCAAAATCAACGAATGACCAGAACCACCATTGTAGTACAACTCGAAGCCACCCAGTTCACCAGTTTTAGCATCCCAAGACTGGCCATTAACTTTAAAGTCAGTCAATCCTTGCTTGGCTGCCGCCTCCTTATCGATTAAGAACGTCACCTCATCCTTATTTGGATAATTAGCATCCTTATCGATAAACTGGAACTTCCAAGAAACTTCGCGACCGTTCTCCCATTTCCAGTCGTTACCATCCCCAGCAGTAACGGTCAGTCGATCAGATTTATACAGCGTTTTTTCCGCCGCATAGACTGTCTTGGCTAACAAGCCCATGTTGGTCACATAAGGAACAACCAGTGCAATCAAACCGACAACCGCCCACCAGAAACGCAACCGCTTGTTGGGCAGAATACCCCGGTGTGTTTCCATAAACATCACTCCTTTTCATGCTATTTTCTGTTTCCAGCGTAATGGACCGAATATCCACTACTGCACTCTCATAGAATAGCGAAGCAATGTAGTTATCTTTTGCCGGGGTCTTAACGAAACTTTGAAGTCTTTTGAAGAATTATCCGCACCCTTCAAACCCCTTGACGATTTTGTGCATTTTCAAACAATCTTCATAAATCAAACTAATTTTCAGCAAATCCCACAACGAAAACCGTCATATTTACAATTCATAATAAGTATTTGTAAGAGGGTTGAACGTAACTTACATGGGGAAAATACATATATAGGCCGGTAGCTATCAAATCGATAGTCACCGGCCTATTTTTTATACAATGAGATTAAATCATCTCATTTTTCGAAAATTCGCTATTTTGAGATTAAATCATCCCATTTCACCAAAAAAGTCGCACCGCATAATTGCAGTACGACTTAATCATTAACTATTCAAATACCATTTGGTTTGTATACAACTCAGCGTAGAAGCCGCCTTGTGCCAACAACTCTGCGTGGCTACCTTGCTCAATGACGTTACCGTCACGCAAGACCACAATCTTATCCGCATTCAAAATCGTCTTCAAACGGTGCGCGATCACGAAACTCGTCCGACCGGCAATCACGTTATCCATCGCCTTTTGAATCTTAGCTTCTGTCACCGTATCAACGTTTGACGTCGCCTCATCCAAAATCAACAAGTCAGGCGCCGTCAAAATCGTCCGTGCGATTGACAACAATTGCTTCTGACCAGTTGAGAAGACTGAATTTTCATCAGACACTTCAGTATCGTAACCCTTTTCCAACGTCATAATAAAGTCGTGAATATTGGCTTGCTTAGCCGCATCAATCACTTCATCATCAGTTGCATCAGGCTTACCAAACGTGATGTTGTCACGAATCGTACCGGTGAACAAAACAGAATCTTGCAACACAATCCCGACGTTATCACGCAACGATTGTAGATCCATGTCACGAACGTCGATGCCGTCAAACTTAACCGCACCACCCGTTACGTCATAGAAACGGTTCAACAAATTCATGACAGTCGTCTTACCAGAACCGGTTGGTCCAACCAAGGCCACCATTTGCCCCTTATCAACTTCGATGTTGATACCATGCAAAATTTCACGATCTTCGTTATACCCAAAGTGCACATCGTCCAACACAATCTTATCTTGGACACCGTTAAACTTCACCCCATTAGCTGGGTTAATTTCATCATCTTGCTCGAAGACTTCGTTCAAACGGTGCGCACCCGTCATCGCCAATTGCAACATGTTGTAAGTTGACGTGATTTGGGTGATTGGCTGGTAGTATTGTTGTGAAAATGACACGAAGGTCACAATCAGTCCCAAACCAGCGGCACGGGCTGACAAATCACCGTTCAAGGCTTGCGTAGCACCGTAGAAAATAACGATGGCCAAATTGAACAAGCCCATTCCTTGCATCAATGGGAACAAAACACCTGACCACGTTTGACCAAGCGTTGACGCACGACGCACCTTGTCGTTGTGGGCCACAAAGCCCTTGATTGACTCTTCTTGCAAGCCGTTGGTGATAATGACCTTTTCACCATTAATCTGCTCATTAATGTAACCGTTCAAGTGACCCACTTCAGCTTGTTGCGCATCCACAAACTTCTTTGCTTGCACAATAATCAGCGCCGCCAAGATAACCGCAACTGGTGTTGAAGCAATCGTGACCCACGCCATCTTAGGGCTTTCGTTGAACATCATCCATACAACTCCAACCAGCATGGCCACTTGTGAGAACAATTGGAAGATAGCTTGGTTCATTGCATTAAAGATGTTATCCAAATCTGACGTGAAACGTGACAATACTTCACCGTCTTGGTGTGAATCAAAGTAACGAACCGTCATCCGTTGCATCTTGCCAAACAAACCCTTACGCATTTGGTTCACTGAGTTAGAAGCGACGATTGATTGAATCATGGCGTTGATAAATAGTCCCACCAACATCAACAAAACAAAGGCCGCAAACGTCCACAACGCATGGTGGAAGTCAGCCAAACTCGCTTGGCTCGCTGTCATCGGGTTCAACTTCACCATCAAATACTTTGATAGCTCTGTAATTGAACGTCCCATGTAAACTGGCGCTTTAACTTGGGCCCACGTTGCAAAAATCGTGAAGACCACAATCGCAATCATCGCC
>NZ_KQ970391.1:1052-9793 GCF_001579105.1 Weissella sp. DD23 | reverse complement strand
CGCCACCCAGTAGCGCTTAAAATAATGAGCAAAGAAGCGGACTGATTCAGTAATATTCTTCATCGTTTATGCCTCCTGCGCCTTTTGTGTCTTATAAATTTCTTGATAAATTGGGGATGTTTCCACCAATTCTTGGTGCGCACCTTCCGCAACCAATGCCCCATCTTCCAAAACCAAAATACGATCAGCGTTAATCACTGAAGAAATCTTTTCCGCAATGATAAATGTCGTCGTATCTTGCAATTCGTTATCAAGGGCTTCCTTAACCAACTTTTCTGACTTGGCATCCAACGCTGACGTTGAATCATCCAAAATCAAAATCTTTGGATCACCAATCACCCCACGGGCAATTGACAAACGTTGCTTTTGACCACCAGAGAAGTTTGATGAACGTTCCTCAACTACGTGTTCATACGTGTCTTCATAGCGTTCAACGAATTCAGCTGCTTGTGCAATTTGTGCTGCACGCTTCATATCTTGCTCTTGTGCATCTGGCTTACCTTGTCGCAAGTTATCTGAAATCTTACCTGAGAACAACGTTGCGCGTTGCAAAACGAATGATACCGTCTTGCGCAATGATGACTCGTTGGCATCCTTCAAATCAACTCCGCCGACCTTAACCGTTCCTTCGGTTGGGTCAAACAAACGTGGAATCAGTTGGGCCATTGATGACTTACCTGAACCCGTCGCACCGACGATACCAATCATTTCACCAGGTTGCACCTTGAATGAAATGTGCTTCAAAGTTGGCTTATCATCCCCTGGATACGTGAATGACACGTCATCAAATTCGACAGCTCCCGTCAAATCTTGTGCCGGTACATCCTTATAAACCAAATCTGACTTCGTATCCATAATTTCAGAAATACGACCCATTGACACAAATCCACGTGCCGCAAAGGTCATCATCATCCCACCAACAATAATGGCTTGCATGATAATCATCAGATAATTCGTAAACCCGGTAATTTGCGCCAACATCTTAGGCTCAGTCCCCACCATATTTCCAACGAAATAGATGGCCACAACCATCAAACCTTGCCCAATAAACATGAAGGCCGGCATGATAATTGAGAAAAGGTACCCAATTTGCAAATTAACGTGGTTCAATTCATCAGAAACATCATCAAAACGCTTCTGTTCATTACCTTCTTGGTTGAATGACTTCACGACACGAACACCTTGGAGGTTTTCCTTTGCCTTCGCATTCACTCGGTCAATCAACCCTTGAATCATCCCGAAACGCTTCCCCATGTTTCCCATGACCAGCGCTGAAACAGCACCAACCAAGATAACCATGACGACGATGATCCACCATAACTTGGGAATTGAATTAACCGCCAAGATAAAGCCACCAATAAACAGAATTGGCATACGTAGCAATGGTTGCAACATCATCATCAAAATACTTTGAATTTGTTGCACATCATTAGTCAATCGCACAACCAAGTTACCGGCTGAGAATTGCTCCACATTACCAAATGAAAATGTTTGAATCTTACGGTATGCTGCTTCACGGACATCAGACGCAATTCCTTGCGATGCACGTGCTGCAAAAATTGTATTCACAATCCCCGCAATCAAACCAATCCCCGCAATCACCAACAATTGCAACCCAATATGACGCACCTTGCTCATATTGTCATCTGAGATTGCTTGGACAATCTTAGAAAGCAATGTCGGTTGGAATAGCATCGCCATCGCCATGATAATAACCGTGATGACAGCGAGTACTAAATCGAGTTTGTACCGCTTAAAATACGGCTTTAACAAACGCATAGTTTCCCCTCCAATTAATAAATTATTTCTATCGTTAGTGAACCATTCTAACATTCTTTTTCAGTTTTTTGTCAATTTAGTTAACAAAAAATTTAAAACCATGAAAAAAGCGCAACCCAAGTGATGTACATCGGTTACGCTTTAAAAATCTATTTCAATGACGCGAAGTTTTTAGCCCGTTGTTCAGCGCTAACGACACTACGTCGAGTCAGCAATATCGTTGCTATAATCGCAATCATCACCATCCCCAGTAACCCAGCAATCAAATGATAAAAGATGCGAGGCACTTTAGCCGGAATCGCCAACCAAGCTGTCATTTGATTTGACACGTTTTGCGAATCCAACCAATTAGATGAATGGTCTGACACATCTGACAAAACTGACGGCTTCACCGTAAAGGGCAGGTTTTGCAAATCCCAACCGGTAATGCGTTGGGTAGGTCCCAAATTACGCGGATACATAATATCATGCTCATTGGTTGTATTATGCTGCAACCCCAAGGCGTGACCAAGTTCGTGTTCCCAAACCGACACCACCAAATCATGACGCTTCATGTATGCTGTTTTTGCAAACGCACGTTCAATTTCACGTTGATATAACGTAATCACGACCGTCCGCTTATCACCAAGGGTCGTCGTCTCCGTTAACCCCATCGGATCATCGGCACCAGGTGAGGCGACACCATCCGTGCTCCACATCATGGTCACATTCACCGCCTCTGGATCAGTCGGATTCCCGCTAAACAAAGTTGGCATTTGCAGCGTATTCGTCCAAATCGCCATCGCGGCTTTTGCCTCAGTCTGTTGTTTTGCCGGCAAACCCGTCATATCAACAGCATAAGTCGTTGCTGCCTCAGCAACCATCCCGTGACTACGCACCAATAACGCAACTACCAACGTGGCGATAACCAGCATCGCCCCTTTTAAAAATCGCATCCCAAAACTCTCTAATCTCTCACTATTAAATCCGTTCTTTGTCCTCTCTACTTAACAAAGAACGTGGCAATCATCATCACTACAGCAACCACAAACGCCAAGGCTGTCACTGCCATGTGTAAACGACGGTGCATGTTCAATACCGCAATGTATTCACGAATGAATGCTGGAATACGGTAATAGAATGGGGTATTACCACCTCGACCTTGGGCCAGCACGTCAAAACGGCGCGCCTGGAGGCCAGCACGGAACACGTGGTACTCACTCGTAAAGTACACAAATTCAGGATCAATCTTGCCAGTTGCCTTACTAATAATATCACGAGAAAAGCGCATATTTTCGCGCGTCGTTCGACTCTGGTCTTCCAAAAGTGTTTTATCAGCGGGATAGTTTAGTGTTGCAACGGCGTAGTCGCGCATCGCTTGGGCTTCTGAAACCTTTTCGTCGCCCCCTTTACCACCGGAAAAGACAATCGTTGGATAAACGCCCGTTGCGTCAAAACGACGTTGCGCGGCATCGGTTGCCGCCTTAATTCGGTTACCCAACAACTTACCAACGGTTTCACCATTCACTAGACCAGCGCCCAAGACAACATAGTAATCAGACTCACGCTTACGTGTCACTGCCGCGTAGACAATCGCTGATACCAAGAAAATGACGAAAATTAACATGAAGTAAAGTTCCATCACCCGGGCAAAAATAAACAGGGCTGCCAACCATGCCGGTGCATGTTGCATCATGGCGTCAATCATGTTGAAAATCATCAAGCCCAAGAACAACAATGGCAGCAATAAGTTTGGTAACGTGTGGTGCTCTTTACGCCAGACTTGCCATGAGTAATAAACCACAGCTAAGTCGAAGAAAACGGATAGGAACAAGAAAATCGCCAAGAACAAGGCAAAAATCATCGCAAAGGCGAAGATTCCCGTACCGCCAAGTTGCACCAAAATCATCGTAATCGAGATGGCGGCGAAAAAGAGCGTAAATAACGTCCAAACCCCAAGCCACATCGACCGCGGATCCGCGTTAATCACACGCCACAACGCATACCCGCTTAAGACAAATAACAATAACGCAATTAGTGTAACAAATAGCATAAAGCCTCCCTTAATCTACGACATAGGCCGCAAATCGGGCCGCTTGCACTGGTGTTAGCGTGACATCCATCATCGTGCCAGCTTCCACATAATCAATGCTGTGCACTGATGCTTGTTCATTCAATTCACTGACCAATTGTCCCTGCTCGAAAGGAATCAAAACCTTTGTTTGGACGTGGTCTGAATAGATGTGTTGCCGAATGACCTCAATCAACATATCCAACGACGCATCATCTTGTGCCGACAACGTCAAAGTATCCCCATCACGATCTGGGAATGACATACCTTCAATCTTATCGGCCTTGTTATAAATCGTAATCATTGGAATATCACCAACACCGATTTCCTTCAACGTCTTGGCCGTTGTCGACATCATTTCCTTGTAGTTTTCATCTGCATAGTCGACCACTTGAAGTAGCAAGTCAGCTTGTGCCGCTTCCGCCAACGTGGCGCGGAACGCCGCCACCAAGCCGTGCGGCAACTTTGACACGAATCCAACCGTATCTGACAACAAGAAGTTTTGATTGTCCGGCAAGTTCAACTTACGCACTGACGTCTCCAACGTGGCAAACAACATGTCTGCTTGGAAGACCGTCTTATCTTGGTTCTCACCATAGCGACGCACCAAACCGTTCATAATCGTTGACTTACCGGCGTTGGTATACCCAACCAAGGCCACGTTCTTGATACTTTCCTTCTCACGACGGGCGCGACGAGTTTGATCGTCAGCTTCCACATCCTTCAATTCCTGACGCAAGAGTGAAATTTGGTGTTCAATGTGACGACGATTCGTTTCAAGCTTCGTTTCACCGGCACCACGGCTGGTAAAGCTACCCCCGCCACCACCAGTTTGCTGATCCAAACGGACATTCATCGACGTACGCAAACGTGGCAACTGGTATTGTAACTGGGCAATCGCAACTTGCAACTTGGCAACCTTCGTCTTAGCACGTGATGCGAAGATATCCAGAATCAAAGCCGTGCGGTCCATAATCCCCGCCCCAGTACCTGATTCCAAATTACGAATCTGTGAAGGTGACAATTCATCATTCGTCACCACCATATCGGCTTCGTAATATTCTACGGCTTCCTTCAGTTCTTCAACTTTACCCTTACCAAAATATGTTGCCGCATTTGGACGCTCAAGCTTCTGCGTCACCGTACCCACAACTTCCATATAATTTGCTTCTGCCAAATTAGCCAGCTCAATCATTTCATAATCGAACTCAGCATTTTGACGATCCAAGCCAGCAAGAATAACCTTGCGGACTGGATGTAACTCATTTTCTATCATAGCCATTTTTCTTTTACCAATTCGTTGTCGTGTCGTTATACGCCTTCAACTTCATATCATCATCTGAGACTTCCCAGACTGAAATTGAACCGTTCAACGGCTTTGTCTTTGCTGTTTCGTGAGAATCGTACTTATAAACCAAATTGCGGATTAACGTTCCGTGGGCCACGACCAAAACATTTTGCCCATCGCGGACGTTACGGCGTAAGATATCCAGCCCCTTATCGGCACGCGCCCAGAATGTTGCCGCATCTTCAGCGTCGTGGGTTGGATCCGCTTCCTTGAAAGCATCCATGACCTCATCTTGCGTTAGTTGCGCCATCAAGTCACCGTACGATTCAATGTTTTCTAGTCCAATAATACCCGCGATTTGCTCAGCACTTTGCGCACTTGGCAATCCCTCAAAGAAACCGAAGAATTGCTCGCGGAATTGTTGCAATTGCTCTGGCGTTTTCAAATCACCACTTTGTGTGTTGCGACCTAGAATAAATTCAGCGGTGTGAATAGCCCGTTGTAGGTCTGATGAGTACGCGGCGTCAAACCGGACATTGCTGAGTCGCTCACCAGCCGCAAAGCCGTCGGAAATACCTTTATCCGTCAAAGGGGCATTTCCCCAACCTTGCATCCGTTGATATTTATTGAAGTACGTTTCACCGTGACGTACCAAGTACATATTAAATGACATTAATTGAACCTCTTTTCGGTTTGTTAGACGATTGTTAGTCTAGCTGCAGCCTACTAAATGACGATAATCTAGCAGGCTACGCATCCCCTTACTAATACCTATTATTGTACCATTTATGTAACAAGGACCGCATTTTTCAAGGCAGGGCGTTTAATTGAATTTTGTTAGGAAAAAGTGTTGACTTTGGCCATTGATATCTGTATAGTTATGTATTGTTGTTAAGCAACAGATGATATTCATGGCCCAATGGTCAAGTGGTTAAGACGTCGCGTTCTCAGCGCGGAATCCAGGGTTCGATTCCCTGTTGGGCTATTTCAGCTCAATGCTATTGATATCATCATGGCCCAATGGTCAAGTGGTTAAGACGTCGCGTTCTCAGCGCGGAATCCAGGGTTCGATTCCCTGTTGGGCTATCACTTGTAAAAGCACGTAAGTTTCGGCTTGCGTGCTTTTATTTTTGCCATTAAACCCTTTCAAACAAATTACCCCCGCGACACAACTGCCGCGGGGGTTATTTCATTTAACTTATTTACCAAAGAACATCGTAATAATGACACTAAAAATCATTAGCAACGAGATGCTACCGTTGTAAACCATGTGTGTCATGATGTTTTGCCAGATGTTGCGGCCACCCCAGATGTAAACCAGTTGCAACCAAACACCCATCACAATGTACATGATCAATGAACTCCAGTGACCGTTAACGTTGTTGATGTGCACCACACCAAACATGATGTTGGCGAAAATTGAGATCAATACGTATACCCACTTTGCCTTGTTGCGGAATGGTTCCGTAATGGCGTGGTGGAAAACGATTTCCTCGTAGAATGGTGCAAACAAACCAACAATTGCTGACAAGAACGTTGGTGCAACGTCACTAAATGACAACGCGCTTGCACCACTGTACTTAATCGCAAAGTCCCCCGTATCCAAGAACCCAGTCAACGCCTTCGTTAATGGCACTAGCACACCCATCATAATAATGCCGGCTAGCAATGCCCACATGACATTCTTAACCCAGTGCTGACGCCAAATCTGCCAGTCCCGACGCAAAATACCGTCCGACCAGTAGAAAATCGACACTAACAACAAGATTGTTGCTGGCACTAACGCCGCAATCGAAGCCGACCACGTTGCCAATCCAGTCGTTGATTGCGCATTTCCTGTCAACTTTAACATCCAGCCCCCGATTGGACCGAATACCATCAGTGGGAAGATAACAATCGCACTCACCCACTTTACCCAATTAAACTTCTCTGACTTAGCCATTTTAAATCTCCTACCAGTTATCCCATTTCTATTTTCAATATTCTATAACGTATAGTATTGTTCTGCAACACATTTGTCACATTTCTTTTTTGCATGTCAGTACGCGTCGGTGCCACTTTCACGATACAATAGATTTATCAGATAAAAGGAACGGTGACCGCAATGAAATTCATTTCATGGAACATTGATAGTGTAAATGCTGCTGTTGAGCATAAATCAGCCCGTGGCGAGATGACTTGGCAGGTACTGCAAGACATCGCTGCTGAGCAACCCGACGTCTTGGCTATCCAAGAAACTAAGTTAAAAGCAACTGGCTTAACCAAGAAACAAGCAACCGCGCTCGATGAACTTTTCCCAGGCTATCACCGCTACCTACGGATGAGCACTGGTCGTTCTGGCTACTCAGGTACGATGATGCTGTCAAAAGTTGAACCAATTGCCGTTGAGATGCCCGTTATCGGTGCCCCTGATGAAATGGACATCGAAGGGCGTATCATTACCCTTGAATTCGAAAACACGTATGTTTCAACGGTTTATACGCCAAATTCAGGCAGCAATTTGGATCGACTAACCGACCGGCAAGCCTGGGATGACGCCTACCGCGCCTACATCGCTGACTTGGATGCTAAGAAGCCGGTTATCTTCTCAGGTGACTTTAACGTTGCCCACCAAGAAATCGACTTGAAGAACCCCAAGACCAACCACAAGAGTGCCGGCTTCACTGACGAAGAACGTGAGAAGTTCGGTTTGCTACTTGATGCTGGCTTCACCGATACCTTCCGTTACCTAAATCCTGACCAAACCGGTGTTTATACCTGGTGGGCTCAGATTTCAAAAACCTCAAAGATTAACAATTCTGGTTGGCGCATTGACTACTACCTAGCGTCAAACCGATTGAACGACCAATTGGCAACCTTCAGCGTTGTCGACACCGGCGCACGTCAAGATCACGCCCCAATTAAATTGGAAATGACTGACGATTTCACGCTTTAAACCAAAAGAGACACAGTGCATGCCATCAAGCTAATGCACTGTGTCTCTTTTGGTTTATTAACCCTTAAATTCGGAAGTATACTTCCGAAACTGCGTTAAAAAACACGTTTTCCGGATTATACTTCCGATTTTATTTATCGATTAACTATTTCTGCCGTCAACACCTCGACGTACGTTCGTAAGGTGCCATCTGAATTTGCATAGATTGCCACACCCACATCCACATTACCAGGTGTTAGTAAGCCCATCTTATGCGATGCGCCTTGTTGATACGATGAGGTGCCATCATAACCGGCTGCTTGCCCATCATCGCCAAATTGCAAAATTGCATCTTGGGCCAACGCCTGTAATTGTGCATCACTCGTCAAATCGGTTACGTGCCAGACGTCTGATGACGTACCTGCAACACTACCAAACGACAACGTATCCTTCTGATCAGCGGTGCCACCATAATTCACGGCTGCAATATGCTGAATTGTCGAACCATCACCATTGGTTTCTTCACTACCATGGTTGTAGTAGCGTACTTGCCCATTGCCTAAATCTTCAACCGGCATCGTGCCAAACAGATTATTAAAATTGGCATGCGGATTAGCCTCAAACGCTTCTGGCTCACGCAACGCCCAGCGGCTCTCCTGCTTCGCCAAATTCAACGCCATTTCGGACGTTTGCGCCGGCGCCACGCCATA
>NZ_KQ970391.1:0-821 GCF_001579105.1 Weissella sp. DD23 | reverse complement strand
GCGCGATAATCGTTCAAGGCCGCCAATGCATAAGGCTGTAACTTTGCCAATGTCGCATCGGCCAACAATTGATTAGGCCCATTCGTGACAGTGACTGGCGCAGTTGTCTGACTTGCGCTACTTGCTGACACTGATGACGGCGTTGCACTTGTAACTGATGACGCCACCGATTGTGAAACCGATTCACTCACTTGTGATGCAGCTGAAGACTGACGACTCATTGCTGTCGATGCTTCAGCGCGATGCAAGCGATAAGTGATGGTCTCAGACCCCTTCACCGTAATCGTATCACCCGGGTTTTGGTGATACCCCTGTTGTTGATAAGTCGGCAAAATCAATTTAGCGCCATACGTTGAACGATACTCTCGTACTTTAACCTCATTACCAGTAATATCATCAAGATACCGCACCTTGATCGTGTATGTTTCAGGCAAATACTTAAATGTAATGACCGTCTTTTGGCCCACCGTCTTTTCAATTGCTTTGGGCATTTGGTAGCCCGTCGCAACGACTGGCTTAAACCGTTCATGTGCCCCAATTGGTACTAATTTTTCCGTTTGTGGTTGAATCGCTTTATTTGTACGAATATCGACATAGCGAATTTTAACTTCGGTCTTTTTCTTTTCTGAGGCGAACTCCGGCACCAATCCACTCGAACTGGCCAAAGCGCCACCCCCAAGTACTAAGGATAGTGCCGTCAATCCGACGACACGCCAATTTTTCAAAACGCCCCTCCTTTCAGCTTGTTAACGTTGTGTATTAAGTTAAGTATAGCTGGGGGCGTTTCATGGTCGCAAACAATAACCCTCGCACATAAAAAC
>NZ_KQ970390.1:506220-509049 GCF_001579105.1 Weissella sp. DD23 | reverse complement strand
CAATGATTTACAACAGCATCACTTCGGTGGTGCTGTTTTTTTACATTCAAACCAGATGATGTCACTAGAAACTAGTGTTTTCTTCAAACGAACAGACTATAATCAGAGTAATTAGAACGGTAGGAGGGCACGTCATGAACGAACCACAACAACCATTTGATGATGACCAATTTATTCCAGTTGAATATACAGAATTGATTCGGCAATCATATGCTGAACAAGGCGGGTATAGCATGCCAGCGATTGATAAAACGGCATTGATGGTCAATCGGGCACTGGCGGTGTCGGTAAGTGATGATTTGGTCAAGGAATACCATGATGACGACACGGTAGATGATAATTTCGTCCGCATTTTTGTGCGACAAACCATTGACTATGGTTATATTTTAACGGATGAAGCGCCACGTGAATGGACGGCTGATAATCTATTCCAAGCGATGGGTATGACTTTGGGATATTTAGAAGTCGCACCTGAATTTGCTGGCATGTTAATCAATTTGTTAGAGTCAATTACTAAAAATCTAGTTGCGCGCGGGTTGATGCCGGCTGATTTCTTTACGCCCGATGTCCGTGCCTGGTTAATGGAGACTGTGCCACAGTACTTAGAGGATTTAGATGAATCTATGGACGAACCAATGGATGAAAGCGAAATCGAAGTCATGGAGCGCTTGATGGATGATTTGGGGTTAGAAATTTCACCTGAGGACTTAATGGAAACGAACGTCGATCTCGCCCAAGACACATCGGTTGATGATGATGATTTACGCGTCAAGTTCTTTTTTGAGGTTCTAAATGCGAGCGGTATTCCTGACTTATATCAGCAACATCGTAGTATCAAGCCAGCTGTTAAAAAAGCATTTAGCGTATTTAGGCACGCACCAAGAATTGCTTGTTTTAACAGTCATGTACGCCTCAGCCATGCGTGAATGGCTTGAAACGCAAATTGAAATGGGTGACTGGTCACACACGGATTTCGTCGTACGTGATTTCTTTGATGACGTAAATGGCATGTTCTTACAGGATGTCATTACGATTGAAAATGATGAGGAAGTCATTCACTACACTGCCGAACTCAAAGCGTTGATTAGCGGGGTCTTAGCGCAAGAACCTGAGCCGATGGCCTATGTAGCTGAACAAGGGTCATCTGAACTACCAGCAGTTGAAAACCTGCAACGAGGCTTTATAACTGCTTTACGTGATCGTGATCAGCTAACAGGCGAAGGGTTGGATGTTGCCGAAGCTATCTTGAAGATTGTCTTGGACACCATTGCGGTGAAAACAGACGCGGACATTGCGACATTGCCAGTTGAAGCTGCAACCCAACTGTTGATTGAAAAATTCCATACCTTTGATTTGTTCGGTCTTGATGGCTTTGAATTTGTGGATGACGTCATCATTGAATTTGTGCGCTGGTTGGCTGAACGGGGGCTTGTGTCAGATGCAGTCATTGAACTTTGGGGAAATGCGATTGAAACGGCGCAGTTGCCGCGTTATATGTATGCGTTAGTTGCCGATGTGCAAGATTATTTGCATCTAAATGAAGTTGGTCAAACTGTAAGTCCAATATATTAAGAAACACTAATCCGACTCAAGGCGAGCAGGATTTTTTCATATATCTTTGCTATGGTATTAGTGGAGGTTTTTATGACAAAAATATTATTTATCCTTATTTTTATCGGCGACGTCCTCGCAACTCCGCTATTCGATAGTCACCCCATTTTTTTGATTGGCACGGCTGTTTTGGCGGCAGCTACTTTGTATGCACTATACGATATGCAATCTAATCGGGTGAACTACGCGATGACAGCGGTACTGTTGTTGCTTGCGGTTAGTTTATTCGTATTACACGGTGAGTCGGATTATTTAACGGTTCTAAACCGAGTAATGATGGCCCAAGTAGCCGTTTCGGCTATTTTGGCAGTCACGTATGCAGGCGTTCGGTCGCAAACAGCGTAGTGGTATAATCAATATCAGGTGGTTGAGCCTATTAACCGCCATGACAAAACAGGGAGTACGATTATGAAGTCATTCATTTTTGACGTCGACGGTACATTGCTAAGTACCGAAAGCATGTACATGAAGTCATTACAACAAACACTTGAAGAAAACGGCATTCACAAGGCCTACGAAGAATTGTATGCGATTTTCGGGCTACCATCACTGGATGCGTTGATTAAATTTGGCATCGAAAACCCAGAGGAGATGCAACGCCAATGGCAAGACCACTATCACGATTTTTGGGATGAGGTGCAATTGTTTGCTGGTGTAACGGACATGTTGGCTGATTTAAAGGCAACTGGTGTGCAATTAGGTATTGTCACATCAAACACGCCTGAAGAATTCGCAGATCATGCGGATGCGTTTGGCATTAACGGTTACTTCGATGACTTTGTATTTGCTGGTCAAACACCAAAAATGAAGCCAGCTGCGGACCCAATTTTAAAGTCAATGGCCGACTTGAAGGCGACACCTGAAACGTCGATTTACATTGGTGATTCCGTGCACGATATGCACGCGGCACATAATGCTGGCATTAAGTTCGGTATGGCTGCGTGGGGTGTGCGTGACCGCGCTGTCTTTAATGACGAAGCAGAGTTTATTTTTGAAACGCCTGCTGACATTTTAAAACTAGTTGATTAATCAAATCCTGGTTTCGCGATAGACAATCATTTGTTAGTCGTGAAACCAGGATTTTCTTTCGTTTAGGTATCGGTAAAGGAAGAATGTCCCGCTATCTTCCTTTATCCAATTAGTCGGTGTTATAATAAAGACTTAATTAAATGGAAAGAAGTGAAGATAATGGATAATCGCGCTATTGGTTACATCGAT
>NZ_KQ970390.1:504714-506200 GCF_001579105.1 Weissella sp. DD23 | reverse complement strand
GAAGCAAATTCCTGATGAACAAGTCTACTATGTGGGGGACACGGCACGTATGCCTTATGGTCCACGTCCACAAGAAGAAGTCCTTGGCTTCACTTGGCAAATGGTTCGCTACCTATTAAAAAAAGACATTAAGATGTTGGTGGTAGCCTGCAACACGGCAACGGCGGCAGCCTTACCGGACCTACAAGCAAAGCTAGACATCCCAGTTGTTGGTGTAATCCAACCTGGTGTTGATGCCGCTTTACGCAAGTCTGCAGATGGAGAAATTGGTGTGATTGCCACAGCTGGAACGGTTAAGTCATTGGCTTACTATAACGGTTTGTTGCAAGGAAACCGTGCAGCGAACGTGGTGCAATTAGCAGCACCCGAGTTCGTTGACGTGGCTGAAAATCACGATTACACGTCAGAATTCGCCCGCCAAGTGGTTAAGGAGAAGTTGTCATACTTCAAGAATCACCAAGTGGACACCCTAATTTTGGGATGCACGCACTTCCCACTAATGGAGAACTTTATTCAAGAAGCAATGGGACCACAGGTGACGTTGGTTAACTCAGGTGCCGAAACGATTTCAACGGTGGTTGAGTTCTTGGACAAGTTCGATTTGCGTCGTGCGAGTGCGAACCCAGCTGATCACAATGATGATGAGTACTTTACGACGGGTAGCGTGAAGCGTTTTGCCACGATTGGTGGACGCTGGTTGGATGATAAGGAAATGACAGTTAAGCACTTGGACATTATTGATGATACACTAGTGCTTAACGAAGATGTCACTGATTAAGTCTAACGGGGGATACGCATGGCTAAGTTAATTTTTGCTTCAAAGAACGAAGGCAAGGTCCGCGAGTTTCGTGAGTTTTTGACGCCGCTGGGGGTTGAAGTTGTCTCGTTGAACGAGTTGGAAAATGTGCCGACAATCATCGAGGATGGCAATACCTTCCAAGAAAATGCCACAATCAAGGCGGAAACCATCGCGAAAGCGTTTAATGTGCCAGTTGTGGCGGAAGATGCCGGTTTGACGGTCGATGCGTTAGACGGCGCACCTGGCGTCCACTCAGCGCGTTACGCTGGCGATCATGACGATGCGGCAAACAATGCCAAGTTGCTGCGTGAATTGGCAGATGTGGCAGATGCTGATCGCACGGCCTCGTTCCATGCTGTGATTGTGGCGATTAAGCCAGATGGCAAGCGATTAGTAGCCTCTGGTAAGGTCGATGGCCGTATTTTGCGGGCAGCACAAGGTAGTGATGGCTTTGGCTATGACCCACTCTTTTTCTACGAACCGTTTGGTAAGTCATTTGGCGAACTAACGCCGGCAGAGAAGAACGAGATTTCACATCGTGGGGCTGCTTTGCAACAATTTATGTCAGACTTTAATGCCTGGTGGGAGGATTAAGCAATGGATTATTTGATTATTTCTGATGCACACGGCGACCGTCAAATTTTGGTCGACGTGGTGGATCACTACCGTGGTAAGGTTAAGGCGATG
>NZ_KQ970390.1:502821-504508 GCF_001579105.1 Weissella sp. DD23 | reverse complement strand
ATTATCACGTTCAGACGAATTGTTTAACGACTTGATGCCAGTTATCGGCAACATGGACACTGATCCAATGTTCCCAGATGACCGTGATTATGCAGACGACAATTTCACGTTGTATCAAACACACGGTCACTTGGTACACACTGAGGTGTCATTAAACCAATTACGTGAAGTTGCTTCAGCAAAGGGTGTTGATGTCGTGACGTCAGGTCACACGCACGTCCTTGGAGCAGAAGAGATTGATGGTCGTTTGTTTATTAATCCTGGCTCAATTGCATTGCCAAAGGGTCAATATGCCTACTTGGGTGGTACGTATGCAATCTTGACGGTAGAACCAACCCAATTTATTGTACAGTTCTACACGCGTGATATGCAGCCTGTTGACGGGCTACGTTTTACGTTTAAGCGTTAATAGATGAAATATTAAAAGGCGTTAGCGAGTTGTTCGCTAGCGCCTTTTGTTTTTAGCCTTCTTCAATCTCCGTGACGTGACCATTATGGAGGTAACCGTCGTATGTGTTAAGTTGGTGACTGGCTGATGGTGTAATTAGCGAACGAAGACTTTCATCGGAAAAATCAGTTGTTCGACTGGCATGGTTCGCACCGTTTGTATTGTAGACAACCAAGGTTGGAAACTGAGTGACGCCCATTTCAGCGGCCATGTTGTGATCAGCACGGTAGGCTTGAATCGTTAAATCGCTGTTACGATCCTCTAAGAAGAGGGTTTGATCAGCTGCAATATCTGTAACGAGTCCCATGACGAATTCGTCGGTATAAGGTTGACCGCTGAAAATAGCGGTTTGGGCGGCTTCTAAGAAACGACGGGCAACTTTTTTTCCTTGGAATTGTAGTGCCTTAACGTCTAAAATGAAGCGATACATGGTTTGCGATAGCACTTGTTCTTGCTCAGGATGACCAAGCGCTACGGCGGTTTCATGGACGGATTGCATCGTCATCACAGGGACGACTTGCAAAGCGATTTTTTCTGTTGCTGTTGTTACGTATGACGCCAATTCCTTCTCGGTCTCTAAGCTATCACCGGAAAGTGGGTTCACGAAGTGGTACACCTCTAACATAATGAGCCACGACCTCCAAAACTATTTCTCTAAAATATCTGTGATAATATTAAACGTTTT
Organism: Weissella sp. DD23; assembly: GCF_001579105.1. Taxonomy (NCBI): domain Bacteria; kingdom Bacillati; phylum Bacillota; class Bacilli; order Lactobacillales; family Lactobacillaceae; genus Weissella; species Weissella sp. DD23. Next base: position 503,375 of record NZ_KQ970390.1, on the reverse strand, counting down.
ACTAGGCGATTGTCTAATCGCAACGCCTAAAAATGTGCAACATTACCAATTCTTAAACCAGCTGCAATAGTTGTCATATTATCTATGAACATTTTGTGACTGATTTGTGTTTTTTCAACATGACTAAGAATAAATCAAAACCAAAATATTTGCTTGGATAATGTCTTAGAAATGCCAAATCGTTTGGTATAATAGAAACAGTGAGAAAAAATCGGGGGATTGACGACATGACACATAATGAATGGGACAAATTGTTACAGCCATACGTTCAGGCCGTTGACGAATTAAAGGTTAAGTTGCGCGGCATGCGAACGGAATTTGAGTTGGCCGGCATCAAGACACCCGTTGAATTCGTAACGGGGCGTGTGAAGGCAATTCCGGCCATTGAAGAAAAGTTGGTTCGCCGTCATATCGACATGGAACGCTTGGAACAAGACATGGAAGACCTAGCTGGTGTCCGTATTATGACGCAATTCACGGAAGACATTTTTAAAATCGTGGACTTGCTCCGTCAGCGTAAAGATATGGTTATTTTGGAAGAACGTGATTATGTC
>NZ_KQ970390.1:500558-502701 GCF_001579105.1 Weissella sp. DD23 | reverse complement strand
CGATAAGATTGTCTTTGATGACGAGCATCCAGATGTTGTGATTTCAGTGGGCGGAGATGGTACCTTGCTTGGGGCTTTCCATCACTATGCCGATCAATTGGCTTTTGTGCGCTTTATTGGCGTGCATACTGGTCACTTGGGCTTTTATGCGGACTGGCAACATTTTGAAATTGACGAATTGATTGATAGTTTGGTCAATGATGAAGACGCTCGAACAGTTAAGTATCCCTTGTTGGAAGCGCACGTCCGGTATACTGACGGCCGAGAAGAACGCGTTCTTGCATTGAACGAAGCCGCCATTAAGCGACCATTGGGTACTTTGGTGGCAGATGTGTACATTCAAGGTGAGTTGTTTGAACGATTCCGTGGGGATGGTTTGACAGCGTCAACGCCAACTGGCTCAACCGCCTATAATAAGGCAATCGGCGGGGCAGTGATGCACCCAAGCTTGGATGCTATCCAATTAGCAGAAATTGCTTCGATTAACAGTCGGGTATTCCGAACACTTGGTTCACCATTGATTATTGGAAACCACGAAGTTATTCGGGTGCAACTAGAAAACGACGGCGCAGCGGTAACCCTTAGTTTCGATCATTTGAGCAAAATTGCCTCAAACATTGATTGGATTGAGTTCCGCGTGTCTAAAACAAAAATTCAGTTTGCTGAGTATCGACACATGCACTTCTGGCACCGTGTTCAGTCAAGCTTTATTGGTACGGAGGTAAAGTAATGGCCCAATTCAGTTGGATCAACCAAGGCGACGAAACGCTTAAAATTAAGACGTTCTTAGCCCAACGTGGTGTCTCACACCGCATGTTTTCCATTGTGAAGCGTGGTGGCGGGGCAGTGCTCCTTGCGGGTAAGCAAGTTCGGACCGTCGATGAGGTTAAGCCAGGTGATAAGGTCACGATTGTGATGCCACCTGAAGAATCAAATGACGTCGTTGCAATGTCAGATTTGCCAATCACGGTCTTATATGAAGACGAAAACTGGTTGGTTGTTGAAAAGGAAGCTGGCGTGACGTCAGTGCCGGGTAAAGCTGACCGTGAAACGACCATGGTTAACCGGGTTAAGGGCTACTTAGCCCGGTCTGGGGCTGAGGATTTAGTGCCCCACGTGGTAACGCGACTAGATCGCTTTACGTCGGGGGTTGCTTTGTTGGCCAAGCACCGTTTTGCCCATGGCTTGCTCGACAAGCAGTTGCAAACGCACTCAGTTGATAAGCGTTACTATGCAATTGTCGATGGCGATTTGCCAGATGATTACGGCTTTATCGATGCACCAATTGGTCGGATGGACGACGACTTTATTCGACGCGAAGTGCGTGAAGATGGGCGTCCTTCACAAACTGAGTACTGGGTTGTGAAGCGTTTTGGCAACCAAACGTTGGTCCGCGTGCAGTTGCACACTGGCCGTACACACCAAATTCGTGTGCACTTTAAGTATTTGGGTCACCCATTGATTGGGGATGAAATCTATGGTGGCCCAATGGATCGTGGTATTACACGCCAAGCGTTGCATGCTTATTGGTTACGCTTCTATGATCCATTTGCACAAGTTGAACGCACGACGCAAAGTGCATTGCCACAAGATATCGTGGCTGTTTTGGACGGCTATCAAGTCGAACCAGACGAAAATTAATTATTAAGAATGCGGGGAAAGAATCATGAACGACATGCTGGACGAAATTACAGATGAGATGCGTGATGAACTTTCCGAACAAGCTCATCACTTGGTCAATTATTTGGAACATGGTGAGAAAGAGGCGTTCTTGGACGGCTTTGACGAACTTCACGGTTACGACAAGGCCGTTTTTTATGTGACTTTGCCATCACAGCTCCGTCACCAAATTATCGAGTGGTTAACGCCAACTGAATTGGCGGAAGTCTTTGACGAAATTGAACCCGAAGACGTTGATATTAACGACTTGCTGGAGGAAATGTCACCACGTTATGCTGCCCAAATGCTGAACCAAATGTACACCGATAATTCGGTTGACTTGTTTGAAGACATGGACCAGCGTGAATTGGGGATGTATTTGGCGTTGATGCCGAAGGAAGATGCAGCTCAGATACGTCGGTTGTTGAATTACGAAGACGACACAGCTGGATCTTTGATGGGGACTGAGTTTGTCGCGATTAAT
>NZ_KQ970390.1:496749-500016 GCF_001579105.1 Weissella sp. DD23 | reverse complement strand
AAATTACTTACATTTATGTCGTGGACGATGATGAAAAGCTTGTCGGCGTTATCTCATTGCGTTCTTTGATTGTTTGGCCGGACGAAGCCAAGGTTGCGGATGTGATGGATACAAACTTGATTACAGTGACGCCGAGTGATGACCAGGAGGACGTTGCCCGATTGATGGCCGACTATAATTTCGTGTCGATTCCAGTTGTGGTGAAAGACCACCTTGTTGGTACCATTACAGTCGATGATATCGTGGACGTTATTGATGAAGAGGCCGCGGAAGACTACTCTCGTTTGGCCGGTGTGGACGTTGTCACGTTGGAAGAGAATCCATTTAAATCCGCTGCTAAGCGTTTACCTTGGCTAGTTGGTTTGATTTTCTTGGGAATGGGAACGGCTTCAGTAATCAATAACTTTGAAGGTTTAGTGAGCCAAGCGTCGATTTTGGCAGTGTTCATCTCTTTGATTACGGGAACCGCCGGTAATGCTGGGACGCAGTCATTGGCCGTGTCAGTGCGTCGTTTAGCGTTGAAAGAAACAAGTTCGCTCATTAAGATGTTGATGACTGAGGTTTTGATTGGTGCCATGATTGGTGCAACGGCCGGTTTGACCATCTTTTTGGTTGTGTGGATTTGGAAAGCCAATATGCTCTTAGGTGTTGCGGTCGGTCTTGCGATGGGTGTGGCCATTCTGGTAGCGAATGTTGCAGGATCATTCATTCCGCTAGTAATGGATAAAATCGGGGTTGATCCAGCAGTTGCGTCGGGTCCGTTCATTTCAACGTTATCTGATTTGACATCCGTCATTATTTATTTCAACATCGCTGGCTTATTTATTAGTCACTTTGTGAGTGCGTAAAGTAGGACGTACGCTTATACTAAAAACATGATTTAAGTAAAACGGCTCAAATTGGGTCGTTTTTTGATTGGGAGATTGTGGGTTATGAAGAAGAAAATTGGCATCTTTCAGCTCTTTTTATTGGGTGTCTTAAGTGCCTTTTCACCACTGGCGATGGATTTATATTTGCCAGGGTTACCAGAGTTACAACAGGATTTACACACGTCAACGTCATTAGCGCAGTTGACGATTACAGCATCCTTGCTGGGTTTGGCACTCGGACAAGTGATCATTGGACCATTGTCTGACCGAATTGGCCGGCGGACACCGTTGCTGTGGGGCACGGTCTTATTCGGCCTGAGTTCGGCAACGATTGTTTTCGCACCGAACATTTGGGTGTTGATTATTTTACGGTTGATTCAGGGCTTGGCCGGTTCAACGGGGATTGTTTTGTCATTGGCGGTAATTACGGATTTATTTACTGGTAAGACTTTGACGAAGCAAATTGCGATTAATCAAACGATTAATGGCGTCTTTCCAGTCTTGGCGCCCGTGTTTGGTGGGGTGATCATTGCCATTGCGGACTGGCAGATGACATTCTGGGTTTTGGCAGTCTTGGGGCTGATCTTGTTTGTGAGCGTCTTGCTTGCCCTGCCGGAAACCTTGCCAGCTGAGAAGGCACAGGTAGCTGACCGTCCTTCTGTGGTGGGTGGTTTTGCACAATTATTTAAGCAACGTGAATTTGTGCTATATGCGCTTACACAGGCCTTTATGACGGCAGCATTGTTTGCATATATTTCTGGTTCATCATTCGTCTTGCAAAAGATTTTTGGCATGTCAGTGACGACTTTTGGGATTGTGTATGCGATTAATGGAGCTGGTATTGCACTCATGTCGAGTCTGGCTGGTCGCTGGGCGGTGAAGTTTGGTGAATATCGCGCACTCCGCTGGTTTATCCGAGCTGGCTTTTTAGGTGGAATCCTCTTGCTTGTGACGGCATTCTTGCCTAAGTCACTTTGGCTGATTTTGCCACCATTATTCTTAGTTGTGGCAACGGTCGGGGGTATTATTTCATTGACGACGGCGTTGGGGATGCAAGGGCAACAACAAAACGCGGGTTCAGCTTCAGCGTTGCTTGGACTAGCGCGTTATGCGTTGGGTGGACTGATGTCACCAATCGTCGGGCTTTTCGGCCAACACACGTACATGCCAATGGCGATATTAATTGTTGCGGTGCAATTGGTTGGTTTTATCATCTTTAGCCAAGTTAAAAAACAATAGAAAAATGGGTATCGACAACGCGGTCGATACCCATTTTTTTAGTTTGAACTAGGTTGTGGCATGAATGGCTTGAGCATATTGGCAAAATTCTCAAGATTCAAAGATTGAACGAGAACTTTTCCAGTGCCGTTAAACGTGTTGACCACACCTTCGCCCGTGCCGATTGAACTAATCAAACCACCACCTTCAAGGTGAATGTCATAAGTTAGTGACGTTTCCCAAGCGACAACGTGCGCATTATCGATGGTGAAGTCGTGGGCGTCTTGCAGGTCGATTTCCTTAATTGATCCGAACGCCGCAACGAGCAAAGTCCCTTCACCAGACGTCTTCATGACGAACAAACCACCTTGGCCACCTAGAATAGCGCGTCCAACTGATTGCCGTTCCATGCTGTATTGCACGGTACCGTCCATGGCTAAGAAAGCTGAGTCATTCAAGTAGTAGTTGCGACCAGGCGTAACTTCCAAGGCTTGAATCGTACCAGGCACGGCGGGGGCCAAAGCTAGATCACCACCCTTAGCACCGGCTGAGACTTCGGTAATGAAGACTGATTCGCCACTGACCATGGCACGTCCGGCGGCACGCAATAGCTTACCAATACCTGAACCGCCATTTGCGTTTAGACGACCCTTTAGTTGGGTGTCGCCAGTGTGATAAACCATCGCACCACTTTGAATGCGAACTGTTTCGTTGGGTAACAAGTTGTATGTCACCAGTGGAAATTGCATATTTGCCTCAATATTGTAATCCATTGTGATAACCCCTCAATATTATTTGATACTTATAGTCTACCTGAAATGCGGGTTTAATGCAGGCGTCAGCTGTCAAAAATATTTGATAAAAAAATGACACTTTTTACGTGCATTGTTTTTGGTAGTTGGTTATTATGTGTACATAAAGTAAATGACATAAAAATTTTTAAACATAAAAAGAGGGCAGAAGTAATGCAAACTCACCACATTTCACTATTGACTGGCGATGCTAAGTTGAACGCTGATTACTACGTTGGCGTTTTGGGCATGCGTTTCATCAAGAACTCAGTTAACCAAGCTAACCCACGTAACCGTCACGTTTACTATGGTGACTTCATGGGAACACCAGGAACGGTTATCACGTTCTTCCCAATCGACGATTTGCGCGACCGTACTGACGGTAAGAT
>NZ_KQ970390.1:494376-496729 GCF_001579105.1 Weissella sp. DD23 | reverse complement strand
ACGGTAAGATGTTCTTCTCAGGTATTCACTACTCAATTCCTGAGGGATCAACGCAATACTGGTTGGACCGTTTTGCCGAAAAGGGCTTGAAGGCTGAAGTTGACGCTATGGGACGTATCCGTACGGCTGACTTTGAAGACTTGCCAATCCGTATGCAAGAAACTGAGGGTAAGAACTTTGACTGGCACATCAACTACATGTCAGATGTTCCGGCTGAGTTCCAAATCACTGGCGTAATCGGTGCTGAATTGCACGTACCAGATGTTGCTGCAACGGGTCGTTTCTTCGAAGAGTTGTTGGAAATCCCAGTTAAGGGTAACATCATTGATTTGGATGGTGTTGAAGCAATCGAATTGGTACAAACTGCTGAAGATGCACCTAACTCACGCTTTGGTAAGGGTTCAACTGACCACTACGCTTTGGGTGTTGAGTCAGAAGAAGATTTGAAGTACTACTGGGAGCGTGCAAAGGCCTTGGGCTTCAAGCGTGAAGTCTTCATCGACCGTGGTTACTTCCGTTCAGCTTACTTCATCGAGCCTGGTGGAAACCGTATCGAATTGGCAACGACTAACCCAGGATTTACGTTGGATGAGTCATTGTTCGACTTGGGTACGACGTTTGCTTTGCCACCACGTTTCGAAGCTTCACGTCAAGAATTGCTTGACCACTACGCTAAGAAGGGTGTCTTCTTTGACGAAGTAAAGCCATACACAGGAACTGGTCACTTGGAGAACGGCGGCAAGATCCGCGCCATCCACGATGAGAACGGAAACACGCGCAACGATTAATAAAAGCCTATTATACCGGCGTTTGTGGCCGTTCGTGTCACAATATGTCACCAAAACTAGGTGAAAATGATTTTAGAGAGGATTGCATCTGACGGTGCAATCCTTTTTTGTATATTAGTGAATATATTATGTAAGTTGTAGTCAAATACTAAGTGATTAATTGCGTTCTGATCCATTTTTGGCACCTGTTCAAGGTGATGTTAATGAAGAGTGGCTAAAACGTTTTGAGATGTATTCAACTGGCACTTTTTTGAGTCAGTTACGATACATGAGTGTGTCGTAATTCATGAACTTTGACTTGCTTAACAGAGATTACGTTGAAAAATGAACGAGGTGTGTTATTATAAATGCATACAAAAAGCCCGCCGAAGGGGCAAGCTTCAGCGGACGACAGGTTCCTAGGAATTGATTGATTAAGTGCCTATCACTGACGTGGTGGGCGCTTTTCTTTTGTCTCGAAGTTCACTCGTTTGATTGCGACGTATAACGTAGCAATGGCTCGAATGATTTTCGGCGATGTTAAGATAAGCACGATCAGCGCAGCCCAAGGACTGGCCTCAACGAAACTAACCATACAATACCCTCTGGATAATCTTAGGAAACATGTTGTTTACCCTCCTTGGTTCCTAGTAAGTTACTGAAGGTGGGCAGGGACGTTATGAACCTAGACACACTGCCGCGGTTGCGCAGGGGATCAATCCTTTGCAACCACGGTATCTAGTATGAATTAGTTTGAGGGCACTGTAAACAGGATAACAAATGTAGAATTTCTTAATCTTGAACAAGAATATTTCTAAAAAGTAATCAATATAGACAATACAATTAATCGTTACTCGGGATAACATAGATTATGTAAACTAGAAAGCGGTTATTGTTGACCAGCTAAAGTTAACCTGGCATAATATAGACAATTAAAAGAACACGAGGTAAGGTCCATTGCGCAATTAAGCTGATTTCAAGTTGATAGATACTATCGGTGAGATTGGTTTTAGTGTGGACTTTTGCGTGTGTCAACAAACATGCTTTTTGAAGTGCCTTCAATCTCATCGTCATCGAGATTGGAGGCTTTTATGCTACAAGGACAAATTCAAAATCTTACTAAGCAGATTAATGGCGATACGCTATTCGAAATTGATCATATCACGATTCCGCAGACAGGCATTGTTGCCATCGTTGGTGAGAACGGTGCAGGCAAGACAACGCTGCTAAACATACTACGAGGAGTGGACACAGATTATTCCGGCACCGTCACATTACCAGGTTTTATGGCTTTTGTGCCACAAATTAATACGGTAGATGGGGAGTCTGGTGGTGAAATGACGAGACGACTGATTAGTGAAGCATTAGTCAGTCGACCAGATGTTTTAATTCTCGACGAGCCAACATCACATTTGGATACCGCACATCAAGCGTGGTTAATTAAGTCACTTCGCCATTTTAAGGGGTTGGTAATTTTAGTCTCGCACAACCGGGCGTTTCTGCGTGAAGTTGCAATGACGGTTTGGTCTTTTGAAAATGGGAAGGTCACCGCTTTCAATGGCAACTATGAGGGATATTTAGCTGAG
>NZ_KQ970390.1:491884-493039 GCF_001579105.1 Weissella sp. DD23 | reverse complement strand
ATGTTGCAACTGAGGTCTTTGAGATTAGCGAAGGAAGTCTGTTCAAGCACACAAACTAATTTTTTACACTGACAGAATTTAATAAATATTATCCAAAAGTCACGTTTTAACAACGCGACTTTTTCTTTTTATAAATTAAGTTTGCACATTTTATTTAACATTGTTAAAGTTAAATAAACAATGTTAAAGGAGCGCAGTGATGGAATGGTTTTTAGAGTTGAGTACTGAAGATCAGGAATTTGTAAAACAATTGGTACTTTCTTCTGGGTCACTAAAACAATTAGCAAAGATATATGATGTGAGTTACCCAACTGTTAGAACAAGGTTGAATATGGTCATTCAGACCATTAATTTAATTGATAGTAAACAAGCTAATAGTTTTGAAGGCCGCATTATGAAGATGGTGATTGCGGAAAAAATATCGTTGGATGTTGCAAAGGAAATTATTTCGGATTATCGGGAGGCAAATAAATGAGTGATTTTAAAGGACTAATGATGGGGATGTTAATAGCGGCAGTTATTTATCTGGCGGATCGCTATTTGCCAAAATGGTTTGGGGCTGTACCAAGTGTATTATTTGCCGTGCTTGTTGGTTATTTGGTGATTTTCTATCATACGTCATTCTTCAGTGCATTAACACCGCTGCTAGCTGGTGAAGCAATTTTAAATGGTATTTGGCTAAGTAGCTTGGATGCCCGTAAGAAGAAAGTTCAACAGGAACTGGAACGAATGAAGGCCAAAGATTTATCGTAATAATATTCAAAATAGTGTTGTGACGGAAGCGTTAAATTAAAAAACACTGATTCATAAAATTGAACCAGTGTCATAGCGATTATTTACGAATGAAAGTTGCATCAGCGTCTGGTATGCCATCCTCATCGGATAAGTATCGTTCAACACGCATATGTAAATCATATTTTTCTCGTAGACGTGCAATTTCAGCCATCATTGGAGAGGCGTGGTGCACGTCAATGGCGGCCTGATTTTGCCAGGCGTCAATCAAAAGGATCGTTTCAGAATCATTAAGCGGTTGAAAATACTCGTAACGTTCATTACCAGGCATGGCGCGGATTTGGGCTACGACACCCGTTTCAAGCATCTCTTTTGCAAAAGCCTGCGCTGCACCGTTGGTACCGGTGTAATATAAATTAACGG
>NZ_KQ970390.1:490437-491703 GCF_001579105.1 Weissella sp. DD23 | reverse complement strand
AGGAATGGCATGAAAACAATTTTGTTACTATTGATTGGTTTTGCGGGTGCATTTGTAGCGGTGACGCATACTGATGACGTATTAGCCCCCGATAAGCCGACTATCCAGAATATCTTACCGGTGAACCGGACTGAGCGGGCGCTGGTGTTGGATGCACGAAAACATGGCTTGGATTACGCACTAAGTATCGTGGAGAATCGGACTGGGCGGGTTACAGATGATAAATATTGGCTGCTTAAAGATCCTCATGGTGGTGGTTATTGGGGTGATTATAATAGCGATCCAACCCATGACGGGGTTAAGCGGTACAAAACCGTCGCTGGCAAAGAAGTATTGGAAGTAATCAAAATTTACGAGGCGCCGGATGCGACAACGCTAGAGAAAGCAAAACGGGTGTTGGCGTTATACTGTCGGTAGACTGTCTTGGTTTCGTGCGTAAACGTGATTTTGCGTTGACTATAAAAATGTAGAGGTGCCGTCCAAGTTGTCTGTGCTATTATGGTAAAACATGATTGGAGGAGCGACTCAGATGTACACCAGAGAACAGTTGATCGCGCTGGTACAAGACCATGCGGCGACTCATGAAACGTATCCATTTAACAAAACCAATTCACATGAGACAATTATTTGGACAGTTATGAAGCATAATGCCAGTAACAAAATTACGGCTATGATTTTTGAACGTGAGGCGGTGTTGTATTTGACGTTGAAATTAACGCCGGACCACGTTGATGAGATGATTAAAACGCGCGGGATTACCCGTGCTTATCATATGAATAAGCGGCATTGGATTACGATTGCGGTTAACGCTACTGATGCGACAAAACAAGAAATGTTAGGGATGTTGGCCGAAAGCGAACGCCTAACAAAACAGTAGGAGGCCAATGATGTTAAAAAATATGAACACGTGGTCGAAAAATTTACTGTATTTAATGGTGATTTTCGCAGTTCCGACACTTGTAATTCGCCACAATTTTGCTGAGTTGTTGTTCTACTTAGCAATTGCCTTAGTGGCCGTGATTATGTCGTTAGCACCTAATTGGGGAGGAGCAGTCATTAGTGCTGTTTTGTTTGGTGTGCTAACCGAGGTGTTTGACTGGGTTTCGTATGCAAACTGGTATTGGCCTTCATTTTTAACATATCTGGCAATCGGTGGCGTTCTTGCGGCAGGGTTGGCGTGGCGTCAGCGCCGAGAAACTCATTTCACTAATTAATTTACTAATATTAATAACAAAGAAAAGGGCTACCAATTCATTTTGGTAGCCC
>NZ_KQ970390.1:481001-489525 GCF_001579105.1 Weissella sp. DD23 | reverse complement strand
TTGGGTTTGGCACGTGGATGATTACTGATAATGATGACGCAGCCCTAGCTGTTAAAACGGCGATTCAAGTGGGCTACCGGCATATTGATACGGCTGAAGCCTATGAAAATGAAGTTGGTGTCGGTCATGGCGTCCGTGACAGTGGCGTGCGACGGGAAGATATTTTCGTGACAACCAAACTAGTCGGTGAAATCAAGGACTATGATGATGCGGTGGCTGCCATTGACCAATCATTGGCTGATTTAGGGTTGAACTATATCGATATGATGATTATTCATTCACCAAAGCCTTGGGTTGATTTCCAAAAAGAGGACCGTTTCTTTGCCGGTAATCTGGCTGCTTGGCGTGCACTGGAAGAGGCCGTTGATGCTGGTAAGATTCGAACAATCGGTGTCTCAAACTTTGATGAAGTTGACTTGCAGAACATTCTTGATAACGGACGCATTAAGCCTGCTGTAGATCAAGTTTTGGCGCACATCGGCAATGTGCCATTTGGTCTCTTTGATTATGCCAAGCAACACGATATTCAAATTGAAGCCTATTCGCCATTTGGTCACGGTGAAATGCTGAAGAATCCGAACTTGCAACAAATTGCTGATAAGTATGGTGTATCGGTACCACAATTGGGGATTCGCTACTTGTTGCAATTGGATGCCTTGCCTTTGCCAAAGACGCTGTCTGAAGACCACATGCGTCATAACGCAACAGTCGACTTTACCATTAGTGATGATGATATGGCGCTGTTAAAGCAGGTTACGTTTAATGATTATGGTGAATTTAGTGGCTTCCCAGTTTTCGGGGGCACGTTAGATTAAGAACGGAGATGAGTGATATGGCAGAGAAGGTAACTGCAGGTCATGACGCGTTGGGCGCGTTTGCACCTAAGTTTGCAGAATTAAATGACGAGGTCCTGTTTGGCCAGGTTTGGTCACGCGAGACGGAACTTTCAGCTCGTGATCGGTCGTTTGCAACGATTACCGCACTGATTGCGACAGGGGCGTTTGAACAATTGCCCTTCCACATGCAGAAAGCTAAAGAGAATGGTCTGACTGTTGATGAAGTAGCTGAAATTATTACCCACTTGGCATTCTACGTTGGTTGGCCTAAAGCCTGGTCAGCATTTAATATCGCAAAAGAAGTTTACGGGGTGGCATAATGGCGAATTTTCCAGAAATTAAAACGGGTACAATCTTTTCAGCGGGTGTTCTAAATCCCTATGGCGAATTTTTTGTCGGGGACACGTATTTGACCAATTTGGTGACGTCGCCGGATGAAAAGATTGGGATTGGTTCAGTGTCGTTTGAACCAGGATCACGAAACAATTGGCACATTCACCATGATGGCTATCAGATTTTATTGGTGACCGCCGGTGAAGGGTGGTATCAAGAAGAAGGACAACCTGCTCAGTCACTGACAAAGGGTGATACTATCGTGACACGTGATGGTGTGAAGCATTGGCACGGTGCCAAGAAAGATAGTTGGTTTGAGCACATTGCAATTACGGCTGGAACGCCAGAATGGCTTGAGCCAGTTTCAGATGCGGACTATGATGCACTAGTTTAATAAACACTATAAAAGCGGTAATCGATTTGACGATTACCGCTTTTTGTTGCAAATGCAACAAAAAGGTTATAGACTATACGTGAGGACGGAAATATGACAGCTAACTTAAGAGAAATTGGCATGATTGCGCGTGCCCTAGATTCGATAAGCAATGTGGAATTTAAAGAATTTAATTTAACCAAAGGACAATATTTGTACTTAGTGCGAATTGTTGAACAGCCTGATATTATCCAAGAGGCGTTGTCAGATTTGATTATGGTCGACCGCACAACCGTGTCGCGGGCAGTTAAGAAATTAATTACCGATGGATTAGTCGAGAAACGTGATAATCCCGATAATTTGAAAATTAAACATCTTCGGGCAACAGAGAAGGGGCGCGCCATTTACCAGGTGATTAAACGTGAAAATGATTACTCGGAAGCTGTGGCGTTACAAGGCTTTTCCGATGCGGAGGTGCAACAATTGAACGCCATGTTGACGCGGATGCGTGAAAATGTCGCAGCCGATTGGAACGCTGTAAAAAAAGGACAACACCGTAACTATTAAAGACGAGGAGATTAAGGATGAGTATGACATTACGTCGATTGACAACCAAGGATTTGGACACACTACGGGATATTTCAATTGAAACATTTTCAGATACGTTTGGTGCGCAAAATACGGCCGAAAACATGCGTGATTACCTGGCAGCGGCGTATACACCAGAGAAACTAGCAGCTGAATTAGCCGATCCAGCATCAATGTTTTATTTTGTCTTAGTGGATGAAAAAATTGCAGGGTATCTCAAGCTAAATGTGGATGACGCGCAATCAGAAAAAATGGGCGAGGATGCGCTTGAAGTTGAGCGTATTTATGTACGCCGAAGTTTCCAACGGCAAGGCCTCGGCCGTGTGTTTATCGGTGAAGCCGAGCGACTAGCTAAGTCACTAGATAAGCACGAAATTTGGCTTGGGGTCTGGGAACACAACCCGAATGCCATCGCATTCTATGAGAAGATGGGCTTCACGTTAACGGGTGAGGCGCATGATTTCTATATGGGGACTGACCAACAAACGGATGTGTTAATGATGAAAAATTTGGTATCGAAATAGCACAAGGACTACTTACGTTGTATAATGTCTTTTATTATGAATAAAATTTTAAAAGAACAATTTTTCGTTGATAATCTTTCAGCGGAGCAAGAAGCTGTTATTTCTAATATGAATGCCTACATTGGTGATGGCTTGAAGCAAAATGATCACCGTGTTGCAATTATTCAAGGTGCAGCCGGCACTGGTAAGTCAGTTGTTTTAATGAACTTAGTTACCAAGTATATGACGGACAAGCGGTACAAGACGGCGTTGGTTGTGAACCACCCGGAGTTGTTTAAAGCCTACAAGGATTTGGCCGTTGATATTCCAGGCATGCGTGATAAGGATATTACGCGTCCGACACCGTTGATTAACAATGCGCAAAAGCGTAACTGGCAATACGATGTCATTTTCGTTGATGAGGCCCACTTATTGCTTTCAAAGCCTGAACCTTACATGCACTACAATGGTGAAAACCAATTGGCAGATTTGATGTCATTGGCCAAGGTCGTTGTCGTTGTTTACGATTTTGCGCAAGTGTTCCAGTCAAAGATGTACTGGGACAAGGACTTGTTGTTTAAGACGATTGGTAACAACCCATATCACCAATTTGACATGGACTTCCAATATCGAATGGTAGCGAGCCAGGAACAAGTTGACTGGTTGGATGATTTGACGGCTGAAAAGCCTTTGAAGCCATTTCCATATAATTCTGAGTTTGAATTTAAGGTCTTCGATAAGGCTGGCGATTTGTACGAAGCAATTAAGGAAAAGAATAAGGAGTTCGGTCAAAGTCGCGTGGTCGCCACGTCTGGCTTCCCACGAATTGATGGTCGTCACAACGTCGAGATGGATACCTTTAACTTGCCTTGGGATGAATGGGATCCACAGCGTACCCACTGGGCTAAGCGGGAAGGGTCAATTACTCAGGTCGGAACGATTTATACGTTGCAAGGATTTGATTTGAATTATGTGGGGATGATTATTGGTCCTTCATTTGGTTATGATCCAAAGACTGATAGCGTGACAATTATTCCAGAAAAATATTCTCACAAGGAAATTTTCAAGAAGCGACAAGATCGTAAGTTTACGGAAGATGAATTCAAGGCGTTTATCGCAAACGTGTTGAACGTCTTAATCAAGCGCGGTAAGTACGGTTTGTACTTGACAGCATACGATGACGCATTGCGCGCGCGCTTGTTGGAACTTCAAAAATAAGTAATGAAACATGACGTTTGGTATTAATGCCCAAGCGTCATTTTTTATAGAAAATGGTGGATGATCCATGAGTCAGGTAAAGTATTTAACAGCTGCTGAGGTGTTGCATCTAAATGAAACGGCAATTGCAACCCTCGGTGGTGGTAATGCAGGTGTGCAGTCGCCACGAGCGTTTGATGTTGTGATTACGCAACCACAGCAAATTGTGTTCGGACAGGAAATGTACCCAACAATTTGGCTGAAAGCGGCCTACATGATGCAACAAATTGTCAAAACACCAGTATTTGTGGATGGTAGCAAGCGAACGGCCATGCTGGTTGTGCAAACCTTTCTGACTGCCAATGGCTATGACCCCACGCCAGATTTTTTTTGAAGATGTACAGGCGTTTACGATTGAAGTGACACAAACAGCGAATACTGAAGTAGTCATGGCGACGATTGCCGACTGGTTGGCTAGTGTATTTACTGAAAGATAAGCATAGGCCAGAAAATGACAGGTATCATTTGAACTCTACTTTTTAATATGCCATAATTGGCATATACCATAAGTGACATATTGGAAACGGAGGGGATGAAGATGGCACACACGCATCATCATGAAATTGAACAGAATAATCAGACGCCGTATTTGATCGGTATTGGACTAAATTTGGCTTTTATCATTGGGGAAATGATTTTCGCAAAATTGGCCGGTTCGACAGCCTTGTTTGCGGACGCACTGCACAGTGTGAGTGACGTCGCGTCGTTAATTTTGTCTTGGCTAGCAGTATTAGTTTTTGGGTTGAAAGCAACACGTCGACGGACATACGGCTTTCATAACACGACCATTCTTGCCAGTGCGATCAATGCCATTTTGCTATTAATTGCCGTTGGAATTATCTGGTTTGAAGCCATTGATAAATTAATAAATGGTAAGGCACATGTTGACGGCGACATCGTGATTTGGGTGGCGTTAGTTGGGATTTTAGTTAATTTCCTGGCAGCACATTTCTTTGCCAAAAGTGGTCAGCAAGAACATGATTTGAACGCACGTGGCGCTTATATTCACTTGTTGGCCGATGCCGGCGTTTCGGTCGGCGTCGTGATTTCAGGTGTATTGATTGCCCTGACTGGTTGGAACTGGATTGACCCGTTGGTGTCAGCCTTAATTGGGATTGTGATTGTGGTCAGTTCATGGGATGTATTTAAGCAGTCGCTGAATTTGCTACTCAATGGGGTCCCAGCGGGGATTGATGAGGCGGGTATCGCGGACTACTTGGCAAACCATGCGGCCGTAAAGTCAGTCCATGATCTTCATATTTGGGGGATTTCGACGACTGAGGCGGCGTTAACAGCGCACTTAGCCGTTACACCGACATTTAACGATGCTGACCTTGATGATATTACGGAAACGCTGAAACATGAGTTTGGCATTGCCCACACAACGATTCAGGCAGAAACGCACTTAGAAGTTAACTGCAACACAATTTAAAGGTTGGGTGATAAGATGGCACAGGAACAAGCGCTATTACAGGCGGTTGCCGGCTTTTACAAAGTTTTAGGTAATGAGAGCCGATTAGCGATTTTGCATTATATGGTGATGCACCCAGGCCCCGTTTATGTGAGTGAATTGGTTGCGCAAACTGGAATTGCGCAACCGACGGTGTCGAAACATTTGGCAATTTTGTATCAGAATCACGTGGTGACGCGCGAAACGTCAGGTAATCGGGTCTATTATGAAATTTATGATCAGCACCTGAAACAAACCCTGGAAGCGACGTTTACTCACTTAGAGCATATGGACATTTCAAATTAGATGGATATGGCGACCAGCTTTGTTTGGTTGCCATATTTTTTGCTGTCATGCCAGTGGCATTTTGCTATACTTAGGCCAAGAAAGTTTGAAAGAAAATGGTGAACAAATGGTTGAACAAAGCGGATTTTCAGATTTTGAAAAACAGGCGATGAAAGAACGAGCAGCTGAATTACGACGAGAACAGGCAAATAAGCGCAGTAAGAAAAATCCAGAGGCCGATTTGCTGGAGAAAATTGCTGAAATGCCGGATGATGAGGCGTTTATCGCGGCGAAATTGCATGACTTAGTGCGAGAGATTGCGCCAGAGTTGCAACCCAAAACATGGTACAGTATGCCAGCGTATGCAAATGCGGACGGTAAAGTAGTACTCTTTTTCCAACCGGCTACGAAATTTCAAAGCCGGTATAACACAATTGGGTTTAATGATGCTGCCCAATTGGATGATGGGGTGATGTGGCCAACGTCGTTTGCAGTAACGGCATGGCAGGAAGACGTAGCTGATCAAGTCAGTACATTAATTCAACGCGCAATGAAAAAATAAATAAAACATGAAAGCAACTGTCATTTTGACAGTTGCTTTTTTAAAACGGTATAGGTCATAAATAATTTTACATAACGCCACAAAAACACAATCGACTAATATTTCAATGAAATGGTATATTTTTGGTCAATTGTTCTTACTGAAAATAAATGGTAACGTATTTGTAATGTTTGGTTTTTGGAGGATTTATTTATGAGTAGAAATACGGATATTATTCGGGATAGTCGTGGCTTTTTAGCGATTAAGCGGGTGTTGCTGGTTGCCCTAATTGCGGTTGTTGGGGATCTTTTCTTTACTTTGGTTGGGGACGTCATTGATGATAAAATTGGTGAGTTCTATGGCGGTAGCCTGATTTTAGCTTTAGTTGCAACTATATTTGGGGCGGTAATGTTGGGTACACTTTACCAATTGATTATCTTTAATCGGTCTGAACGTGGCGTTTTCGATTACTTCAAAAATGGCCGGTTGCTTTGGGTATTAATAAAAATCAGTGTATTACAGGCGATTTTCACAATGTTGTGGAGCATATTACTCCTGATTCCGGGTATTGTGAAGGCCTACGCTTATACGCAAGCAATTCCTAAAGCTGTTGATGATTTTGAAAAAGGACGTCCATTGCAAGGTGCGTTGGCGTACATTGGTTGGTCTGATGATCAAATGAAGGGATATAAAGGACAACTCTTCATGTTAACTTTGACATGGTATGTAATCATGTTCGCTTTAATCATCTTGATTTACCTAGGGTATGTCGTCTTGACGCATCAATCAGTTGGTATTTACTTCACGGACAATACCTTCATCTCAGCTTATGGGTCAACGCTGATAACGATTATACCTTCGTTGATTGCGATACCAACGATTATTGTTCGTCAGACCGTCTTTTCACGTGACTTTATTCGTGAACAAGATGCACCAGTAAAGTAGGCTTTGTTATGACTAAAAATGAAAAAAGAGCGCTCATTACGGTACTCGGTTTGTTACTAGGTTACTTTGTTTTAGAGCATGGTATGATGCTGTTTCATGTGCCCAATTTTATTGATGCGATTGCGACGATTGCTTATGCCATCTTGACGTTGTTCATTATCGTACGCATTATGCGCCAATTGTTGCAACATGATATCGGTCTAAAATTTACGAAGTTTGCTAGTTGGGTGCCGTTGGTTTGCTATGTGATTATCGTTGCGCTAAGGTTAATTTTTGGTGCATCTAACATCGTACATTATCGCTTTGAACAAGCGGCGTCGCTAACATTACGAGCACTTGAAGCTGGTATTCTTGAAGAAGTAATTTTACGAGCCGGCATTTTCTATATTCTGCTACGTGTCTTACAAAAGCGTCAGAATGCACCGTTTCAGGCAGCAATTTATTCATCTGTCTTTTTTGGTTTATTACATTTAACAAATATGGCCTCTGGTCAAGATTTAACGTCCACACTGTCACAAGTATTGTTCGCAACGTGGGTTGGTCTAATCTTTACGGCAATTTATGCACGGACAGGCTCAATTTGGTACGGGATTATCTTGCACTTTGCGATTGACTTCAATAGCATGGCGCAGATGGGGACGACTGTGATGTCAGTTCCAGTTGAAGCAGTGGCCGCGCAAGGGGTTGTTTTAGTGATGGTACTGATCATCATGATATTTGGTGTTTTTCCAAACCGAAAAGTGGCACGTAATAGTAAGCTATTAGGTCAATAATTTTAAAAAGCCCGCATCTGAAGGTGTGGGTTTTTGCTTTCTTAAAAAAAATTCGATAAAAAAATCCTTTACAAACGGGAAGTGAATTGATATTATTAATTATGTTGTTGAGGCAACGAATTAAATGTTTTGGGCTTATATGCTAATTGGATAAACACCCCGGCTACGAACCGGGTATTGCAGGTTCGAGTCCTGCTAGGCCCATACAAGAAAGCACCGAGAGATGATTCTCCCGGTGCTTTTATTTTGCATTCGTGACTAGTTTTAGGACTATCATTTTTTGAGTTCGTTGTGAACGAGAGCCCCTAGTTATCCAGTTGATTATTTTTGGCAACATGGAATAATTCTGGTGCTCATCTATTAAACGATTTGAACAATGTACAAAACAATTAGCCAAGTTTTGGTCTGATTTATTTGTGCTCTCATTAAAAAAGATGGCTTAACTATACAGGGAGTGACCTTGTAAAAACTAATGGATACTGTGTACGAATTATGATATTAAAAAATGACATTGTACAGCGTAATTTTTGACATCATTACGTAAATGGCGTGCTTGTACTTTCTTTTTGGGTGTAGTCTTTTCTTTTAATTGTTTAAACGTTACCTTGTTAGGGGGAGAGGCTATGTTTTTGTTAAAAGG
>NZ_KQ970390.1:478663-480981 GCF_001579105.1 Weissella sp. DD23 | reverse complement strand
AATCGGAATGCAAAATATATATGTGTTTAACAATGCGTTTAATCACTCGCTGAAAAGATCGATGCTATATTCTTTATTCGTGTGGATCTCTAATACTGCCTTGGCATCGGTGGGCTATTTTGGTTTTGGCGTCATTTTAAATGCCAATGAGACTGTCAAACAAGTTGTGATGTTTGTTGGTGGAGTATTAGTTGTTTGGCTTGCGTGGAATGTATTGAAGTCAGCGAGAAGTGTAGACTTAAATGAACAAGTCAATCAAATACCGGTTAAAAAAGCAATATTGACAGCCATTGTAGTCATCTGGGCGAATCCGCAAGCTGTTATTGATTCATCTATTACACTTAGTGCAATTCGTGGAACATTAGCGGATTCTGCGGTTGGCATGTTTATTACCGGAATTGTTATGGCGACATTTATTTGGATTATGGGGATGACGCTTGTTATCAATAGTTTAAAAGATAGATTGTCAAAGAAGTTCCTAATTTGGATCAATGTGATTTCAGGTATTGTGCTGTTACTATACGGTGTACACTTACTGTATGAGGTGGGTGTTAACGTGATGTCCACGTTTTAGTTACTTCGGATGAGCACCGGGACTTTAGTTGGTTAACATTTGATTCATATTAATTCGTTCAGATAATTCGTGTTGATCACGTCAGCCATTTGAGTACCGATTTGAGTATTCTTGTACTCTTCTTTTGTTATGAAGTGGCCGATAATTGAGTATGTACGTACCTGCAATATGATTAGTTCTGTCTTTCATTAAAATCACCCCGATGCAACCTACTACCTAGTAGATTGCATCGGGGTGATTTTGTGTATTTGTACGTGTAATTACACAAACAAATAATAATCAATTATTTGCTGTAACGGTGCAAAGATTAGTGTTTAGATTCTGAACATGGTCCGTTCGGACGACACAACGATTGGGACATTAGCGTTTGGAGTGGCCTTCCGAACTAAAGTAAATTAGATATTAATAAAGCAGAAACCCCCGAAAGTTATTTTAAATTTCGGGGTACGCCACATTGACTGTATCATTTCATGTTGGCAATCAAAACTTTCAGTGATGTCTCATAGAGACAAAAATTATTTAGTTTTTAGGCGTTGAATTAGAAATTTTTGACACACCAATAATGAACACTATTAACCAAATAACTAAAATAGTTATACTTACTTTTGGGAATAGTACACTAAGAATTAATGCTACAAGTGTTGTTAACCGCCAAAAATAGCAGCTTTTTTTGACTTAGTTGACAATTTCATTGTTGATACCATGAAACAAGAGCGCCTCTTGTGGAAAAGTTGTTACCATAAGTGAAGTAGCGAGTGACTTTTTGTTTATCAAAATAAGAGTCCTCCTGTTATATATTTTGTGTTAGTTTGAATACTTAAAAACGATACCAAACATAAAAAACGTTTGCAAAATGATACTAAAATTTTGTTTAGATTTCGCCTCGAGTCGGTAGACTACTTTAGGGTTTATGAACGAGGTGATACGCTTGAAATATTAGCGATGATTATTGAGGGGGATGTAAGAATGAAAGTGAAAGCGTACATTGCAAGTGCTTTTAGCAAGGACAATACCGGAGGGAACCAAGCGGGGATAATTTTTCTACAACAACCGTTATCAGTGACTCAGAAAATAGCCATTGCTAAAGAACTGGGTTTTTCTGAATCGGCCTTTATTTCCGGTTCCGATCAAGCAGATTTCAAATTTGAGTATTATACGCCAACGAGCGAAGTGGATTTATGTGGCCATGCGACGATCGCCTCCTTTACCCTCATGCGAGAACTTGGAAAGGTTGTACCGAACCAATACACAATTGAAACCAAGGCGGGGATTATTCCGATCGAAGTCCAGCCGAAAAGAATATTTATGAACCAGCAGCCCTCAGAATTTTTTGAAAAGATTGAGAAGCCTGAATTGAGCGAGGCCATTGATATTTCAGCAGTTAATGACAACTTCGATATTCAAGTGGTATCCAAAGGTGGGAAAGATATTTTGGTACCGGTTAATATCAATGAACTCAACGCGCTAAATCCTAATTGGCAAGCAATAGCAACACTTAGTGAGCAATATGGCGTCATCGGCATGCACGTATTTGGCTTGTCAGAAACGGATATTGTCTGCCGCAATTTTGCACCGTTGTATGGCATTAACGAAGAATCTGCAACTGGCACGTCAAGCGGTGCCTTGGCGTGCTATCTATTCACGAAAAATATTCGGCGCCAAAAAGAGTACATTTTTCAGCAAGGCGCTAATTTGGGAAGTCCTTCAGAAATCGTTGTAAAGCTTTCTGTTAATCAGCAGGATG
>NZ_KQ970390.1:477848-478521 GCF_001579105.1 Weissella sp. DD23 | reverse complement strand
CCTTAGAAGTTATCTGATACGAAAATTTTTTCAATGATCGTGCGAAGAACTGATGCAGTTAGTTACTCAAAATTCGCTTGAACATGTATATGCCTGATGATGTTTCGTAATCATCGGGCATTTTTTGCTGTCTGTTCACCCAGGATAAGCTAAATTTGAACTTGTTTACTATTTTGAAAACGGTTACAATTAACCCGTACACAAATGGAACCGGTTCCGTAATTATGTTTTAGGGGGAATAATATGAACCACGAAGAGGTAGCAAAGCGGGTTGCGAAGGCTTTGGGTGATGATAATGTCATTACGGCAGCGCATTGTGCCACGCGTTTACGGTTAATTGTGAAGGACCGTGACAGTATTGACCAACAAGCACTTGATAACGATCCAGACCTAAAGGGGACGTTTGATTCAAACGGGCAGTTCCAAATTATTGTTGGGCCGGGTGATGTCAATAAAGTATATGATCACTATGTTCGCCAGACAGGGGTCCAGACGGCAACGCCTGAAGAACTGAAGGAACTTGCAGCGCAACAGGGTAAGAAAAAGAATCCGATTATGGCTATGGTCCAAGTATTGTCGGATATCTTTGTGCCACTGATTCCGGCAATGACAGCTGGTGGTCTATTGATGGCGCTGAATAATATCCTGACGGGAAAAGATTTGTTTGGACCCC
>NZ_KQ970390.1:475811-477748 GCF_001579105.1 Weissella sp. DD23 | reverse complement strand
ATACAGCCACTAAACGCTTTGGCGGGAGTGAAATCTTGGGAGCCGTGGCCGGCATGATTTTGGTGATGCCTGCGCTGATTAACGGAAATGACGTGGCATCGGTCATGGCCGCTGGAAAGATGCCGTCATGGGATATCTTTGGTCTGCATATTGCGCAAGCTGGGTATCAAGGTCAGGTATTGCCAGTCATTGGGGTGGCATTTATTTTAGCTAACGTTGAAAAGTTTTTCCATAAACATTTAAAGGGTGCGATTGATTTTACGTTCACACCAATGTTTGCCATTATTATCACGGGTTTCTTGACGTTTATGGTGGTTGGCCCAGTACTACGGACGTTGTCTAATGGCTTGACTGATGGATTAGTAACTCTGTATCAAACGTTAGGCTTTGTCGGCATGGGGATTTTTGGATCAGTGTATTCGGCCATCGTTGTGACGGGGTTGCACCAAAGTTTTCCGGCAATTGAAACCACGTTATTAGCTGATATTACAAAAACGGGTGGTGATTTTATTTTCCCAATTGCGGCTGTTTCTAACGTTGCTCAGGGAGCCGCAGCGTTTGCAGTATTCTTCTTGGCGAAAAAGGACGAGAAACTGCGTGCATTATCATCATCTGCCGGGGCTTCAGCAATGCTTGGTATTACAGAACCGGCGATGTTTGGTGTTAATTTGAAATATAAATTTCCATTCTTCATTGCGCTTGGCTCAGCTGGGATTGCCGGTTTAGTAATTGGCTTGTTCCATGTGTTGTCATCTTCATTAGGCCCAGCAGGTGTGATTGGCTTTATCGCCATTCCAGCCGCCAAGTGGGTTGGCTTCTTCATCAGTATCGCGTTGGCGTTTGTTTTGGCCTTTTCGGTGACCTATGGTTATGGCAAGCGACGCCATTTTGGTGAAACTGGTCCGCGAACTGATGTGCCAACGCGCTATGAACCGGCACCCGATGATATCGTGGTGGCGTCTCCGGTAGCAGGTCGGGTTGACCGGCTTAGTGCAGTTGATGATCCGGTCTTCTCGAGTGGTGCAATGGGTAAAGGTGTCGCAGTACTGCCTGCCGACGGTCAAGTGTTTGCCCCAATTAACGGGACAGTCACCGTTGTGTACCCAACGGGCCATGCCTACGGATTATTGGGTGACGACGGCGTTGAAATCCTGATTCATATTGGGGTGGACACAGTATCACTAAATGGGGATGGCTTTGAAACCATTGTGAAGCAAAACCAACACGTTCGAGCTGGTGAAGCATTAGGGACATTTAATGCGGATAAGATTAAAACAGCCGGTTTAGACGAACACGTCATGGTCATCGTGACGAATACAGGGCAGTATCTGGATGTTAAACAGATTGCAAACCAAACAGTTATGGCGGGTGAACCGCTTTTGGCAGCCCAAAAGGAGACGAACGTTTGATTATTGGAGACACAGAAAAATTTGAACAATATCACATTTATCCAGAATATGGTTTAATTAACGATCCAAATGGCCTTATTTTTTTTAACAAACAATATCATGTTTTTTATCAGTGGAATCCTAACGCACTGGATCATACGTATAAAGTTTGGGCCCACGTGGTTAGTGATGATTTGGTAAATTGGCGACGTATGCCAATTGCGATTGCGCCAAGTCTGCCAGAGGACCGGTCGGGCGTTTATTCCGGTACAACGCTGGTGAAGGATGGCCGTCTGTACGCTTTTTATACAGGCAATGTACGGAATGATGCGGGCGAAAGTGTGGCCTCTTTCCAAATGGCAGCTGTGTCGAATGATGGTATTCATTTTGAAAAACTCGGTAAGTTATTTGATCAGCCGAGTGGTTATACGCGTCATGTGCGCGATCCGAAAGTTTTTGAACGTGATGGTCATTTTTTCATGTTGCTTGGCGCCCAAAAACTTGATTTGACTGGCGATATTATTGCATATGAATCAACAGATTTATGCA
>NZ_KQ970390.1:474368-475579 GCF_001579105.1 Weissella sp. DD23 | reverse complement strand
ACATTTCTGGGGTCAATTTTAGGCGAACAGGTAACGGCGTATCGCGGCTACATGATGGAATGTCCAGATATTTTGACAATTGATGGCCAAGATGTGCTGATGTTCTCACCGCAGGGACTACCTGCCCAAGGCGACCGGTTACAAAACATTCACAACACAGGTTATGTTCTGGGAAAGTTTGACAGTACATCTGGTTCATTTGAAGTGACGTCGGATTTCGAAGAGTTGGATCAGGGATTTGAATTTTATGCCTCGCAAACCTTGCAGCATGCTGGCCGTCATTTATTGTGGGGCTGGGCTGGTATGATGCCGTCTGACCGAGAAAAAACGTTGCCAACCAGGCAAGCTGGTTGGGCGCATGTTTTGTCGCTGCCACGTGAACTGCGCCTTGTTGGCGGTAGGCTGCGCCAGTATGCCATTGCAGAATTAGGCGAGTTTCGTCAAGCAACACCTGACAAAATTACCGGACCGGGACTTTGGCGCGTAACTGCCGATACATGGCAGGTTAATCTAACAGCTACAATGATTGTGCAACGGGAGCGGGATACCGTTACGATTAAACGAATTGCGTGGGAGTCGGGCGAAACTGAAATTAGGCAGGCAAAGGTTTCTGGGGATGTGTTACTGGTTGTCGATAATGATGTTGTTGAACTATATACGACGTCTGGTGATGCAGTGATGACAGCACGATATTTTGATTAATAAGTATTCCGTGCTACCAAATTCTTCAGTTAGTTGGGTTAATAATCGGGTTCTTATATTGGCGTTTTTTCAAGGATAGTTCTGAGCGAATAAAGCCGATTGTTTTTATAGGATTGGGTGGATTGGCTGCATTTATTAATACAGCGTTTGTTCTGTTATTTACGTGGCTCGGATTCACCGTCATGCACACGACGTTCACTGGCATTCCGAATAATCATTTGTTAGGCTGGTTGATTTTATCAGTTGCAGGGGTCAATGGCATTGTCGAAATTATTGTTTCGGCCATTTTGGTAGGCGTCATTGCGACGCCTATCATGAGCTACTTAAATCGGCGCCATTGGTAAGCTATGACAGTAACGAAGGAGTTGGTGATTCACTTGGATCGTCAACTCCTTCGTTTGTTTTAGTAAAATTTAGGGTTGACGAATAAAAAATAAGTCCGTATAGTGTGTTTTGTTAATAAATTATGAGAAACAGGTGAAAAACTATGTTGTTTAAGGACTCACAAT
>NZ_KQ970390.1:473032-473807 GCF_001579105.1 Weissella sp. DD23 | reverse complement strand
ATGTTGTTTAAGGACTCACAATTTAATAATGCTTATTACTTCTATTTCTGAACATTGTGATTAATGTGCTGGGCACGTCAATCACGACGTGCCCGAAATAGAAGCATTTTCTATTACGAATCGGGCGAAAGCATAAAAGCGCTTGATTTGGAATAGAAAAAATATGACCAGCTGGATATTTTTCTAAACGAATCGGTGCTTTCATGGCGCACGGTTCGTTTTTTTGTTATCTGGAGGAAATATTATGACGATTCAAAATGGCCTAAATGGTCAATTACGTGTAGCGAGTGATAAAAGCATCACACATCGGGCCATCATTTTAGGGGCACTAGCAGTTGGCGTGACGCGCATTAACCACCCGTTGTTGTCCGCTGACACTTGGCAAACGATTCACGCAGTTGAACAGTTAGGCGTTAGCGTTGAGGTTACCGAAGACCAGGCACTTATCATTACAAGTCCGGGGGCTTTGGCTATTCGTAGCAATCATTTTCAACAACCTTTGCAATTTGATTTTGGTAACTCAGGTACGACCACGCGGTTGATGATTGGTGTGCTAGCAGGACTAGGGATACCAGCAACGATTACAGGGGATGCGAGTCTAACGCGGCGTCCAATGAATCGAATTGTTGCATTGTTAGCAAATTACGGTGCTGAGATTCAAACGACGGATGGCCATTTACCAGTGACAATTCATTCAGGAATTACGGCTGACGCGATTAACGAAACGCTGGCAGTGCCATCTGCACAAGTTAAAACCAGCTTAATGTTGGCGGGC
>NZ_KQ970390.1:472194-472995 GCF_001579105.1 Weissella sp. DD23 | reverse complement strand
ACGTAATCACACGGAAAACATGTTATCTAGTTTTGGGGTAGCCGTTGATTGTCAGGCGGAGATGATTTTTGTCGCGGGAAATCAACAATTAGTAGCAACAACGGTCACAGTGCCAGCTGATATGTCTGCGGCAGCCTTTTGGTTAGTTGGCGCAACGCTTCAACCAAATAGTGACGTCGTCTTGACAGATGTAAATGTGAATGAAACACGCTCGGGCGTTCTGACAGTGTTGCGTCGGATGGGGGCTAACATTACATTGACGCACGAACGCACACAAAATGGCGAGCCGATTGCTGACATCCAGGTCACAAGTGCTGAAATGCTCATTGGTACGACGATTGCCGGGATGGAAGTACCGACGATGATTGATGAATTGCCCATTTTGGCGTTGGCCCTGGCATTATCCCAGGGAGATAGTCGTGTGCTCGATGCTAGTGAACTCCGCATAAAAGAAAGTAATCGGATTGTGACCGTTACTAAGACATTGCAGGCATTTGGTGCCCAAATCAATGAGACGCCCGATGGCTTTTTGATAGCGGGTGTTGACCATTTGCAGGTTCCAAATCAACCCTTGGTAGATTATGATGACCACCGAATTGCCATGCTTCAAGCGGTTGCAAAATTGCTAACCAGCAACGTTAAGCTGCGGGAAGAAATTGGGACAATTGCTGTCTCGTACCCGGACTTCTACAAAGATTTGGCGGTGCTGATTGATGACTAGAATTGCAATTTGGGGTTTGGGGGCCATTGGTGCAGCGATGGCAGAACAACTGAGTCGGACTGAGGGTTATGAAGTATTGG
>NZ_KQ970390.1:468585-472174 GCF_001579105.1 Weissella sp. DD23 | reverse complement strand
CCAATCGACTTATTAGTGGTCGCTGTGCCACCGAAGGAAACAATGGCGGTGTTACGTGATTTGCAGACAAATAATCTAGTCGTTGACGTGGCCTCTATTAAACAGCCGATTATGCAGGCGGCGAATCATCTACCGCATTTCGTTGGCGGACATCCAATGGCCGGTACAGATGAAACAGGATTTCTTGGTCGCAAAAAGGTTAGGTTTAATCAAGCGTCATTTTTCTTGGTTGGTAATGACGCGGATTGTCGTCGTATTATGACGCTACTCTCGCCTTTAGATAGTCGCTTCGAAACGGTTGATGCTACCGAACACGATGCCTTGATTGCGTTAACAAGTGATGCGACGCATTTAATTGCACAAGCATTAGTAGCAACTTTGGCCGTAAATGCGAGCGGAGAGGCACGGCCATTTATCGGTCCAGGCTTCCGTGATACGACACGGATTGCAGCCGCCAACCCTGAACTATGGACACAAATATTATTGGCGAACCGAGTTGCGACTACTGAAGCAGTAACGAATTTCATGATAGAACTGCAACGATTGTGGGAGTTACTTGTAGATAATAATGCAGCCGAATTATTAGCCGCTTTGACGGCTATTCAACAAATACGAAGGGAATATTAGCATGAAAATATTATTAATTGGCTTTATGGGAGTCGGTAAAACGACAGTGGGTCAAAAGTTGGCTCATGCTTTAGGCCAGCGTTTTATTGATTTAGACCAGGCGATCGTTGCGCATGTCGGGCAACCCATCCCATCGTTTTTTACGCAAGTTGGTGAACCAACTTTTCGTGAAATCGAAGCAAACCTGCTAGAAAGAGCACTTGAACAAGAAGATGTTGTTATCAGCACTGGGGGTGGCGTAATTGAAACGCCAAGTTGTGTCACCTTGTTAAACAGGGCAGATGTTTACACGATTTGGCTCAATAGTGAATTTAGTACAGTGACCGATCGTCTGTTAGCGACTGGCGAGGTACGGCCGTTGATGTTGCGACACTCACTAGCCTCTTTTTTTACACTGTGGCAGGAGCGGCAAACAAAATACACACGAACGGCTGATTTAATGGTCGCGACTGATTTTAAAACACCGGCAGAAATTTGTGATGAAATTGTTCGCCACGTTGCGGACGCAACAGTTTTAGACACCACACGAAGTCAAATTGATGCGATTGATCGCCAAATCTTGCAAGCAATGGTCGCGCGGCTAGCACTGGTGGATAAAGTTGCCAATATTAAAGCGAAGCATCATTTAGCAGTGGTACAGCCAGGTCGTATGGCAGCCATGCAAGAACGGTTACAAGCGCGTTTTGCGTCAATGTTACCGTCACAACTTGTTTCCGATTATCTGAAGTTGATGACTGAAACGGCGATTCAACGAGAGGAGGCGCAAATATGAACAAGGCACTTGCGATTCGCATGCAGGCGATTGTTTATCTCATGTACGTTGTGCAAGGTTTTGCATTGATTATACTCGCACAGACCATGAGCGCATTAACCACGATTTGGCATACTGATTTAGCTGGCGCAACAGCGGTTGTATCGGCGATTGGGCTTGGTAAATTGATTGCTTATCCGTTTTTGGGCGAATTGGCTGATCGCTGGCAGCGGAAAACATTGTTATTGCTGGCAATTTTAGCGTATGGATTATTTTTTATCTGTGTGCCAATTTCAACGCACATTTGGCAAGGCCTTATCTTAACAAGCTTTGCCGGTATTGCGAACGCCATGTTAGATGCAGTAGCCTACCCAATGCTACTGCTGCTTCATCATGGTCGTTCCAGCGGTAATGTTTTGATCAAGGCGATGATTTCGTTAGGGGAAGGGATTTTGCCAATCATCATTATCAATTTAAATCATTACCAACTTTGGTTCGGTTGGGTATTTTGGGTGGCTGCCGTGATTTTAGCGGTGGCATTGGTTGTGTTGCTTGACACTAATATGCCAGATGCAACGGTTGT
Organism: Weissella sp. DD23; assembly: GCF_001579105.1. NCBI lineage: Bacteria > Bacillati > Bacillota > Bacilli > Lactobacillales > Lactobacillaceae > Weissella > Weissella sp. DD23. The sequence continues at coordinate 470,213 of NZ_KQ970390.1, read as the reverse complement.
GGTGACTGAAAGGGTGACACGGGCACCGCGCTGGCAATGGGATATTGTGCAAGTGACATTCTTGACGTATGGCTTTACTGCGATGTGGCTGATGATTCATTTTACACAGTGGGTAACACGCTATTTCCAACTGGTTCGCGGCTTCAGCGCGTCAAACGCACATTTATTGATGACTTGCTACAGTGTTGGGTCATTACTAGGTGTTGGCATTGTCTTTGTGTTAACTGGTCGCCGGTTAATACCTGAAAAGTGGTTGCTAGTGATGCTAAATTGTGTGGCGTTGATGAGCTTACTCTTTTTGCTAATTGTTAAAACCAACGCAGTGGTCTTAGTTGGTCTAGCAACAGGTTTGTTTGGTATGTCGGCCGCTGGTGGCGTGTTACAACTTGGTGTTGCGCAATTGATTGCACACAATCCAGGGTTTAACGGTCGCGCGACTGGTTGGTACTTTTTTGCAGGTAGCTTTGCGGTGTTGTTGATGCCAATCATCACCGGACAATTTGCGACACAGCACTTGGCACAGGTTATGCAGAGTTTGCTAGTCGTGAGCGTCATTAATGTCATTTTAGTTGGGACACACGCTATGCGCGTAGTGGATAGAAATCGAACAGAAATCGGAGAAAAATAGCATGCGATACATGACAGCAGGTGAAAGCCATGGACCAGAAGAAATGGCAATTATCGAGGGGATTCCTTCGGGGTTAAACGTGACAACCGATATGATTAATCATGAATTAGCACGACGTCAACATGCGTACGGCCGTGGGCAACGTCAAGTGATTGAAACAGATACCGTGACCATTCTGTCGGGTGTTCGTCATCAGGTCACGCTTGGTTCGCCAATCACCCTTAACGTTCATAATGATGATCACAATCATTGGCGTAAGATTATGGATCCAAATACGCCAGCAGATGCAGAAAATTCGATGCGTAAGGTCATGCGACCACGCCCAGGACATGCTGATTTAGTCGGGGGCATTAAATATCGCCATCAGTCTGATTTACGAAATGTGTTGGAACGTTCATCTGCGCGTGAGACGGTAATGCGTGTTGCGGTAGGTGCCGTTGCTAAAGCGCTATTGCGAGAAATTGGTGTTGATGTACATGGTTTTGTGCGAAATATTGGGCCGGCGTTTAGTGATCTTGAACGCTTAACGACGTTCCAAGATCTTGCGGAATTAAGGGCTGTAACGGAAAGTTTCCCAACGCGGGCCCTGGATGAAAAGGGCGATCAAGCGATGCAAGCTGTTATCGACCGGACGAAACGAGATGCAAATACAGTCGGCGGTACGGTGCAAGTAATGGCGACGGGGATGCCAGCTGGGTTGGGGTCTTACGTTGCGGCGACTGAAAAGTTAGATGCAAAAATTGCGCGGGCCATTATTAGTATTAATGCGTTCAAAGGCGTTGATTTTGGCGGTGGCTTTGAAAATGCTGAAAAATTTGGCGATCAGGTGATGGATGAAATTTTTTGGGATGCTGACAAGGGGTTTACGCGTGGCAGTAACAACCTAGGTGGCTTTGAAGGCGGTATGACAACTGGGGGTGTGATTGTTGTACGTGGGGTAGTTAAGCCAATCCCAGCGCTCTATCGACCAATGCAAAGTGTGGATATTGATACGCACGAG
>NZ_KQ970390.1:460043-468428 GCF_001579105.1 Weissella sp. DD23 | reverse complement strand
CGACCAATGCAAAGTGTGGATATTGATACGCACGAGAATCACCGTGCGTCGATTGAGCGATCTGATACAACGGCGGTAACGGCAGCGGTCGTCATTGCGGAAGCGATGGTCGCGATTGAATTGGCCAAAGCGGTTCTAGATAAATTTGATGCTGACAATCTCGATCGATTAAAAGAGCAGGTTGCCGTGTACCGCGAAGAGGTGCGGTTATTCTGAGTACCCCAACAAACGTTCCCGTTATGTTTGGATGCAAGAGAACATTCAGGATTTTAAAATGACTTTTAGTTCTCTTTGCATGTTGGTTTTTGAATATGTTAAGCTGTGCTCGTACGTGAATATAGAGAAAATCAAAGGAGGAAACAACAATGGTTTTAACTGGTACTAAGGCATGGGCAAAGTCTGTTCTAAAGACTGCTGGCATCAAGCATGTGATGGTGGCAAAGCGTAGCACACGCTTGGCAAACGCCTCAATGACGGCACTATATCGTGAAATCAATCGTCGTGGTTTGAACTAACAGACGCTTCATGATTAAAAGTCGTACAAAAAACTGAATAATGACTGCTAAGGTAGCATCCGATTGGGTGTTGCCTTTTCTTTTTTTTGTTGGTAGACAAAAGACACCGCTAATCATTGCTGATCAGCGGTGTATTTTAGAGTCGTGTATTACATGGCTTATTCCATGCATTAGCATAACTATAGCAATCTGATATCGGAATGTCTAGTCATGAAGGTGTCAAATTTCAATAATACGTTTGACGCGACATATTCAAACCTATTCAGTACGATTAAGAAAACTGATGAGGGGGATATTGCCTATAACCTATCAAATTCCAACACCTAATGCTGTCCGGGACGCATTAGAACAACGCCGACGGCAACATGAAACATCACCGCTGTGTAAAGTGGCGCTGCACTTAACCAATACATACTTAACGGAATTAGCCATTGAACTGGCCGTTAAGAAAATGATGGTGCGGGCAGAAAATGTGCAAGTTGATCACTTATTATCTGAAGTGGTTAGTGAGCTTAAGATGCCACACTATTTTTCGCAAGAATATGTTGATCAAATTCGTGAAACAATCCGGGCCGATGCAGCAGTCGAGAATGCCCGTGAGGTCTTAAATCAAATTGATGACTTAATACAAGCTGATATGCGGTCGTGGTTTGCATACAAGCGCCAGGTACAAGTTGCTTTTGAGGATGCGGGTTACGCAGTCGAAGGGACAACCACGATGATTATCGTGCACCCTGAATTAATGATTGAAAAGTTTACGTTGATTTAGCTGTCAAAAAAACGCGCCGGTGGTTAGTCGGCGCGTTTTTTGAATAATCATGGATGCAAGGCGTGTTTGTTCGCTGTCACTTATATTAAGAAGAATTATGGCATCACGCCTTATCAACCACGTGATATAGCATAACTGAAAGTAACGAGGGCACCAAAAACGATATTTTCAATTTTTAAAAAGCTGTTTCAAAGGATTGAAATGGTTTGTCCGGTAAATCGTTCAAACTTTGCGATTGTAATTTCTTTGACTGTTCGCCGGATCTCATTAAGCTCGGCCAATGTTGGACTATGCCGTAAGACGATGGTTTGTTGCTCTTCGTAATTCAAATGAATGTTTGAAATGACGAGGTCAGCAGTTGTAATTTGTGTGTCCGTAATAAAAATATTGATGCTGAGAAAACCTTGCAATCGCTGAATTAGGCGACGCTTTAAAGCTTCGTTGTCTACAAAATCTAACGCAATTGTGACGAGTGGCAGCGCATCTTCACGTGGGATTCGGGTAATGAACGTATTGAAATAATCCTCAAATAATGTGTTTCGAACGGTTTCGAACGGTAACTTGGTTTGATTCACAATTTCTTTAATGATTGTCATCGTCAATTCCGCATAAATTGGGAATTGATGGAAGTCATCTGTAATGTTGGGCTCTGGCCGTAGCTCACTGTGGAAGTAAACTAAGCGTAAGTTAGATGTGTACAAATCATCCACTAAATCAGCCATTAGTTCAGGTGTTAGCAAACCAGGATTACCTAAGAAACGAGGCAAGCAGACGCGAATACAGTCGTTGATGACCGAGAATAGGGCAACGGCTTGTGTGGGCATGAGTTGCATGAAATCATGCTTGCGGGCAAAGCCAAAGGCGTATAAGGCACTGAGGGCGAAGCGTGTCTCATCGTGGGCCGCGACAATATCTAGACCGAGCATTGTTTTAAGCGTGTTCATCAGGGTAATGGGAAAGGCGGCATTCTCGCTAGGCAAATCGGCCAAATCACGGAGCACTGGCGTCGAGTCGGTCAATGAAATGATATGACCATGCTTCATTCGGGTATACCACAAACCGAGTTGAAATTGCATGACAACACGCATAGCCGGTGTAATGGTTGACCCAGTTACACGAGAGAGTGTGTCAAAAAGTTGGGCTGCCCAATTTTGGGCATCTGGGGTAAGTGGGTTGGCTTGTTGGTAATAGTAGTCAAATAAAATTCGAAAGAAAAAATAGCGAATATCCTTTTCATTGCCATTTAAAGTGAAACTATCTGTCACCAAAATATGCTGTTGTGCCAGATGCTCAGCTAGTTCGCGCAATTCGTCACGAACATAGGGCGTTGAAAAGTCATGTTGCGCGGCGAAATCTTCGACAGATTGGAAATTTTCCAAAAATAAGGCGAGTAGCATATGATATTTTGGCGATCGGTTCAAATAATCTAAGGTGAGGTCATGGAGACTAATTGTATGACCCGATTGGACGATGAAGTGTTGGTTGCTAGCGTCAAAGGTGATGTACGATTGCGCGTTTGGTGAAAGTCGCTCGATGTCGTCAATCAATTCTTGCCCATAATGCATGACCAAATATTTTGACCAACCGAGTTGATTAATAACTTGCTTGACTGGTACTAAGGTATATGGTTGTTCCAGTAAGTATTTTTTTAGGGTTAGTTTATCTAACTCTTTTTTATGTAATAGCCATTCCATTGAAAATCTCCCAATTAACACACAAAAAGGCAGTGCACGCACTGCCTTTTCATAAGCGCTGTTATGTTTTTGTTATACCGCAACGTGCGCTGTCTTGGCAAGTTCGGCAAGTAGTTCGTCGTAAATTTCATCGTAGTCTGTAATGGCGTTGTGAAAGCTACGCACAGAACTCTTTAAATAATGTTGGCTAGCGATTGCAACGGCTAGATCGTGTGCGATTTGTTCATTAGATTGGGTCATCATTGACATCCTTCCTGTTACTGAATGACTTTATTATAGGAAGAACACGTGACCGGAACAAAAATGAGTTTTTAAATTTTGAAAAAATGGTTTTTGGGAAACGAGGCCAGCTTCGCTATGATTAAGGACATTACGTTATGAAAGCGAGAGTTGTTGATTATGAATGATTCAAAACCGGTCACCAGTATTATGAATGCCGGGTTTGTCAGCATTACGGCGATTAATTTCGTCATTTACTTAGTGTACTACCTATTAATGGTGATTATTGCCGTCGTGGTACACACGAATTTGCACGCTAGTTTAGCGCAAGCGGGACTAGCATCGGGAATTTATGTTATTGGCACATTGCTTGCTCGTTTATTTATCGGGCAGCAACTTGATATCATTGGTCGTAAGCAGTCACTACGCTATGGTGCGATTCTATATTTGATTTCGACGCTTGCGTATCTCGTTATCCCTAATATTGGGGTGATGTTTGTTGTTCGTTTGGTCAATGGTTTCGCCTATGGTATGGCTTCGACTGCCACCAATGCCATTGTGACAGACTACATTCCAGAAGATAAAAAGGGACTTGGCATCAACTTCTATGGGTTGAGTACGTCGCTCGCTGCAGCTATTGGGCCGTTTGTGGGGATGATCTTGCTTAACTTGACGAATTTCCGTTTTATTGTGGAAGTGTCATCTGCATTGATTTTGTTGACCACGATTGCGACACTGATTTTGCCAGTTCGTAATTTGGTTTTGACCCCTGAACGAAAAGCCGATTTGCGTCATATGACATTTGATAATTTGATTGAACGCAATACAATTTTCATTGCCAGCATTGGCTTCTTGATGGGCTTCTCTTACTCATCAGTATTGTCATTCCTTTCATCTTATGCAAAGACGATTCACCTTGTGGGGATTAGTTCTTTCTTCTTTGTGGTGTACGCCCTGGTCATTACCATTACACGTCCCATGGCTGGTCGAATCTTCGATGTGAAGGGTGAAGATTATGTGATGTACCCATCATATATCTCACTTGCTATTGGGTTAGTTATCTTAGGCTTGACACATTCTGGCTTTACATTATTGGTTGCTGGTGCATTTATCGGATTGGGCTACGGAACTTTTATGTCAAATGGACAGGCCGTGGCGTTGAAGATGGCACCAAATGCCTTACGAGTTGGGGTGTCGTTGTCAACGTACTTCATTGGATTGGATCTGGGAATTGGTGTTGGCCCATTTGTCTTGGGTGACATTGAAAAGTTGATGAATTTCCGTGAATTGTACTTGCTAGCAGCTATCGTTCCGGTAATTGCGGGTCTCTTATACTACAAGTTTTACAATCACGAACATGATGCGGCACCACAAGTTGATGCGCACTAATTAGATTTTGGCACCTAACAATCCTGTTAGGTGCTTTTTTCTGCAAACGGTTACACCTTTTTTCTGCCATAATTTTGTTAGCGGGCTAAACTAAAAGTTGTAAAAAGTGTTCTGCAATTTATTTAACAAGAAAAGAAGGTAATTCTGATGACTTATCAAGGCAGTACAAAAGAAGAAAAACTAAACATTATTGACTTGCCAAGGTTGCGTGACGCTGTAAAACGTGACACCGAAGCGGGAGCGTTTGGCTACGTGGATGGTGGATCTTCAGACGAACAAGTGTTGCGAGATAACGAACAAGCGTTTCGTCACTATCAATTAATTCCGCGTATGTTGCAAGATATTGCGGCGCCTGATTTGAGTACAACCTTATTTGATATTCCACTTACGATGCCCGTGATTGCGGCACCAATTGCAGCGCATGGGTTAATGCACCAAGACGGTGAACAAGTTACCGTCAAGGGAGTTGGTGCTGCAGGATCGATTTTCAGTCTGTCAACGTACGGCAATTCACGTATTGCGGATGTAGCAAGCGCGGCGCCGGATACACCCAAGTTTTTCCAGTTGTATATGTCCCGTGATGATGATTTTAATCAGTATTTGCTAGACGAAGCAGTTAATAATGGTTATAAGGCCATTATTTTGACCGCTGACGCCACGTTAGGTGGGTATCGTGAGGCCGATATTATTAATAACTTTACGTTCCCATTGCCAATGGAGAACTTGGCGGCGTTTTCAAATGCTGCTGGTTCTGGTGAAGGATTGGGGATTGCTGATATTTATGCACGGGCAAAGCAAGATTTGTCATTGCGCGATATTAACAAGGTTAAAGAAATGGCCCATGGCTTGCCGGTAATTGTAAAGGGGATTCAAGATCCTGATGATGCGCTAGCTGCCATCGCGGCTGGCGCTGACGGTATTTGGGTCTCTAATCACGGTGGCCGTGAACTAAATGGGGCACCAGCATCTATTGATACTTTGGCGGCGATTGCAAAGGCTGTTAACCGCCGTGTACCGGTTATTTTTGATTCTGGTATTCGACGCGGTGAGGATGTTGCGAAGGCCCTTGCACTAGGAGCAGATGTTGTCGCACTTGGTCGCCCAATGCTTTGGGGGTTGAACCAAGGTGGGGCGGCTGGTGTACAATCAGTGTATGAGCATTTGGCAACGGAATTAAGGAGTGTGATGCAATTGACGGGCGCCCACACGGTAGCTGAGTTGCAACGTGCCAAAATTATCAATGCAAAATTTTGAGGATAACCATGGAATTAAAAGAGACGACCGTAACTGAACTGTACGCCCACCTGAATCGAATTCTGGGTCGTGAAATAACGACGCAAGACGCTGACATTGCGGTTGCTGTGTTAAACGATCAAAAAATGCCAGTTGGTGGGATAATCGCTGAATTTATGGGTGCAGAGGTGCACATTAAGCAGCTTGTGTTATCGGAAGGTCTGCAGGCGGTTGGCGTTGATGCGGCGCTATTGCGTGAAGTCTTTATGCGTAGTGGCCAGCGTGGTGCAAAGGTGGCAACGGCATATGCCGACAACGATGCGGTGCAAGCATTCTATGAAGCGAACGGGTTTACGGTATTTGGTGAACTAGCTGACGTGCCTGTAATGGGACGAACGCGTGTTTACTTGCAACGTCGCTTATAATAGTAAAAAACGTCTGGTAAGTAATGTGAACTTACCAGACGTTTTGCGTTATTTTGCATAGTGAACAATTGATTGGCCAAGTGACATATTTAGGCGTTCGACAGTATCAGTACTCATCAGACGAAAGGCGGTACCATTTGCCACCAAGGCTTCGTCTAACATAATCCAGGTCCAAGTCTCGCCAGCGATGATTTGACCGTCATGATTATATGAAAAGACGACCAATGGCAGTTCGGCACCTTGATAGACATCAATAGCAACTGTGTCGTCGTTAATGCTTGGTGCAGCCGCAAGATATTTTTGGATGGCTGCTACGGCCGCCGGTGTAGACAAATCGGTAGGGTCGATGAAGCGACCGTGACCAAACGCCTGGCGAACGGTGTTGATGGCCGTTAAAATAAGTTGTTCTGTTTGCATGGGTAGCCTCCTGTACTGTGTTCCTCGGATAGATACCATCATTATACAGACGAATTGTTAGAAAGATTTGAAATAGGGTGCCAACACATATACAGTGTGATATAAGTTGCTATTCCACCAGAATGGTGTTACTATAATAACTGTTAATGAATAAGCTCTTAATTGAGTGGCCAGGAACGAAATTCCTTGGCCGCTCATTTTTTTAGGGTTTTACCTCTGACATAGATGATTTTACGGAACGAAGGGAGGGAATAATATGGCAAACGTTGTAGAAACAGTGCAAGCTGTCCTAGCGCCTGAGTTGGCAGACCAAGGGTTTGATCTCTGGGATGTGATTTACGAGAAACAAGGATCAGATATGGTGCTCCGTGTGTTAGTTGATCGTCTTGACGGTGCAATTAACATGGACGATTTGGTTATGCTAACTGAAACAATTGGTGAGCGTATGGACCAGATCGAACCAGATCCATTCCCTGAGGCATACTTGATGGATGTCTCATCTCCTGGGGCAGAACGTGAATTAAAGCGACCACAAGATTACGAGTGGGCGCTCGAAAAATATATTCACGTTGCCTTAAACCAAGAGGTGGACGGAGAAAATGAATTTGACGGTGAATTACTTGCCGTCACTGACGATATGTTGACATTGGCAATTACAGTCAAGGGTAAGCGTAAGCGTATTGATGTACCACGTACAGCGATTAAGCAAGCAAACTTGACGATTAGCCAGGAACGCATCTTAACGACACCGGAAGATTTCGACTGGGCGATGAACAAGATGGTTCGTGTGTCAACATATCAAAAAATCGATGGTAAGAAAGACTTTGCGGGTGAGTTGACGGCGGTTTCTGATGAAGCGTTGACAATCACTTTGGAAGATGAAACTGCAGTTGATGTCCCACGTGACGCAATTGCGCAAGCTCGTCAAGCAAATAACTTCTAATTTTATATGGAGAATCCAAATGAGTAAGGAATTAGTAAACGCCCTTGACGCTTTGGAGCAAGAAAAGGGTATCAAGGCTGAAGTCTTGGTAGAAGCGATCGAAGAAGCGTTGAAGAAGGCTTACGAAAAGAACTACGACGAATCAGAAAACGTTGAGGTTCAATTCGATCAAAAGAAGGGTAACATCAAGGTTTACTCAGTTAAGACGGTTGTTGAAGAAATCGACGAGCCTTATGAGCAAATCACTTTGGAAGAAGCTTTGGAATTGAACAAGGCTTACGAAATTGGGGATGAAATCCGTTTCGAAGTAACACCAGCTGACTTTGGCCGTTTGGCTGCTCAAACAGCTAAGCAAATCATTATGCAAAAGGTGCGCGAAGCTGAGCGTGGCGTTGTTTATGACAAGTTTATCGGTTATGAGAACGAAGTCATTACGGGAGAAGTTGAACGTCAAGATTCACGTTTCTTGTACATTATCTTGCCCGGTAACCAAGAGGCTGCCATGAAGCAAGGTGATCAAATGCCAAATGAGTCATACCGAATGGGTGACAAAATTAAGGTATTGGTGTCACAAGTTCAAAACGAACAAAAGGGACCTCAAGTGTTCGTTTCACGTACGCACCCTGAGTTGGTTAAGCGTTTGTTCGAAGCCGAAGTACCTGAAGTATTTGATGGTACGGTGGAAATTAAGTCAATCGCTCGTGAAGCTGGTGATCGTTCAAAGATTGCGGTTTATTCACATAACAGCAACTTGGATGCCGTTGGAACGATGGTTGGTCAA
>NZ_KQ970390.1:458796-460023 GCF_001579105.1 Weissella sp. DD23 | reverse complement strand
CGCGGTGCCCGTGTGCAAGCCGTTGTGACTGAATTGTCAGGCGAAAACATGGATATTGTGGAATGGACAGAAGATCCAGCCCAATTTATCAAGAATGCTTTGAACCCTGCTGAAGTCGTGGATGTTATCTTTGATCCAACAAACGACCGTGCTGTAACGGTGTTGGTTCCTGATTACCAATTGTCATTGGCTATCGGTAAGCGTGGACAAAACGCTCGTTTGGCTGCTCGTTTGACAGGCTTCAAGATTGATATTAAGCCTGAAAGCGAACGTGACGCTGTTGTTGCTGACATGGCAAACAAGGAAAACGAATCCGCTAACGCACCAGTTATCGAAGCTGATGTGGCCGACGATTTCGAGGCATCAGAAGAAGCCTAAGGAGGTGTGCTCATGAAGCCACGTAAGATTCCAATGCGAAAAGACATCGTAACCGGTGAAATGGTACCGAAGAAGGAACTCGTGCGCATCGTACGTACCCCCGAAGGTAACGTTGAACTTGATCCAACCAACCGTGCAAACGGTCGTGGGGCATATATCTCATTATCAGTTGAAGTTGCCGAGATGGCGAAGAAGAAGCGCACGTTTGATCGTGTTTTCGAAACGAAGCTTGACGATAACTTCTATGATGAGTTGATGGCCTACGTCGATCACCAAGCTGCACGGAAGGAATTGTTTGGCGATGCAAAATAAGCAAAAACTTTTAAACTTATTGGGATTAGCGCGCCGTGCTGGCAAACTAGTGACCGGTGAGGATATGGTACTTGGCTCAATTCGAAACAGTAAAGCAAGTTTAGTTTTCTTTGCTAACGATGGCGGTGCAAGTAGTATGAAAAAATTTACAGATAAGACAACCAGCTATAACGTGCCATTTACAACCGCTTTGACACGACAAGAATTAGCTGACGCAACCGGATTAGCGCGTACTGTCATTGCAGTAGCTGACCGAGGATTTGCGAAAAAGATGCGGGAATACTTAGAAATCTAGGGAGGATGACACATGACCAAGCGCATTTACGAATTGGCGAAGGAATTAGATGTTTCATCAAAGGACTTAGTGTCAGCAGCTGAAAAGGCTGGTTTGGACGTTAAGAACCACATGTCAACAATTGACGATAAGGCGGTGAAGACGTTGACGAATGCCGTAAAACCAGCTGCTAAGACAGCACCAAAGGCCGAAAAGAAGGCCGAGGCACCTAAGAAGCCTGCCCAAAACAACGCTCCTAAGGC
>NZ_KQ970390.1:455067-458176 GCF_001579105.1 Weissella sp. DD23 | reverse complement strand
ACAACAACCAAGGTAACCAAAACCGTTCAAACAATGGTAACGGTAACCAAGGTGGTAACCGTAACAACAACCGCAAGAACAACCGCGGTGGAAACAACGGTCGCCCAAACAACAACTGGAACGGTAATAACCGTAACAACAAGAAGGGTAAGAAGGGGCCTGGTCGTAACCGTAACAACGAAAACCGACCAGCACCAACAGTACGTAAGGACCAACCATTACCAGAAACTCTGGTTTACTCAGTTGGTATGAACGTGCAAGATATTGCCAAGTTGATTCACCGTGATGCCACGGAAATCATCAAGAAGTTGTTCATGTTGGGTGTGATGGTTAATCAAAACCAATCATTGGATGCTGACACAATCGAAATCTTGGCTGCCGATTACGGTATTGAAGCTGAGCAAAAGGTTGAAGTCGACATTGCCGACATCGACAAGTTCTTTGAAGCAGAGCAAGAAAATACAGAAAACTTGGCTCCTCGCGCCCCAGTCGTTACGATCATGGGACACGTTGACCACGGTAAGACGACTTTGCTTGACTACTTGCGTAACTCACACGTTACGGAAGGTGAAGCTGGTGGAATCACGCAACACATCGGTGCTTACCAAGTTAAGACTGATGAAGGTCGTGTGATTACGTTCTTGGACACGCCTGGACACGCGGCCTTTACGGCGATGCGTGCCCGTGGAGCTGATATCACGGATATCACGATTTTGGTTGTGGCTGCCGATGACGGTGTTATGCCACAAACAATTGAAGCGATTAACCACGCCAAGGCAGCTGGGACGCCAATTATCGTTGCAGTTAACAAGATTGATAAGCCTGGTGCAAACCCAGAAAACGTTATCAACCAATTGATGCAATACGAATTGATCCCAGAAGAGTATGGTGGAGACACAATCTTCGTCAACATTTCAGCCAAGTTTGGTCAAAACATCGAAGAATTGTTGGAGATGATTTTGTTGACGGCTGACGTGTTGGAGTTGAAGGCAAATCCTGATCAACGTGCGGCTGGTTCTGTTATCGAAGCTCGTTTGGACAAGGGTCGTGGAACGATTGCGACGGTCTTGGTTCAACAAGGAACGATGCACGTTGGAGACCCAATTGTTGTGGGTAACACATACGGACGTGTTCGTACGATGACGAACGATCGTGGTCGTCGTGTTAAGGAAGCTGTTCCTTCAACACCAGTTGAGATTACTGGGTTGAATGATGTGCCATCTGCTGGTGACCGTTTCGTCGTCTTTGAAGATGAAAAGACTGCCCGTGCAGCTGGTGAAGAGCGTGCTAAGCGTGCTTTGATTGCTGATCGTAACCGTAACAACGTCGTTTCTGTTTCAGACTTGTTTAACAAGATGGCTGAAAAGCAAATGAAGTCTGTGCCAGTTATCATCAAGGCTGACGTGCAAGGTTCTGTTGAAGCATTGGCTGGTTCATTCCGTAAGATTGACGTTGACGGTGTTAAGGTTGATATCTTGCACACGGCCGTTGGTGCAATTAACGAATCGGACGTCACTTTGGCTGAAGCTTCTGGTGCGATTATCGTCGGATTTAACGTGCGTCCTACGCCACAAGCCCGTCAACAAGCGGACTCAGACAAGGTTGATATTCGTTTGCACAACGTTATCTATAACGCAATCGATGAAATTGAAGCTGCGATGAAGGGTCAATTGGATCCTGAGTTCAAGGAAGAAATTGTTGGTACAGCTGACGTTCGTGAGTTGTTCAAGGTTTCTAAGATTGGAACGATTGTCGGTGGTATGGTGACATCAGGTAAGATTACGCGTAACTCTTCAGTTCGCTTGATTCGTGATGGTATCGTTATCTTTGACGGTAAGCTTGCTTCTTTGCGTCGCTTTAAGGATGACGTTAAGGAAGTTAAGAACGGTTACGACTTCGGTTTGACGATTGAAAACTACAATGATGAAAAGATTGGTGATGTAATCGAAGCCTACGAAATGGTTGAGATTCCTCGCTAATTAACAAAGGAAATGGAGAGCTAAAATGGCACAACAAAATTTCCGTGTTGGACGTCTTGAACAAGAAATCCAACGTGAAGTCAACGATTTGTTGCTAAAACGCATCCGCGATCCTCGGGTCGAAGGTGTAACGGTTACCGGTGTTGAAGTTACTGGTGATTTGCAACAAGCTAAGATTTACTACAGTGTCTTGTCAGAATTGGCATCTGTTAATCAAAAGGCAGCTGCTGGTTTGGAAGCCGCCACTGGTTTGATTCGCAAGGAATTGGGATCACGTTTGGCAATTTACAAGACGCCAGAATTGAAGTTCGTTAAGGATGAATCTGTCCAATATGGTAACAAGATTGATGATTTGATTCGTCAACTACACCAAAACGACTAATAATTTAGAGAATGGCGACCTGCTTTGGGTCGCTATTTTCATACATAGCTAAAAATGATAAGAGGATTACATCATGGATGGTATTTTACCGGTATACAAAGAAGCAGGCATGACGTCACACGACGTTGTGTTCAAATTACGTAAAATTTTACACATGAAAAAGATTGGTCACGCTGGGACGTTAGATCCATCAGTTGACGGGGTTCTGCCAGTGGCGCTTGGAAAAGCGACCAAGACAATTGAATTTTTACAAGAATCCGGTAAGATTTACACGGGTGAAGTAACATTTGGGTTTGCCACAACAACTGAGGATTTGGATGGCGAGATAGTCGAATCTCAACCATTGTCACGGCCATTTACGACTGACGAAATTGCGGTTGCCATGAAGGCCTTGACGGGTGACATTACCCAAATTCCACCGATGTTTTCGGCAGTTAAAGTCAATGGCCGTCGTTTATATGAATACGCTCGAGCTGGCGAAACTGTCGAGCGACCTGAGCGCCAAGCGACTATTTATCGATTTGAACGTACGTCTGAGCCAATATTTGATGAAACAACTGGAACGCAAAAGTTTACATTTGTTGCGGAGGTTTCCAAGGGGACTTACATTCGCACACTAGCTGTTGACTTGGGTAAACAGCTTGGCGTACCAGCGGTCATGAGTCAACTTACGCGCCAAAAGGCTGGCGGTTATGACTTAAGTCAAGCTCATTCGTTGGCTGATATTGCTGAAATGATGACAACTAAC
>NZ_KQ970390.1:450526-454820 GCF_001579105.1 Weissella sp. DD23 | reverse complement strand
GACGCTTGGTTGCAACCGCTAGACAGCGCTGTGGCACAATATCCACATGTTGCATTAACTGACGAGCAATGGGCAAAAGTGAAGAACGGGATTGGTTTGCCTAAAACGGCCTTGATTCCTGTGGCGGATAAGATTGTTATTACCTACCAGGGTGATGTGAAATCAGTCTTTGAATGGCGGGCAGATCGTAATCAGTACCGGCCTTATCGAACATTTTCAATTGAATAGGTCTTGTTTAAGGCGTCGAATTACCAGTTTTGATCGGTAATTCGACGCCTTTTTTCGTTAGATTAAGTACTGTGTAAGTGTCGTACCTAAAAATCTTCAAATTCACCACCTACAATACAGACTAAAGCAGTCTGGCATGATTGGGAACATGCTAAGAAATCGTGTAAAAGGAGACAATAGATATGGCAGAGAAAACAAACGTGGTAATTTTAGGTGCTGGCTATGCGGGCCTAATGGCGCTGAAGGTCTTACAAAAGCGGGCAGATGCGTCATTCATGAGCATCACGCTGGTCGATCAAAATCCTTATCACTACGAAGCCACGGATTTACATGAAGTGGCATCGGGTGCGTTGACGGCTGATCGCATTACTTATCCGATTGCAGATGTCGTAAATCCAGAGATGACGGAATTTATTGAAGATCGGGTAACGAAGGTGGATCGTGCCCAGCATCGGGTTGAACTAGCTAATCATGAATCAATCGGGTTTGACTATCTAATTATTGGGTTGGGATTTGAATCTGAAGATTTTGGGATTCCAGGTGTTCAAGAATATGCGTTGCCGATGGATTCCGTTGATTCAGCAGAACGAATTCAACAACACATCACGGATGAGATGTTTGCGTATCGCCAAGATAATGATCCGCGCCATTTGCATATCGTGGTGGCAGGAGCTGGTTTTACGGGGGTTGAATTGTTGGGGGCACTTTCTGAAAACCGTGAGCGCTATGCTGAAATGGCAGGCGTGGCACCTAACCAAATTCAAATTATGTCAGTTGATGGCGCTAAACGGCCACTAAGTGTTTTTTCTCAGCATCTAGTTGACTATGGTTTGGCGGTTTTGCGAGGGCGTGGGGCAGTTATTGAATCAGGGAAAGGCATTAATGCGATTGAGCCAGATGTGATGCACTATGCCGACCGTGAGACTGGCGAAAGTGGTGAGGTGATTGCTGGCACGATTATCTGGACCACCGGTGTACGTGGGTCAAGCGTTATGGCGGCGTCGGGGTATCAAGCAAAGCGAAACCGCATGAGTGTTACACCATATCTGCAAGATCCAGCAGATGATCGCATTTATATTGTGGGTGATGTTGCAGCGGCCACGGATTCGGAAACCGGCCAAATTTTACCAACGACTGCACAATTAGCGTTAGTCATGGGGGAAATTGCGGGCAAAAACGTCTTGGCTGCAGTCACGGGCTATGAATTAACACCATTTACTTATAAATCACTCGGTACAGTTTGTTCAATTGGTAATACGAGTGCAATTGGGGTGGTTGGCGACGAACATGAAGTCCGTGGCTATCCGGCATCGATGCTCAAGAAGGTCATTATGAATAAATCGTTATTAGAAACTGGCGGGATTAAGCAAGTCATGGCTAAGGGACGCTTTGATTTGTATCATTAAGAACTTGTAAAAACACCAGCTAAAACTGGTGTTTTTCTGTATACTAAACTAAGAAAAAATTCTTAGTAGGTACGTTATGAGTAATAAATTAAAAGCGACCGGCTTGGTTGGCCTGGTCTTATTGTTGTTTGTCGGTGTTGGCGCATCTGGTGGGTCACACGATGATGCAAAGAACCAATCATCACAGGTTAGTTCACATGTTGAAAAAAAGGCCTCATCACAGGCAACTAGTCATGCTGCAAGTAGTCAGACTTCGAGTGAAAAGAAAGCGGCCACTTCTGTAACGTCATCAAGTGCATCGTCTAAAGCGGTTGCAGCCTCGAGTTCTACCGCTGCGACAGGAAATCCAGAAACTCAAGTTCAAGGGCTAAACGGGACGGTGCAAAAGCCACTGCCTTATGCTAGTCAGCGACAAATGGTTATGGCTAGCCTAGATCATTTGGGCCGGGCGCGTGATAGTCATATTCAATTATCAAACGCAGAAGAACCAACTGCGAAACGTTCCGAACGACTGACGTATGATCCAGTTGGTTGGCACAATTTTAAGTTTTGGTACTCAGAGTCTGGTGAACAAACAGGGTCGAAACAAGCTTGGTTAATGGCACGTGGACACTTGGTAGGTTATCAGTTCTCAGGATTAAATGATGAAGCACGAAACTTGGTTCCTGAGACAGCCTGGATGAACTCAGGAAATTATAGTGGTATGGATGAAGGCAATACCGCCAGCATGCTTTACTATGAGAACCATTTGGATAGTTGGTTAGCGACACATCCTAATTTCCGGTTGGATTATCAAGTGACACCACTTTATGCACAAGACGAGTTAATTCCCCGCAAAGTGCGATTAGCGTATGTTGGCTATGACGACGCCGGTAAGCGAATCCAGATTAAAGTTGGTGGTGGACGCGAAGAATCTGGGGATGATGATGCAACGGTCGTATATCTTGACAATACAAGCCCAAATGCCACAATCAACTATGCCGATGGCACAGCTACAAATACAGTAAATGCTGCACCAGCGGCCCCGGTGGCATCAGCCCCGGCCGCAAGTAGTAGTGCGCCTGTCGCATCATCTGAATCAAGTGTGGCACCTGCCGCACAAGCACCAGCGACAACGAATGACCCCACTGTGTACGTAACGGGTGGTGGATCGAGCGCTGTGTATTGGTATGGTACGGATAGTATGCCAGCCAATACAAATAAGGCAAATTTGGTACAAATGCCTGAGAGTCAGGCCATTCAACAGGGTAAGCGTCACAGTATGACTGAAAGGTAAACCAGATGAACACGGGTGCTAACACGTTTAATAAATGAACGCTCATTCTTTTTTAAAAGCTGTTATATCGCGAATATTCTGACTAAACCCCGCCTTGCGCGGGGTTTTATGTTATTATGAAAGCATTGAATTTTTGAAACGAGAGGCGCTGACAATGGAAGTCATCACATTACATCATCCTTTTGACGCTGCCACAATTGCCGACGAGCCAGTTGTGTTAGCCATGGGCTTTTTTGACGGAGTTCACGCAGGACATCGCGCTGTGATTAATCGTGCGAAAGCTGAAGCGACGGCACGAAGTGTGAAATTGGCAGTGCTTACGTATGATCAACATGCGTCGGTTGTATTTACTGCACACCAACACCCTTTGACGTATCTCACGACATTACCACGTAAATTAACGTTGCTTGCAGAGATGGGGGTTGACGTGGCTTACGTCGTTAACTTTACGTCTGCTTTGGCGAAACTTGCGCCAGCTGACTTTGTTGAACAGTATATGATTGGTTTACGTGCAACAGCCGTTGTAGCTGGTTTTGATCACACCTATGGTGCTAGCGACGCCCAAGCCGATATGTCACACTTGCCCGGCTACGCGGCTGGTCGCTTTGACGTCATCGAAGTTTCACGTGTTGATGTTGACGGAGAAGAGAGTGCGTCAACACGTGCACGTCAACTGGTTGATGCCGGTCAGGTTGATGCGTTGAATGAGTTGTTAACGCAGCCCTACCAAACTAGTGGCGTAGTTGTGCACGGTGAGGCCCGTGGGCGTGAAATGGGTTACCCAACAGCCAACATTGAAACTACGCCAGGTGAGCGGTTACCAGGAGTTGGGGTGTACGTGGTCGAATTAGAAATCGCTGGTAAATGGTACGGTGGGATGGCATCGATTGGTTACAATGTGACCTTTGGTGAAAACCGGCCAAAGACAGTTGAAATTAACCTGTTTGATTTTGCACAAGAAATTTACGGCGAGCGTGTGAACGTTCGTTGGCATCATTACATTCGTGGTGAAGAAAAATTCACTGGTATGGATGCTTTGATTGCAAAGCTCCAAGAAGATGAATCTGTGTCACGACGCTTTTTAGCAGAAGTGTAGTCTAAGAAAAAGAAAGGAGACAAATCATGTCTTTTGATGGTCTCTTTACGCACGCAATGGTGCGTGAGTTGAATGAAACATTGGCTGGTGGCCGAATCATGAAGATTCACCAGCCATACCCTAATGAAATTTTCCTGGTGATTCGTAATAATCGTACGAATTATCCAGTGTTATTGAGTGCGCATCCTTCGTTTGCGCGGGCACAGATTTCTCGCATTAAGTATGCGAACCCGCAAACGGCACCTAATTTTGCCATGATGCTTCGTAAGCATCTAGAAGGCGCCCAAT
>NZ_KQ970390.1:448348-450506 GCF_001579105.1 Weissella sp. DD23 | reverse complement strand
CGCGTTGAGCAGGTGGCAAATGATCGTATGATTAAGTTCACCACTTCTGGCCGTAATGAGCTTGGTGACGAAGAGAAGACGTCGCTTATCCTGGAGATGATGGGACGTCACTCTAATCTGTTTTTGATTGACGAACCGACACAACGTATTTTGGATTTGATTAAGCACGTTCCTGCTGACCAAAATCGTGTACGGACGCTAATGCCCGGTGGTACTTATGTTATGCCACCGAAGCAAGATGTGATTAATCCGTATGAGTCACTTGACGGACTAGCTAACTTGATTTTGGATAACCCAGATGTGAACGATTTGGCGAAGGGTATTCAAACCACGTTCCAAGGGTTTGCCCGTGATTCAGCGCAAGAACTAGCAGCGGTGTTGCAACAATCCGGTGATGCGATGAAGTTAGCACAAGATTGGTTCGATCGCTTTGACCAGCCAGATCCACGCTTGATTTCCACTGAGAAGGGTGTTAATTTCACCCCATTTGAGTGGTTAACAGTACAGGGGAATGTGCTAACCTATCCAACGCTCAGTGAAATGTTGGACGCGTATTTTGCTGAAAAATCAGAACGTGATCGTGTGCAACAACAGGCGGCCATTGTTTTGCGTGTTGTTCGAAATGAATTAAAGAAGAATAAAACTAAGATTAAGAAGCAACAAGCTGAACTAGATGCAGCTGATAATGCGGATGAATTTAAGGTTAAAGGTGAGTTGTTGACGACATACATGCACCAAGTGGAGCGTGGTATGACTGAAATTGAGTTGCCAAATTATTATGACGATAATAAGCCACTCAAAATTGCGTTGTCTAACCAAATCGGCCCATCACAAAATGCCCAGAAGTATTTCACGAAGTACAACAAATTGAAGACGTCTGTGAAGTATTTGAATGAGCAAATTGCAATGGCGCAAGAGGAAGTCGATTATTTTGAAAACTTGCTTGCGCAAATTGATATTGCCTCGCCAAAGGATATTGAAGAAATTCGTCAAGAATTGATTCAAGAAGGTTACATGCGGGTGCAGAGTAAGAAGAAGCAAAAGCCTCAGGTCAGCCAGCCAGAAAAGTTCTACGCAACTGATGGCACGTTGATTGAAGTGGGTAAGAACAATTTGCAAAATGAGCGACTGTCAATGAAGACGGCTGCTAAATCAGATATCTGGCTACACACCAAGGATATTCCTGGGTCGCACGTTATTATTCACGATGCCAATCCATCTGATGACACGTTACTTGAAGGGGCGATGTTAGCAGCGTACTTTTCGAAGGCTCGAGATTCAGCGAATGTGCCAGTGGACTATTTGCCAGTCCGTCGGTTGCGAAAGCCAAACGGTTCTAAACCTGGTTTCGTAATTTTCGAGGGACAAACGACCATGGCAGTGACGCCTGATTTTGCACTGGTGCAACGGTTACGTCAAAATAAGCCAGCACAACAGTAATAACAAATCGTTAAAACGACTAGCGGTACCAACGTGGTGTTGCTGGTCGTTTTTTGTTTTGCCGTGGTTAAAATATTAAAGTCTCATTAACCAAAATGGTTCAATTAACAGCCCGTGTCTGAAATTTAGTAAAATAAGCTTAAATTAGAAATTTTAGGGGGTTCATCATGATCAAGGAAATTGCACTGGCTGACATCGACACAATGCGTGCTGCGATTCGTAATGGCGTCGATCGCGTGGAATTAAATAGTCGTTTGGATTTGGGAGGACTAACCCCAGACGACCAGACAGTTGCCGAAGCTGTGGCGTTGGCGGCTGAAGCGCAAATTGATTTGGTCGTGATGATTCGCCCACGGGGTGGTGACTTCGACTATTCTGAGGCTGAAATTGAAGATATGCGCCGTTCGTTACGCCGCATGCGGGCTTTAGGGGTAAAGACGGTGACGTTTGGGGTGGTCGACGTCAAAAAGCATCTAGCTCGGGATCGCATGACCAAGTTGCTAGAAGCTGCAAAGCCCATGCAAGTGGTTTATCACATGGCTTTTGATGATATTGCAGAGCGTTGCCAACAACAAGCTTTACGCTGGTTGGCGAATTACGGGGTGATACGTGTGTTGACGCACGGTGGTAAGTTAACTGTGCCAATCACAGAAACAGTGTCTCATTTACAAGAGATTGTCCAAATGGCACCAACGGGTCTCACGATTCTGCCAGGCGG
>NZ_KQ970390.1:445893-447318 GCF_001579105.1 Weissella sp. DD23 | reverse complement strand
TTGAGTCATGTTGCCGCTGGGTTTGATACTCAAGATAAGTTATCCGATGAAACGGGCCTTGATAATTCGACATTGTCACGGCAGCTAAGTTCATTACTCAAGAAAGAAATGGTTTCAAATATTGCCGTTGGTCGCGATCGACGCCAATTAATCTATGAGCTCACAGTCAAGGGTAATGACGTACTGACGGCTGTTAACGAACAGCATATGATCTATGAAGAGACTGCATTTAAGTTATGGTCCGCTGAAGAAAAAAGCATGGTTCAAATCTTACTTAACCGTCTTGAAAAGTCATTAAGTAAGCAAATATAGGAGGATTAGTTTAATGGCAAAGCACGCAGTTGTTATCTCGTTAGATGCAATGGGTAGCGCCGATTTGAAGGCGCGCTTACAATTTTTGCCAAACCTATCAGCATTGGTCGCTGGAGGAACATGGGTGCGTGACGTAAAAGGCGTTTATCCGTCAATTACTTATCCATCACACACGTCAATTATCACGGGAACCTATCCAAAAACGCACGGCGTTGTGAATGCGACCCTTATGCAACCTGAACGAGTCTCACCAGATTGGTATTGGTATGCAAAGCATATTAAGGTACCGACGGTGTATGACTTGGCACGCGAAGCTGGTATGACGACAGCTGCTTTCTTGTGGCCTGTCACCGCTGGTGCACATATCAACTGGAATATTGCTGAGATTTTCCCAAACCGCATTTGGACTAATCAGTACACAACGTCATTGCGAGCAAGTTCGCCATTGTTCTTACTACAAATGGACCGTAAGTTTGGTCATTTACGCAATGGTATTCAACAGCCAGAGTTGGATAACTTTATTACGGCAGCGGCGGCTGATACTATTCGGACCAAGAAACCAAATCTTACGTTGGTTCACTTGGTTGACATGGATTCACACCGGCACCGTTATGGGGTTCGGACGCAACAAGCGTGGGATGCCTTAGATTGCTTGGACAAGCACGTTGGTGACTTGATTCAAGCAACTAAAGATGCGGGCATTTTTGAAGAGACAGACTTCATGATTCTTGGTGATCACTATCAACAGAACGTCTCAAAGATGATTCACTTAAACATGTTATTTGCTAATCGTGGTTGGTTGAAGGCAACACGGAATGGTCGTGTTGCCCGCAATTGGCAGGTTATTGCGAAGCACACTGATGGTGCGACTTACATTTATTTGAAGGATAGCACTTTGCTTGATCAAGTGAAGGATGTTGTGAAAGACGTACCGGGTGTTAAAGCAATTTATGACCATCATGATATTGTGACATTTGGTGCCGATCCAGCGGCAGCGCTGATGATTGAAGGTGAGAAGGGTTACTACTTTACCGATGAAACGCGTCGCCCGGCTGTTGTCGAAGAAGTGACAAACGAGATGTTGGAACGTGGCGAAGTGGATCGTTATAAGGG
>NZ_KQ970390.1:442382-445865 GCF_001579105.1 Weissella sp. DD23 | reverse complement strand
ACGACGACGTTGATTTTAAACGGGCCAGATATCAAGGCTGGTCAAGTTTTGGACTTGGATGTTGATTTAACAGACGAAGGGCCAACAATGGCGCACTTGCTAAATCTGCGGTTCCAAACCCCAATTGCTGGTCACACAATCGATCAAGCGTTTAAGGAGTAATGGATGCGCAAATTATTTAGTAAGACTGAATGGAGCTGGATCTTTTATGATTGGGCGAATTCAGGTTATGGCATTATCGTGATAACGGCGGTTTTGCCGATTTGGTTAACATCGGTGGCTGCCAACAACGGTATTTCGGCGACACACGCGACGGCGTATTGGGGCTATGCCAATTCCATCGCAACCTTAGCTGGCGCGGTGTTGGCACCAATATTAGGTGCGTTGGCAGATTTCCAAGGAATGAAGGGACGGTTGTTCTACTTCTTTACGGCTTTGGGTGTGCTTGGCACGTTCGCTTTGACAGCAGTTCCGAGTGACAATCTGTTTCTCTTGCTAGCTGTCTTTGTGGTATCATTTATCGGGTACTCATCTGCAAATGTTTTCTACGATAGCTACATTACCGATGTAACGACCGATAAACGCATGGATATGGTGAGTTCAGCTGGGTATGGCTTTGGCTATTTAGGTGGCTTAGTACCGTTCATCATTTTTATGTTTGGACGTAGCTTTTTCTCGAGCTATGGCTCAGTTGAGTTCGCATTTGTGCTATCAGCGATTTGGTGGGCGGTGTTTACAATACCGTTTATGAAAAATGTGCGCCAAACCTATGCGTTGCCACGGGTTGAACATCAGGTTAAAGCGTCACTTAAGCGACTTTGGCATACCTTACGCGTTTTGCCAAAGTATCCAGCGTTAGCAGGCTTCCTGATTGCTTACTTCTTTTATATCGACGGAGTTAATACAATCTTTACGATGGCCTCATCTTTTGCTTTGGCTATCGGAATTCCAAGTGGCCAGTTGATTGTGGTATTGCTAGTTGTACAACTAATTGCCTTTCCATTCTCAATTGTCTACGGATGGTTGGCAAATCGGTTTGGTAACCGAAATGTTTTGATTATGGGGATGCTGATTTACATCGGAATTACATTATTTGCTATTTTTATTAATCACCCTAATCAATTCTGGTTACTCGCCTTTGGTGTTGGTTCATCACAAGGTGGTATGCAGGCGTTATCACGGTCATATCTTGGTCAGCTTGTACCTAAGGAACGAAGTAGCGAATTTTTTGGCTTTTTCAATATTTTTGGTAAGTTCTCGGCGATTATCGGACCTGCTATTTTTGGAATCGTGTCACAAACGACGGGTCGCGTCCAATACGCGGCTGGATCATTATCAATCCTTTTCTTGATTGGATTGGTTATTTTCCTACGATTGCCTAAGAAGACAACAGATTAAAACACAATTGAGAGGATTATTGAGATGAAAATTGCGATTGTAACGGACTCGACGGCTTATTTGAGCCACGACGAGGTCGCTGCACTTGATATCAAGGTAATGCCTATTCCAGTTATTATTGATGGAACGGTTTATCGTGAAGGTATCGATTTAACGACTGACGAATTTTATGAGAAACTAGCCACGTCCGCAAGTTTCCCATCAACATCACAACCAGCGGTTGGTGAATGGATTACGTTATTTGAGTCGTTGCAAGCGGATGGTTATGACGGTGCAATCGTTGTTAACCTAGCTGCAACGATTTCAGGAACTGTGAATACGGTTGCTGGACTAACGGATGCTGTGCCAGGCTTCCAAGTGTTTGGTTATGACTCAAAGATCACAGTGCGCTTAATGGGGCACTTGGTGATGAAGGCAGCTCAGATGGCTCAAAATGGTGCTGAACCTGCAGACATCATTGCGACGATGGATGAAATGGCTACCACAATGGATGAATACTTTATTGTGGATGACCTACAGAATTTGGTACGTGGTGGTCGCTTGTCAAATGCTTCTGCTATCATCGGAACGATGTTGAAGGTCAAGCCAATTTTAACGTTTGATAACGATTCAAATTATATTGTGCCCTTTGAGAAGGTACGCTCAATGAAGAAAGCCATGGCCCGCGCAGAAGAGTTGTTTGACCAGGCTCGCGCGGAGGCAAAATATCCCTTGCGTGCCATGGTAATTCATGCGAATGCACCTGAAGCAGGTGCAAAGTGGCGCGATGAGTTACAACAACGTCACCCTGATATGCCATTTGAATTAACTTATTTTGGACCGGTGATTGGTACTCACCTGGGAGCTGGGGCATTGGCTCTGGCTTGGATTCGTGAACCAGATTCACTCTAATTTATATTTTGCATTTATTAAGAAGGGGCATCATTTGATGCTCCTTTGTTTTATACACTAAAATATATGGTTTTAAATACTAGTTGTCAGGTTATTAAACCTTATTAACTTGAACTAAAGCCATAAAAATGGCATAATGGAAGTACTTAATAAAAAATAAACGGGGATTATATCACATGGCCCAAGTAAAAATTGTTACTGACTCAACAGCAATGTTGACACCTGAAGAAGCCGCAGAATTTGATGTTAAAATCGTACCATTGAGCATTACAATTGATGGCACGTCTTACCAGGATGGTGTGACGCTATCTCGTGTCGAATTTATGGATAAGATGGCGGAGGCAAAGAATTTGCCACAAACATCACAACCAGCGCTTGGTTACTTTACTGAAGTGTATGAGTCAATTATGGCGGCCGATCCAGAGACCCAGATTATTTCAATTCATTTGACTAAGGGGTTGTCTGGTACAGCCGACGCGGCACGCCAAGCTGCATTAATGGTTGAAGGTGATATTACAACGCTAGATTCTGAATTTATCGACCGTGCGGAAGGATTCCAAGTTTTGGCAGCTGCGAAGTTGGCTGCGGCCGGCGCTTCGAAAGAAGCGGTTTTGGCTGAAATACAACGCGTTCGTGATAACACGCAACTGTATCTGACAGTTTCTAATTTAGATAATTTAGTAGCTGGTGGTCGTCTATCGAAGACAGCTGGGTTTATTGCCGGTGTCTTAAATATCAAGGTTGGTGCTCACATTGAGCAAGGTAATATCAACGTTGAGGTTAAGGGACGTGGGGCGAAGTCAACTAAAGCTTATCTGAAAAAGATTGTTGAGCAAATGCAAGCAGCCCCTAATGGGGTTGCAGCAATTGGTATCTCACACGCAGGTATCCCAGTTGAAGCACAGGAGCTAGCCGACAAGGTTAATGAAGTTTTCCCAGACGTTAAGATTGTGGTTCAGCAAACTTCACCAACTGTCTCAACGCACACTGGTGCAGGTGCAATTGGTTTCAGTTATTTATTAAAGTAATATAGTGTTTAAAATGAGTGATTTCACGTTTTTGTGGGTTCACTCATTTTTTGTGTCACGAAATATGGTAGAATAGTAAGTCAGAATAATGATATCGAGGAGGCGAACCAAGTTGAAACAATCAAAACATCGACGGTTTATTTTAGGACTTTTGGTGGTATCGGTT
>NZ_KQ970390.1:441653-442362 GCF_001579105.1 Weissella sp. DD23 | reverse complement strand
AAATCAAATATTCGGTTGGTTGCAGTTGGCGATTCCCTAACCGAGGGGATTGGCGATACGACAAA
Organism: Weissella sp. DD23; assembly: GCF_001579105.1. Taxonomy (NCBI): domain Bacteria; kingdom Bacillati; phylum Bacillota; class Bacilli; order Lactobacillales; family Lactobacillaceae; genus Weissella; species Weissella sp. DD23. The sequence goes on along the minus strand of NZ_KQ970390.1, from coordinate 442,297 downwards.
ACAGCAAGGCTATACAAAACGCACAGCAAAGTTATTAACCAAAGCTTACGGCGTTCGGGTAAAAACGGCTAATTATGGTAAGGCTGGTGATCGGTCTGATCAGATTTTGCGGCGGGTAAAGTCTGATAAAAAAGCGGTCCGTGATATAAAAAAGGCCGATGTGATTGTCATGACTGTGGGGGGCAACGACTTACAACAAACGCTGTTTAAAGCGATTTTTGCAAAATCAGATACGGCTGTGACGAAAGAAGTTGTTAAGAGCATGCCGACCTACACTGAAAAACTTATGAAACTCATGAAGTTCATCCAGCAAAAGAATCCAGATGCACCCATTTTTTTGTTTGGTAATTACAATCCTCTCTATGTCTATTTGGCAAACCGCCAAGACTTAAATGCGGATGTTAAAATTTACAACGGCATCAATGCGAATATTGCGGCCACTGATTCGCAGGTGTACTATGTGTCAACATTTAAAACATTGACTTATGGGCAGTACCAAACGCGTGCTGCGCGACAGCAATTAGTTAAGGAATCAGAACAGGCAAACCGGGGCTCGCTTAACAACAAAATGGTGCAGGATACGTTGAATGGTAAAAGTGATAAGGAATTAAATGCTTATATTACAACACTTGATCACTATCACC
>NZ_KQ970390.1:438421-440935 GCF_001579105.1 Weissella sp. DD23 | reverse complement strand
GGACAACTACCATTGCCTGTTAAGTACGTTATGGGCTATATCGGCAACATGATGAACTTGCCAGACTGGCTAAACATTAACACGTCAAAGCAAACCATTCTCATCGATCTCGGTAAGACGCCGAAGGTTAATGATATGCGGTTTAAAGCGGTGACAATCGAGCCGGCCCAGAACAAATTTGTTTTCCGCGGAGGATTTACACGATAATGCAACGTCCATTTTTTTCATGGTTGATGACGCAACGCAATCCGGTAACGTTTGACGAAGTGCAAACGTTTGCCAATGCCGCGTTTTACGACCATCAATTTCCAAAACAAGCGGAAGATTTTGAAAGCTTGTCTCGTTATTTAGAAGAAAATGCAAGTTACTTGCATAGTATGTCGATTTTTGATGAAGCTTGGTCTCGTTACTTGGCATCAGAAGAATAGGACGAATTGGTGGGTTACCACCATACATAGAAAGGAGTCTATTATGGCCCAAATTATTCAATGGTTCCCTGGTCACATGGCCAAAGCCTTCCGCTTAATGCGTGAGAATTTAAAGTACGTTGATATTGTGTTTGAATTGGTGGATGCTCGTATCCCAGTTTCATCACGTAACCCTGAACTGGATGAGGTGTTGGGGAACAAGCCGCGTTTGTTGGTGATGACGAAGACAGACTTGGCTGATCCTGAGCGAACTAAGGCTTGGACTAAGTATTTCGTGGATCAAGGCCTTGAAGTCGTTGCATTAGACACTCGTGGTCACAAAACGCCACAAATTATGACGAAGGCTGCGCGCAAGGTATTAGCCGATAAGTGGGCCGCCCTTGAAGAAAAAGGCGTCAAAGATAAGCCAATTCGTGCCCTTGTTGCAGGAATTCCGAACGTTGGTAAGTCGACGTTGTTGAATCACTTGGTCACGAAGAATGTTGCGATTACAGGTGATCGTCCTGGTGTAACAAAGAAGTTGCAATGGTTGAAGACACCGACCAACTTGGAGCTTTTGGACACGCCGGGAGTGTTATGGCCAAAGTTTGAAGATCAACGCGTTGGTGAGCACCTGGCGATGACTGGGGCAATTAAGGACCAATTGATTAACCAAGATGATATTGCGTTGGCGACTTTAAAGTTTATGCGGACATATAATCCAGATGCTATCGTGGCACGTTATCATTTGGCAGACGACGCTTGGGAAACGAACACCGACGTTGAACTGTTATTACTGATTACCCAAAAGTTAGGCTTTAAGGATGATTATGATCGCGCAGCTGAACGGATGTTGCTTGATTTGCGTCGTGGTAAGTTAGGCACATACACGGTTGAAATGCCAGAAGATCACATCGGAGAAGTGGTTGATGACTAAAGCTGAGACGATTTCGGCCATTAAGCTAGCCCTGGCAGCGCAGCCAACGGCAGCTGATTTAGTACGCTGGCGACAGGATGACCGAATCGGTGTGCAAAAATTACTTGATCGTTACGAAAAGCAGCAACAGAAACAAGCTGAAAAGTTGGCAGCCTTTCAGGCCCGACTTTCGTTTGAACGAGATGCTTGGTCGGAGGGCCTTGTCTTAGCTGGGGTTGATGAAGTTGGTCGCGGCCCGTTAGCTGGTCCAGTGGTGGCGGCAGCGGTTGTAATTGATGATCAATTTGATTTGTTGGCAGTTCATGATTCAAAGCAATTGTCCGAGAAAGCCCGATTGGCCTTGGATGCGGCAATTAAAGAAGAAGTAGTTGCCTTCGCGTTTGGTGTTGTTGATGCTGCTGCTATCGACACATTGAATATTTATGAGGCGTCACGGGTGGCGATGAAACAGGCCATTGAGAATTTATCCGTTCAGGTCGATGGTTTACTGATTGACGCGATGACGGTTGATTTACCGTTGCCACAAGAGAAGCTAATTAAAGGTGACGATCGGAGCATTTCAATCGGAGCAGCGTCAATTTTGGCTAAAAATTTCCGTGATGACTTAATGGCGGCGTATGCGGTTGACTATCCTGGATATGGCTTTGATCACAATGCTGGTTATGGTACAGCTGAGCATTTGGCAGGTCTAGCTGCCTACGGTGTCACACCAATCCACCGACGAACGTTTGCGCCGGTGAAACAATACTTGGCATAAACGGACTTAGAAACCGTTGTAAAAAAGAAAAATCACGTTGTGTAACGTCTTTCCTGGTTAGGAGGGATATGATGACACGACGTGATTTTTTATTATGGGTTCGATTATTACCGGGAATTGGTTTAATGGGGCGTCATAAAATTTGGCAATTTTTGCAAGAAACACAGCGCCAGCGATTGACGTTGCAAGAAATATTTACATTGACGGAATTGTCTGCTGATGCCCAAACTAAAATTAGAGACGCGATACGGTCGGGAGAACTACGTCGTGTTTACAATTTGGTCAAACAATACTCAGTGGTCACCTTGGCTGATGATGCCTATCCAGAACTACTAAGAGAAATTGCCCAACCACCACTTTGTCTTTTCTTTCAAGGTGATTTTACCTTGGTAAATCGGGCATGTGTGGCCATT
>NZ_KQ970390.1:434487-437712 GCF_001579105.1 Weissella sp. DD23 | reverse complement strand
CGGGTTAGCCCAAGCAACTGTTATCGTTGAAGCACGCCAAAAATCGGGATCGTTAATTACGGCCAATGTAGCTCTTGATGAAAATCGGGTTGTGATGGCGGTGCCAGGTCCAGTGACTAACCCACTTTCGGCAGGGACTAACGCATTAATTGTAGCAGGCGCAATACCGCTTATTTCGCCAGCCCAGATTTTGGCAGAGTACGTTAACGCTTGGTAAATGTTTCACAGATGACCTAGTTAGCATTTGTCAAATTCTAGACAGGTAGTGTATAGTACTTTAGTGATAGAGCATTTTAACTGCTATATATAGAAGAAAACAAAAAACTAACAGAAAAGAGGTCCACGCCATGGCAACAGAAACAGAAAAAAAGCCAGCTAAAAAGCGTGCGACGACTACGAAAGCCAAAACAAAGTCTAAGGCGAAGCCAAAGAAAAACTTGGTAATCGTTGAGTCTCCATCGAAAGCGAAAACGATTGAAAAGTATCTAGGTAGCACATATAAGGTGGTTGCTAGTATTGGCCACATTCGTGATTTGCCAAAGTCAACCATGGGTGTTGATATCGAGAATGATTACGCACCAAAGTACATTAATATTCGTGGTAAAGGAGATGTGATCAAGGGGCTAAAGAAAGATGCAAAGGCCGCTAAACATGTTTACTTGGCATCCGACCCGGATCGTGAAGGGGAGGCCATTGCTTGGCATTTGTCACACATTTTAGATTTGGATTTAGAGTCTGGTGAAAACCGAGTTGTGTTCAACGAAATCACCAAAGATGCGGTTAAGGACGCTTTTAAGCAGCCACGTAAGATTGATATGGATCTTGTAGATGCCCAACAGGCTCGACGTGTCTTGGATCGTTTGGTTGGTTACTCAATTTCACCAATTTTGTGGAAGAAGGTTAAAAAAGGCTTGTCTGCTGGCCGTGTGCAATCTGTCGCACTAGGGCTCGTTATTGCACGTGAAAATGAAATTCAGGCCTTCCAACCGGATGAGTATTGGACAATGGACTCAGAGTTCAAGAAGGACAAAACGACCTTTAAAGCCACTTTTTATGGCGTTGACGGTAAGAAATTGGAATTGCCCGATAATGAAGCTGTTCAAGATATCTTACGACGCCTTAATCAAAAGAGTGATTTTGATATTACCAAGGTTGAAGCTAAGGAACGCAAGCGTAATCCACAGCCGGCCTTTACGACATCAACTTTGCAACAAACTGCGAACACCCAGTTAAACTTCCGCACCCGGAAAACAATGATGGCGGCACAACAGTTGTATGAAGGTATCAACTTAGGGGGTAAAGAGGGTAGTGTTGGATTAATTACCTACATGCGTACCGATTCAACGCGAATTTCTGAAATCGCCAAGGCTGATGCGTCAACGTTTATTCATGAAGAATATGGTGCTGAGTACGCAGCAACTAAGCCAGTCCAAGGTAAGCAACAAGAAGGTGCCCAAGATGCCCACGAAGCAATTCGACCAACGTCGGTTTTCCGGACACCAGCGTCGATTAAGGATAAGTTGACGAATGACCAGTTTAAGTTGTATCAACTCATCTGGTCACGTTTTGTGGCAAGTCAAATGACGCCTGAAATTTTGGATACCATGGCAGTTACGATTGAGCAAAACGGGGTGATGTTCCGTGCCAATGGTTCAAAGACGAAGTTTGCTGGATTTACGAAGGCGTATCCGGCTGCGAAGGAAAAGGATAACAAGCTACCAACGTTAACGGTTGGCGACTTGGTTCAGTTGGCTAAAATGTCACCTGAACAGCACTTTACCCAACCGCCTGCCCGCTATACTGAAGCGGCCTTAGTTAAGGCACTTGAAGAGAATGGCGTTGGTCGACCATCAACGTATGCTGCGACGATTGAAACGATTCAGAAGCGTGGCTACGTCCGAATTGATGCGAAGAAATTTGTGCCAACCGAACTAGGTGAGTTGGTCCAAAATACAGTGCAAGAATTTTTCCCAGATGTGACAAACATTAAATTTACAGCTGAAGTTGAAACGAGCTTAGATAACGTTGAGGCAGGCAAAGAAAATTGGGTCAAAGTGATAGACGATTTCTTCAAGCCGTTTTCTAAGGAGTTAACGAAAGCCGAAACGGAAATGGAAAAGATTGTATTAAAGGACCGTTTGGCTGGCTTCAATTGTGACGTCTGTGGGGCACCGATGCTTGAAAAGATGGGACGCTATGGTAAGTTCTACGCTTGTTCTCGATTCCCTGATTGTCGTAACACACAAACGATTGTTGAAGAAATTGGACTTGGTTGCCCAAAGTGTGGTATCGGACAAATTGTTGAGCGAAAGACGAAGCGTGGTCGCACATTTTATGGTTGCTCACGTTACCCAGATTGTGATTTTGTCTCATGGGACAAGCCAACTGAGAAGACGCGTGCTGATGGTACGACACCAAAGGACGACGAAGAAGTTGCAGATACTAAGGCTGAAAAAGAAACAGAGCAGGCAAAATAAAGATGGATACGGCAACGTTGACGGGCTTGTTTTTGGACTATTTGCGGGTTGAGCGGCAATATTCTGAGGATACCCAAAAAGCATATCAATCGGATATTACTGAATTTGTTGCATTCTTGACGGATTCTGGGGATGGTAAACCAGTTGATTTAACTACCATCGATCAGTATGATGCACGTGTGTTTCTGTCGATGCTTTACGAAAAAGGTGACGTCAGCCGGACGATTGCGCGCAAAGTGAGCTCTTTACGGGCGTTTTATCGATTTTTAGAGCGCAACGCAGTTGTTACGACAAACCCGTTTGCAGGTGTACAACTCAAAAAGGCTGGGCAACATTTGCCACGATACTTTTATGAGAAAGAATTGAACAAACTTTTTGACGTCGTCATGGCTGATACGAGCCTGCTCGGATTGCGCAATCGATTGTTACTCGAGATTTTATATGGCACGGGGGCCCGTGTATCGGAAGCAGCAGGCTTAACGTTAGGCATGCTAGATCAAGCTGCCCGAGTAATCACGATAACTGGTAAGGGGAATAAGACGCGCATTGTACCATATGGTCAATATGCGGCTGATGCGCTAGCGAGTTATTTACGTGATGCCCGCCCACAGTTGCTTGCCAAAAGTCCGGTTATGCATGACAAACTATTCGTTAATCAACGTGGTCAGGCATTAACGGCTAGCGGGATTGAATACATTCTGAAGCAATTGGCCAAGAAGGCTGGCTTGACGCAGATGATTTCCGCGCA
>NZ_KQ970390.1:433235-434467 GCF_001579105.1 Weissella sp. DD23 | reverse complement strand
TCCGCCACACATATGCAACGGATATGCTGAATAACGGTGCTGATTTGCGAACGGTGCAACAACTATTGGGCCACAGCAGTTTAAGTACAACTCAGATTTATACGCACGTGACAACGGATGCTTTACAAAAAAGTTACCGTGATTTTTTTCCACGAGCAACAGAATAATTACTTTGAGGTTCATGTTACTTGGCATGGACCTCTTTTTTTCATAAACCTGTCGATTATTTATGAAAATCATTTACAATTCGTGCATAGATTTTATGTAAAAAATTTGCTATGATAAAAATATTGAAGAAAACGTTTACAGAACGGACTGGGGGAAGAAGAGCATGTCAGTCAAGCTAGAAAATGACAGTATCACCGTCGTCATTTCAGAAATGGGTGCTGAATTAGTCAGTGTGACTAATAAAGAAAGTGGCCTAGAATATATGTGGGAAGCCGATCCTAATTTTTGGGGCCGCCACGCACCGAACCTTTTCCCCATTGTTGGGCGTTTAAAGGGTGATCGTTACAAGTATCGTGATAAGACGTACTTTATGGCCCAACACGGTTTCGCACGAGATAATGAATTTGATTTAGTTGAGAAGACTGCTAATACAGCACGCTTCCGTTTGGTTGATAATGATGAATCGTTTTCGATTTATCCCTTTCATTTCCAATTTGACGTGTTGTACCGTCTGACAGAGCAAGATACGTTGGGCATTGCCTATGTGGTGACAAACACCGACACGCATGACATTTATTTCTCCGTTGGTGGTCACCCAGGGTTCCGTGCGCCACTAGAAGCGGGCGAAAAGTTTACGGATTACTACATCAACGTTGAACCACAACGTAAGTACAATCGTGCCAAGTTAGTCGGTCCGTACTTGGACAATAATTTAGAATCAACGTTTGACACGCGCATTCCATTGCGTCTTCGTCGAGATGATTATAAGGACGATGCAATCATTCTGCGATTGGACCAAAATCCAGTGTCGATTGTTTTGGCCAAGTTGAGTGAGTCACACGGTGTTACCATGCATATCCAAAACGCGAAGTACGTTGGTATTTGGACGCCATATGCTAAAGAGGCACCATTTGTGGCAATTGAACCTTGGTGGGGAATCGCCGACACAGTTGACGCAGATGGTGAGTTGCACCACAAGTATGGCATCAACACACTAGCACCAGCTCAAACATTTACCGGTTCATATTCACTGACATTTTTCTAACGAACAACAAAAAGGAGAG
>NZ_KQ970390.1:431153-432880 GCF_001579105.1 Weissella sp. DD23 | reverse complement strand
CAATTTTAAAAAGTGAATAAGTGCATGTTCTGAAAAACAGAACAGTTTCAATTTTAGCATGATTTTAGTCGGCCGGCCTTTAATAATTTTTAACTAAATCCGTGCAGATTCTTGGTATGGCACTAATTATTCATGATTAAGTCGATACTAGCCGGTTGGAATTTTGACTAATTTGCGTGCCTAACTGTCGGAAATGGTGTATGATTAAATCATTGAAAAAACAAAGAAATTGGAGATTTATCTGATGGCTAAGATGTTGGTTTTCGGACACCAAAACCCTGATACAGACACGATTGCTTCAGCATTCGCTGCATCATACTTTTTGAACAAGGCATACAACCAAGATACTGAGGCTGTGGCTTTGGGAACACCAAATGCAGAAACGCAATTTGCATTGAATTACTTTAAGGTTGACGCACCTCGTGTAATTGAAAGTGCTGACACAGAAGAAGTTTTCTTGGTTGACCACAATGAAGCTGCGCAATCAGTTGCGAACATTGCAGACGTAACTGTTTACGGTGTGTACGATCACCACAAGATTAACTTCTCATCAGCTGCTCCTTTGTACTTCATCAACAAGCCATGGGGTTCTGTTGCAACTGTTTTGTACTATGAGTTCCAAACAGCCAACGTTGAGATTCCTGCTGAAATTGCTGGTTTGATGGCATCAGCTATCATTTCTGACACGTTGTTGTTGAAGAGCCCAACGACAACGCCAATGGACAAGCCTGCTTTGGAAGCCTTGGCTAAGATTGCTGGTTTGGCAGATTATGAGGCTTACGGTTTGGAGATGTTGAAGGCAGGTACTGACTTGTCATCACGTTCAGCCAAGGAATTGATTGATGGCGATGCAAAGTCATTTGAGTTGAATGGTTCAACGGTTCGCATCGGTCAAGTAAACACAGTTGATGTTGAGGATGTCTTCTCACGTCGTGATGAAGTGGTTGCGGCGATGGAAGCTGAGTTGGCTGAAGATGGTTATAACACTTTTGTTTTCGTTGTGACGAACATTTTGGACTCAGATTCAGATATTTTGGTTTTGGGTGATAACCTGGATAAGGTTGAAGCTGCCTTTGACGTTAAGTTGGCAGACGGTCGTGCATCATTGCCTGGTGTTGTATCACGTAAGAAGCAAGTGGTACCACCATTGACTGACGCTTTTAACGCTTAATATGAATGATAGTATGGCAAATTGTTGCGTTGATAGTTTGCCTAAAAAGACCTCATCGGTTTGTCGATGAGGTCTTTTTTGTCATTTCAGTTAATAAGCGACTGTTTGCTTGGATTTTCTCGAGATGTTGGAGACGTACCTGGCTTTGGTTGTGCCAGTGGATAATCTCTTGGACGGAGATTTCATGCACGACATCTTGGCCCCCGGAATGAATGATGAATGAGTGTAGTGTCACAACGTTGTCAGACACACTAAACCAATTCGGCATGACCATTTTTTGATCGGCAGTTGCTTGCTTATCTGGCCAAACAAAGTAGCGTGTTGTGCCAGAAACGAGGTGCGGTTCAATTTGCCAACCGTTTGACGGGTGCTTGACTTCTTGCCAACGGCCATCGGTAATGTTTGACGTTGCATAGTTGATGATTGCGGCAAAGTAAAGCAACTGGTTATCGTGTAGTTGCTTGGTTGTAAGCGGGGTGCGGTGGGACTGTGTTGATTTGGGTACGGTGGTTGTTGTTTTTTTGGTTGTCACTGGGTTTTCTGCCTCGTAACTGAA
>NZ_KQ970390.1:426059-430800 GCF_001579105.1 Weissella sp. DD23 | reverse complement strand
CTGCCTCGTAACTGAACAGAAAAGTGCCAAATAGTAATAGTCCAATAACGGCTAACCTGACTAATATTCGCATCACATTGTTCTCCTAGATAAGAAATAGCTGGCTCGTTCAAGGATTCCTAAATTCGAGCCAGCTATTTTAGTTTTGATAAAAGAAGTTTGAAACACTCTGAACACTGTTTTGATCACCGACGAAGTAGAGTGTATCTCCCTGGAATACTTTCGCATAAGGACCGGGTGAGATTGTTAATTTATCTTCATGCATAATTCCCACTAAGGTTGTGCCCGTTTTGTGCCAAAAATTTAGTTCACGTAGCTCTTTTTCAAACATGGCCGATGGTACGGTTAAAGCCAATTCAAAAGGTGTTAAGGGATTGTGCTGTTGATAATGTTGTGACTGATCGATAAATGATTGTAGGGAAGTGCCTAAAGTAGCTAGCGCTGCTTGTTGGGCTTTAATTTGATTTTTGAGGTCTTGTTGTAGCGATTGTAAGCCGTTCACTTCTTGTTCAGTATTGACGTAGTCTTGGGCTTTTTGACGGGATGTCACAACCACGCCGCTACCATGACGTGTTTCAACAATGCCCAAATCCACTAATACGCTAATCGCACGTCGAGCCGTTTCAGCTGACACACCAAAAGTTGTGGCCAGAGTTGAGCGAGCATGAATTTTATCACCCACCTTCAATTGATTGGTGCTGATTTTTTCTGCAATTCGTAATGCAATAACGCGATATCGCGGTTGTTTAATTGCTGCCATGGATTTACCTCGAATTTAACTGTTTATCACTGCAACAATTGGCGAAGATCTAGAACCTTTACCATTTATATGTTGCCTTCGCCCTTTCAGAATAGCACACTTGTTTTCTATTGGACAACTTTTCCCGTGCGATAAATAAAATTGGTATACCATCAAAGCGTTAGCTTAATGATAGCATTTGTACCGTATATGCAACACGGCGGTACAGGCGTTTAAATTTGACCTAAGTGACAACTTTATGTTTACAATAGAGTTGTCACTTAGCGAAAGTGAGAGTATTCGATCAAGTAGGAGGAGAGTTATGGCTAAGGTAGAAATAGAGCACTTAACCAAGATTTTTGGTAAGCGAATCAAACCAGCATTGCAGTTGGTAGAAAAACAAGTACCAAAAACAGAAATATTAAAGCGTACTGGTGCGACAGTTGGTGTTTATGATGCTAACTTGTCAATTGAGGAAGGTGAAATTTTCGTGATTATGGGACTTTCAGGGTCTGGTAAGTCAACGTTAATCCGCTTATTAAACCGTTTGATTGAACCAACTTCAGGTTCAATTTTCCTTGATGGACAAGATGTCTCTAAACTAAACAAGGAACAATTATTGGATGTTCGTCGCAAGAAGATGAGCATGGTCTTCCAAAGTTTCGGGTTATTCCCGCATCGAACGATTCTAGAAAATACTGAGTATGGTCTAGAAGTGCAGGGCGTGCCAAAGGCCGAACGTCGTGAACGCGCTGAGAAAGCGCTGGACAACGCAAATTTGTTGGCCTTCAAGGATCAATATCCTAAGCAACTATCAGGTGGGATGCAACAACGTGTTGGATTGGCCCGCGCTTTGGCAAACGACCCTGAAATTTTGCTGATGGACGAAGCGTTTTCGGCTTTGGATCCGTTGATTCGTCGTGATATGCAAGATGAATTGCTTGATTTACAAGCAAAGTTTCAAAAGACAATTATTTTTATTTCCCACGATTTGAATGAAGCGCTTCGTATTGGTGATCGCATTGCGATTATGAAGGACGGACAAGTCCAACAAGTTGGTACGGGAGAAGAAATTCTGACGAACCCAGCGAACGATTACGTGCGTGAGTTTATTGAAGATGTTGACCGTTCAAAGGTTTTGACGGCTGAAAACATTATGATTCCACCAATTTATACGAACATCGAAGTTGATGGTCCAAACGTGGCGCTTAAGAAGATGCGTGTTGAAGAAGTCAGTGGCTTAGTTGCCATTGATCGTGGCCGTCATTTCCGTGGCTTTGTTACCAGTGAAGATGCCTTGCGTGCTCGTGCGGAAGGTTTGCCATTATCTGAAGTGGCGACTGAAATGCCAACGGTTGCGAAGGACATGGTTGTGGCAGATATTATGCCACTTATTTATGATTCACCAACCCCATTAGCGGTGGTTGATGAAGGACGTCTACGAGGCGTTATCATCCGTGGTCGAGTGCTTGAAGCGCTGGCAGAGACATCGGAAACGGAGGACAACTAATTTATGACATTATTAATTGGAAAAATTCCCGTCGCGGGTTGGGTCGAGTCGGCCGTTAATTGGTTAACGTCAAACCTGAGTGGCTTCTTTGACGCCATTCAAACCGGTGGTAATCATTTGATGAACGGGATGACAAATGGCTTGATTGCTATGCCATCTTGGGCAGTTATTATTGGCGTTACCATATTTGCCATTTTATCTTCTGGGAAAAAGTGGGGCTTTGCGGCCTTTACATTCCTAGGGTTATTGTTTATTGCCAATCAAAATTTGTGGTCTGATTTGATGAACACATTGACTTTGGTTGTGGTATCAAGTTTAGTATCAATTGTTATCGGTGTGCCATTGGGAATCTGGATGGCTAAAAAGGAAACAGTTGCTAAGATTGTGCAACCGGTCTTGGACTTTATGCAAACCATGCCTGGATTTGTGTACCTAATTCCGGCAGTTGCCTTCTTTGGAATTGGGGTAGTGCCTGGTGTATTTGCGTCAGTTATTTTCGCATTACCACCAACAGTGCGAATGTCAAATTTGGGTATCCGACAGGTACCGAAAGACTTGGTTGAAGCGGCCGATTCTTACGGTTCAACACCTAAGCAAAAATTATTTAAGTTAGAGTTACCTTTGGCGACTGGTACGATTTTAGCTGGTATTAATCAAACGATTATGTTGGCATTGTCAATGGTTGTGATTGCCTCAATGATTGGTGCACCAGGACTTGGTCGTGGTGTATTGTCAGCGGTTCAAAACGCTGATATTGGTAAGGGATTCGTTAATGGGCTAGCCTTAGTTATTCTGGCCATTATTATTGATCGCTTTACACAGAAGTTGAATGTTGACCCAGCGGCTAAACAACAAGCGTCAAAGGGTCGTTGGAAGATGTGGACAGCATTAGCAGTTGCTGTGGCTATGGTTGGAACCGGCGTTATCAATGCAGTTACTTCAACTAAGTCAGCCAAAGAATCTGTTAATTTGGTTTATGTACAATGGGATTCGGAAGTTGCCTCAAGCAATGTTTTAGCCGAGGCAATGCGTGAACATGGCTATAACGTTAAGTTAACGCCACTTGATAATTCGATTATGTGGCAATCTGTGGCTAATGGACAAGCGGATGCATCCGTGTCTGCCTGGTTACCTAATACACACGCTGCACAATATAAGAAGTACAAAGATCAAATTGATTTATTAGGACCAAATTTGACTGGCGCCACAACTGGTTTTGTCGTGCCAAGCTACATGAATGTTCAGTCGATTTCAGACTTGACCACACAAGCAGGTAAGACTGTAACCGGGATTGAGCCGGGGGCTGGTGTGATGAAGTCTGCGGACAAGGCTCTGGCAGACTATGGTCTTAAGGAACAGGGATGGACGGTCACGCCATCATCATCAGGTGCCATGGCAGTTGCGTTAGGTAAGGCGATTAAAGAACATAAGGACATCGTGATTACGGGGTGGCAGCCCCACTGGATGTTCCAAAAGTATGATTTGAAGTATCTAAAGGACCCAAAGCAATCATTTGGTAAGGCAGAATCGATCAATACGTTTACGCGTAAGGGATTAAAAGCTGATAAGCCAGACGTGTACAAAGTTTTGAAGAACTTCCATTGGACCAAAGAAGATATGGGTGAAGTAATGCTCGCAACTTCAAATGGTAAATCAGCGAAGGAAGCTGCCAAGGATTGGATTAAGGCACACCCTAAGCAGGTTGATGCTTGGTTCAAGTAATAGGAGGATGTATGACCGAACAAATTGAGGATGCCTGTATCTATTTCGTGGTACTGGCAGTAGTGATTATTATCAGTATGACGTTATTAGCAGACAAGTCTTTGTTTGCACAAGCAATGTTGCTTTTAGGAGCAATGACGGGAACCGTCATGCTTGTTAAACAATGGCGTGACAATTAATGAGGTTATAAAACCCGAGACAAGGAATTCGCTTGTCTCGGGTTTTTTCGTCTACTCATTTAAAAAATAGCTTGACGTATTTGCTCAGTAAGTTACAATTAGTTTGTGAGTTATCTAATTTATCGGACTTATTTACACTTGTAAATGGAACAAACGGTTGTTTCATCAGTGGGTTTAGTTGTGAATAATGTCGATAAATAGTTGTTGATAATTGCACAATGATAATAATTGAAAAATGTTGTGGGGTATATAACATGAAAATTGCAGTAATTGGTAGCACACACGCAGGAACCTTTTCAGCGACGCAAATTAAACAATTGCATGCTGAGGCTGACATTACGGTTTATGAACAGCACACGACGGTGTCGTTCCTGTCATGTGGGATTGCTTTGTGGGTAGGTAATCACGTTTCGGATGAACAACGTATGTTTTATGAAACACCAGCTTCAATGACTGAACAAGGAATTACAATGAAAATGCAACACCAAGTTGTTGAAGCCGACTTGGTAAACAAGCGTATTCGGGCTAAGAATCTATTGACCGGTGATTTTGCAGATGAGACGTTTGATAAAATTGTTATTACAACTGGTT
>NZ_KQ970390.1:423242-425793 GCF_001579105.1 Weissella sp. DD23 | reverse complement strand
AGTGGCGGATGATGTGAAGCGTGTGGTTGTAATTGGTGCAGGTTACATTGGGGCCGAAATTGCAGAGCAATTTTCAGTAACTGGTAAGAAAGTTACGCTAATCGATGGTTTTGATCGCGTGTTGCCTAAGAACTTCAGTCCAGTAATTACTGATCGTCTGGAAGCGGCGTTCCAGGAAAACGATGTCACATTAGCTTTGCAACAACTGGTAACCGGCTTTGAAGATGCCGCAGATGGCGGTATTCGAGTGACAACTAATCAAGGTACTTATGAAGCGGATATTGCGGTGCTTGGGATTGGTTTCTTACCAAATACGGACTTGTTCAAGGGCCAAGTTGATATGCTACCAAACGGGGCCATCTTAACGAACGCGTATATGGAAACAAGTTTGCCTGACGTTTATGCCGCTGGTGATGCCACGACTGTTTTCTACAATCCAACGCAAGCCTATGACTATATTCCATTAGCCACGAATGCGATTCGCCAGGGGATGCTCGTTGCACGTAACATTGATGGTCATCACTTGGCTTACTCAGGGACGCAAGCAACGTCGGCAGTGGAATTGTATGGTTATGCCATGTCAGCAACCGGGCTGAACAAGGGGTCTGCTGAAGCGCGGGGCTTAGATGTCGTTGAAACGGTTCATGAGGAAGATTATCGACCTGATTTTATGTTGTCGACGACACCAGTGTTATCAACGTTAACTTGGGATCGCAAAACACGGCGAGTGCTGGGGGCGGCCTTTATGTCAAAGCATGACATTACGCAAGCGGCGAATGTTGTCTCATTGGCCATTCAAAATCAAATGACCATTGACGATTTGGCGATGGCTGATTTCTTCTTCCAACCTAACTTTACGCAACCGGTTAATTTTGTAGGTGCAACGGCCTTACAAGCGGTTAGTGATGCACAAAACAAAAATTAATCCTAATAAAAGCTTGACAATAAAATGAGTATTGTCTAATATAATACTCATAGAAAAAACGAATAAATAGTTAGTAAAAACAAGATGATCAGGGAAGTACGATTGCTAGCAAAGTTCAGAGAGTTACGGGTGGTGAGACGTAGCGTGCGGTAGTACTCAGAAAATGGCCTGTGATTGGGTGTTGTGAATGGCAAGTTCATAAGCGACACACGGGTGGTTACCGTTAACAAACACGCGTATCGACATAGCATCATTTCGCTCCCTGTCCGCACGTTGTGAGGCTTTTCAGGTGACTGAACAAGCGAATTTAGAATGGTACCACGGGCTTAAACCGTTTCTATACTTCTCATATTGAGAATGTGTATAGAAACGGTTTTTTTATTTACAACTAGGGGTGGAGATTATGACAATTAATAAAAAGCAAGTATTAGTATCAGCAGTGGCAGTGGCTGGTTTAGCAGCTGTAGTGGCTTTGTATGTAACAAATGATGGGGCAGTTTCCGCTGCGAACGAAAAGACTGTAACCGTTGGCTTGGTTGGAGATTCTGACCGTCAATTATGGGAATATGTCAAAAAAGATGCGCAGAAGAAGTATGGCATCGATGTGAAGTTGAAGTTGTTCACGGATTACGTTAAGCCAAATCAAGCATTAGTTGATGGTTCGATCGATTTGAATTCATTCCAAACGATTAATTATTTCGATGTTCAAAATAAGCATTTTAAGAATAAGTTAGTGGGGATTGGTAAGACGTATGTGACACCAATTCGTATCTATTCTGATAATCACAAGTCTTTGAAGGATTTGCCGGAAAAAGCAACGATTATCGTACCGAATGACGCATCGAATGAAAAACGTGCGTTGGATGTCCTAGAGGCCGCGGGATTGATTAAATACAACCATGACGCCAAGTTGCCAACTGCTCAGGATGTAACGGAGAACAAGAAACATTTCCAAATTAAGGAAGTTTCTTCAGACCAAACTGCTGCCGCGTTGAAGGGTGCTGATGCGGCAGTTGTTAATACCAATTACGCCCTTGATGCAAAGTTGGATATTGACAAGGCGTTGTTCGTGGAACCGGTTAATAAAGCTAACAAGGGTTACATTAACATCATTGCTGCACGTAAGGGTACGCAAAATAAAAAGGTATACAAGCAAGTGGTTAAAACCTATCAAACCGAGGCTACCAAGAAGCACATGAAGCAGCTATATGGATCAGCAGAAATCCCTGCGTGGGATATCAAGTTAAAGTAATTTAGGGGGATAACAATATGGCAGAACAAACAGCAATTTTTGCAGGTGGATGTTTTTGGTGCATGGTCCAACCATTTGAAACATTAACAGGTATTTCACTCGTCCGCTCTGGTTACACGGGTGGTCATAAGGATAATCCAACCTATGAAGAAGTTAAGGCACACCAAACGGGTCACACCGAAGCCGTAAAAGTTTGGTTTGACGACGATGCAATCTCATACGAAGATTTGGTCGCCTTATATTGGCAGACGGCAGATCCGACTGATGCGATGGGGCAGTTTGAAGATCGCGGTGACAATTACCGACCTGTGATTTTTGTTAATTCACCTGAGCAACGACAGATTGCTGAGGCGTCTAAAGTTGCTTTGCAAGAA
>NZ_KQ970390.1:418479-423222 GCF_001579105.1 Weissella sp. DD23 | reverse complement strand
ACGAAGAAAAGCAATCACGTGATGCATACAAAGAGAAGTTCTGGGGTAGCACAACACACTAACCACGTAACAGACCACACAACTCGGCTGGGTTGTGTGGTTTTTTTGAAGGAATTATGATGAGACATGGATGTTGCTGACTAAATCGTATGAATTTTGTATACTATCTAATGGAGTAAATGAAAGAGAGATGACGATAGCATGCATTTTACGTTTTTGGTCAACCCAGCGGCAAGTTCTGGACAAGCCGTTGCAAGTTGGCAAGTGCTTGAATCGTACCTGAAGGAGCAAGCGACGGACTATGAGGTTCGTTTTTCGCAACGCGCAGGTGATATTAAAGAATGGACACGCCTGTTTGCAAAGTATCAACAGGCTTCGGATCAAACACTCGTCATCGTGGGCGGGGATGGTTCGCTCAATGAAGCAATAAATGGTGCTATGGCGTACAGCAATGCAAATCAGTTGCCATTGGCTTATATTCCTGCTGGGTCAGGCAATGACTTTGCACGAGCCCGTCAATTACCAACTGACCCAGTTGCGGGCTTTAAACGGATTCTGACCAACGTGACCGCGGGTACGCCAGAACGAATCGATATTGGTGAATATGTGGATGCGATTAAGCGGGAACACCGCTACTTCGTGAATAATGTTGGCATTGGGTTTGATGCAACAACGGTCAAATTAGCTAACGCATCCACACACAAGAAAATATTGAATAAATTAAAGTTAGGTAAATTAGTCTATTTGTCAGCACTCTTCAAGACATTTAGTCTGCAAGATACTTTTCAAATCGAGTTAGATGTTAATCAGCGCCGGCATTACTTTAATCGGGGCTACTTACTGACATTGTCAAATCATCCATATTTTGGCGGGGGCATTAAAATTATGCCGGATGCCGATGAAAGAGACGGTTTAATTGACTTGATTGTGATTGAGCGTCCCAAAGTGTTTATTAAACTATTCGTCATTCTAGCGCAATTGATGCGCGGTAAACACTATCAGTACAAGGAAGTTCATCGCTTTACGGCTACCCAAATTCGCATTCGAACAGCGCGGTTAGAATTTGGCCATGCCGACGGTGAAGAACTTGGCTCGCGGGCGTTTGATATGGTAGCAACAACGCAGCCTTATCCATTTTGGTAATATT
Organism: Weissella sp. DD23; assembly: GCF_001579105.1. NCBI lineage: Bacteria > Bacillati > Bacillota > Bacilli > Lactobacillales > Lactobacillaceae > Weissella > Weissella sp. DD23. The sequence continues at coordinate 422,075 of NZ_KQ970390.1, read as the reverse complement.
GACCGGAATTTTGGACATTTCATTAAAATGTGAAAAAACAGTGTTACACTGATTAAGTGAGTTTTTGTGCAATTTTTTTAGAAAGAAGGCATTCGTATGGCAACGCTCTTGGAGTTGTTCGCGACGACGCTTGTGCTATATCTCTTGACGTATGCATATGTTAAGTGGGACTGGCATAAGGCCTAACGACTTAAAAAACAGGTAGCTTTTGGCTGCCTGTTTTTGTTACACTGAGAATATGAAAGTGGGGTCGTGATAGTGTATAAACATTTGATTTTTGATTTAGATGATACTTTATTGGATTTCCGTAAAGGCGAAGAGGTTGGTTTGTTGAATGTTTTTCGTGATCACGAAGTGCCAGATGTTCGCCAAGCGTTTGATAAGTATCAACAAATTAATCGGGGATTATGGTCGGCTTATGAACGTGGTGAAATTAGTAAGGACCAAATCCACAATACCCGGTTTGCAACGCTGTTTGATCAATTTGGTCGTGATGTCGATGGTGTTGCACTTGAAAAAGAGTACCGTGGATATTTAAATGAGAATTACTATGTTTTGGATGGCGCGGAGGCGCTATTGCAACAATTGACCAAGCAAGGATATAAATTGATTGCGGGCACAAACGGGGAGCAACACACGCAGGAACAACGTATGGCCCATACCGGCTTTATGAAGTACTTTGATGATATGGTGACATCGGATGAAATTGGCCATGCTAAACCGGCCACGGAGTTTTTCGATGCGATATTTAACAAGCAACCGGCTATGACGCGCAGCAACACAATTATGATTGGTGATGGCCTGGCATCGGACATTCAGGGCGGCAACCGTTATCACCTTGATACGCTTTGGGTCAACTTACACCAAGTGGCAAACAACACGCCATATCAAGCAACATACGAAGTTAATCAATTAGACACAATTCCAGACATTGTGCGACGATAATTCAAAAATATCAAACCATCCCCTTAAATAAAGTGGATGGTTTTCTTTTTGGCAGCATACAGCGGTCAAACACCTGGCATATAATGAATGATAAAGAAACATGCTAGGAGGGGATTCCGATGGAACAAACAAATGGGGTTGTTATTTATGCATCAAAATATGGCACAACTGAGAGGTATGCGCAGGCTTTCGCAACGCTGATGGGGTTACCTTTGTGTGACTTGAAGCAATGTCAAGCCTTAGCGAGTGAGCCAGGTATTGAGAAAGTCTATGTCTTTGCGCCAATTTACCGACGGGTTATTATGGGACTACCAGAGATTTCGCATGTGTTCGATCCGGCTAAGGTTGTCAAAGTGTTTGTCGTTGGGATGACATCACCAGAAGACCACGCCACGATTCATTTCTTACAGGAACAAATGCTGGATTATATGCCAAATGCCACCATGCAACTTTTGGGTGGCAAAATTGTCTTTGACGACATTAGTATGTCAGATAAGATGTTGCTGCGGGTGATGTACGGTTTTGAAAAGCGTAAGGCGCTAGCAGATCGCACACCAACTGAACAGCGACTTGTTGAAATGTTTGAAGAGGGTAAGGCTGATATGACCGATATGACTAAAATTCATGATGCGGTATCGTTGCTTGAATAGGGAGTCAGTTAGGGTGGTGTTTTCATGAAACGTTTTGCGTCACCAATTGTATATGGCGGGTTAGATGGCATTATTACCACTTTTGCGGTCGTTGCCGGCTCAGTTGGTGGAGATATTTCCAATGTGGTCATTATCATCTTGGGTTTTTCTAACTTATTGGCCGATGGATTTTCAATGGCTGCAGGTGCCTACTTATCTGCAACGGCCGGTAAGACAAAACGGGCGGCGTTTGAGGATGGCGTGGCAACATTTTTGTCCTTTAATGTTTTTGGGTTAATTCCGTTGAGTGCTTACTTAATTGTAAATGCTGTGATTCATAGTCCAACTGTGGCTTTTCCAATCTCGTTCCTGATTGTAGGGGTAGCTTTGGCGCTGCTGGGGATGGTCAAAGCTGAATTGACCAATAAATCAAAACGGGCTGAAATTGGGTTAACATTACTCGTTGGTTATGTGGCAGCCAGCGTTGCTTATGGGATTGGCGCATTATTAAATTATTTGCTATAGAAAAAGCGAGTTTACCGGTAATGGGTAAACTCGCTTTTTGTTATTAACGGCCTAGATCAAAATAAACATAGGCAAGATTAATGGGCGACGCTTAGTCTTCTCGTACAAGAAGCGTTGTAGTTGTGACACAACCGCATTGCGAATACTGTGCTCGCTAGCGTTTGGTTCACGCATCGCTGTTAGAATCGCGTGGAAAATTTCCTTGCGACCTTCATTGATCAAGTCTTCTGACTCACGCATGTAGATAAAGCCACGTGACAAAATATCAGGACCGGCTGTGATTTCTTGGTTCTTCAAGTCAATTGTTGCGACCACAACAACCAAACCGTCTTGTGACAACATTTGGCGATCACGCAACACGGCAGAACCAACATCACCAATACCGTTTCCATCGACATACGTGTCTTCGGCAGGAATGTGGTCTGCAACGCGAGCTGAATCAGCGGTCAAAGCAAGGACATCCCCGTTATCAAGGACAAACGTGTTTTCCTTTGGCACACCAACTTCATGACTCATGCCTTCGTGAACCTTCAACATCCGGTACTCACCGTGAACAGGCATAAAGTACTTTGGCTTAATCAAAGATAACATTAACTTTTGCTCTTCTTGGCCACCGTGACCAGAAGCGTGAATGTTGTTGATTTTACCGTGGATAACAGTGGCACCAGCTTCCTCAAGTTCGTTAATGACGCGGTTAACAGATTGTGTGTTACCAGGAATTGGTGAACTTGAGAAGATAACGGTGTCATCCGGTTGGATTGAAATCTGCTTGTGTGTACCGTTAGCAATGCGGGCCAAGGCAGCCATTGGCTCTCCCTGTGATCCCGTTGACAAAATCAAGACCTCGTTAGCAGGAAGGTGATTGATTTCGTGCGCATCAACCAACATTTCTTTTGGAATATCCAAGTAGCCAAGGGCCAAACCATTCGTTACGGCGCTTTCCATTGAACGGCCGAAGACGGCAATCTTGCGTCCGTGGGCGAGGGCAGCTTCAGTCGCCATTTGCACACGTGACATGTTTGATGCGAACGTGGCAAAAATAATGCGGCCATCGATTTCATCAAACAACTTGTCAATTGTCTTACCCACCCAACGTTCTGACTTTGAAAACTCAGCTCGTTCGGCGTTCGTTGAGTCAGACATTAATAGTAGGACACCTTCAGAACCGATGCGGGCCATCTTTTGTACGTTAGGTGGCTGCTTAGTTGTTGGGGTGAAGTCGAACTTGAAATCACCAGTCTCAACGATTGTTCCTGATGGCGTATGCACTGCAATTCCGAATGTATCTGGAATCGAGTGCGTCGTACGGAAGAATTCAACACTCATGTTGTCAAACTTAAGAACAGTATCTTCATCAATTTCGTGAAGTTCGGTACTGTTTAACAATCCGTGCTCATCCAACTTGTTCTTAATTAATGCCAAGGCGAGAGGGCCAGCATATACAGGGACGTTAACTGCGTTCAAGAAAAAGTGAATGGCCCCGAATGTGGTCTTCGT
>NZ_KQ970390.1:416303-417988 GCF_001579105.1 Weissella sp. DD23 | reverse complement strand
TTTCCCCAAGGCCACCAAGCGCATATACTGCAGTCTCGTCTGGACGAATATCCAGATTCATGACCATATTAGAACTCCGTCAACTTAAAGTTGGGACTTTGTTGCTCGTAAGCCAAAGCCTTTTCTGACAATTGTTCAATCAATTCAACATTGTAGTCTGTGTTTGACTCAACTGCTAAACGTGCAGCTGGTTGGTCAGCAGCATCAATGTAAAGTGATTGCGTGTTTTCACGCTTTGGGTTTTGTGTCTTAGTAGGTTGGTAGTAAACCTTAAAAATCATAATCGGTTAATCTCCTTAATTTATTACTGTCTTGTACCGAACAATCTTAAAACTAATTTTATCAGAAATACCGTCCAAATACCATATTCAACGAAACCAAGGCACATGTATCCTAAATATATTTGAAATCATGCATCAGATTTGGGTAGTCGTTTTTTATCCGCTTTTCGGTTAAACTTGAAGTAATGAAGACGGAGGACAGCAAAGATGAGTAAGAACATCTGGGAAAAAATAAAAGATAATGTCCGCGGCGTACAGGGAAAGTTCAAGCGTTCTTATGTGCCAACAACGACACCAGAAGAAGTGGCGCTGGCTAATCAACTGAAAATGACGTTACCATCAACCATTGCAACTTACATTTATGTCAGTGGGGAATGGGACACCATGGCAAATCGTGCACTAAGTGGTTCAGTCATCTTATCAACTGATACGCCGGCTGAACAGAATGCCGTGCGACATCAAGCAATTTCATCCGCCTATGAAGCAGAATTGTTTGCAATGGTCGATGCGTTGTCAGCAATTGATTTGGTTAAGCGTCAAACGGGCCACTTTGTTCTTGTGACTGGGTTAACAGATTTCGTTCGTAATTATAACGATTTCACGTTAGCGCAACATTTTTCAGAATTGCCAGAACGACCAACTTCAACGGATCGCCTTTATCATGATTTTGTCCAATTAGCGGCGACGTACCAATCGTTACGGGTTGTTGCTGGTAGTGAAAAGGATAAGCAACAAACGAATTTCGTGGCCCAAAAGTTAAATCGTATGCTGGCGGGCTACCGCGATTCACGAGGTAAGTAATCATGTGGTTAGTTTGGGTGGCTTTATTAGTTGGGTTACTGTTGGTGGCATTAACCATCTACCGACGATATGGACGTCGTTTGACTGAACGACAGATTATTGCCTCACAACAAGTTGTTAACGCTGGTATGACCGTCGCGCTCCAGGAATTAGCCAATGACTTGCTGTTGTTCACAATGGAACGACCAACTTCAACGTTGGTGGCTAATATTTGGGGCCATGAAGTCATGGCATTCGAGTTCGAACTACCATACCGGGAGCGCCAAGAAGTTGTCGTGGTCCGGCAAGCGTTGAATAATGCGCTACGTGACTATGCGCAGGATGAAAATCTAGTCAGTGCGTCAGAGACCGATATGGCGTTGGTTGTGACGGACGTCTGGTATGACAACCGTAAGCCAATGTTGCACGTCGATGTCGCACATATTGTTAATGAAGAAACGGCTGCGTATTTACGAGATTTACGTAAGTTGAATCAACCGGTCTAGAGTTTGCTATACTAGTATTATTAAGAATTTTTTGTAGGAGATGAGCAGATGTATTTGATGAAAGATATCGTCCGTGATGGCGATCCTGTGTTGCGTCAACAAGCAGCTAAGGTGACTT
>NZ_KQ970390.1:414721-416283 GCF_001579105.1 Weissella sp. DD23 | reverse complement strand
GATGGAGTACTTAGTTGTCTCACAAAACGAAGAAGAGAACGAGAAGTATGGTCTTCGTCCAGGCGTTGGACTTGCGGCACCACAAGTTGGCATTTCACAACAATTTTCATCAATTTTGATTCCTGATGAAGATGTTGACGATACTGACATCGATGAAGATGCGGCCCCAACGTATTTCTTTAAAGGAACGATTTATAATCCAGTCATCACGCGTCAGTCTGTTAAGCAAACGGCTTTGTCAATGGGTGAAGGGTGCTTGTCAGTCGACGAAGATATTCCTGGATATGTAGAGCGTGCTTACCGGATTACCGTTAAGTATCAAGATGAAAATGGCGATGCGCAAGAATTGAAGTTGGAAGGCTACCCAGCCATCGTATTCCAACACGAAATTGACCATTTGCATGGCACGCTATACTACGATCACATCAGCAAGACGGCGCCATGGGATGAAACTGATGGCACACGTTACATTGGGTAATTCGTATGGCAAACGGTGATTCGAATTTTAATTACCCAATGTTAGACGGTTGGTCAACGGCTGATATTATTGCCGTTAGTGGTCTATATTCTGCTGTAGCTACGGCCTATGAATCTGGGATTGATCGATTGAAATTATTAGCGGCCTACGATGCGTTTAAGCAAGTTGTCCCTAGTAAAGCTGAAGAAAAGCAACTTGATCGGGAATTTGGTGGTGAGTCAGGGTATAGTATCTATCGCACCATCCAAGCCGCAAAGCAAAGTGATAAGAAACAGCTAAAAATGGAAGGCTAACGGTATGAATGAAGCGCAATTAAAAAAGCTTGATCAGACTGTATTAGGTTGGTTGGACACGGTACACGATACGGTGCTCAAACGCGTCACGCAGCGCATGCGCGTGGATACAAAAGCAGGTCATCGCGATTTAGTCACTAATGTGGACCGCGAGACAGAACAATTTTATGTTGATGCGATTCGTCGTTTTGATCCTAAAGCAAAAATTCTTGGTGAAGAAGGTTTTGGGGATGCGGTTAACGACATGGCCGGCCGAGTTTGGTTTGTTGACCCAATCGACGGGACGATGAATTTTGTGAAGCAACAGGCAGAATTTGCAACAATGTTGGCATTGTATGAAGATGGTCAGCCAGTGATGGCTTGGATTATGGATGTTGTTAACCATGACATCATCCACGGTGGTCCGGCATACGGGGTGTATCACAACGACACACCGCTGGCGACACCAAAAGATACGGGCTTGGCTGACGGATTGATTATTTTGTCTGGTGCACGCCTGCTATATGAGCAATTTGGGTTTCCTGAAGTGGCGAAGGCCGCTTTAGGGTTCCGTGTGTATGGCTCGGCGGGCATTTCTTATCTACATGTTCTGACGGGTAAGGCCGTTGGATATGCCAGCAATATGAAGCCGTGGGACTATGCTGCGGGGACATTGCTTGGTGAAGCTTTAGGGTTTAAAGTCGGAAAAATTGACGACCAACCTATGAATATGTTAATATCAGGAACAGTTCTAGTGGCAACACAACAAGCATATAGTGATATTATGGCAATTGAACGTGACCTTTAATGCT
>NZ_KQ970390.1:410737-414156 GCF_001579105.1 Weissella sp. DD23 | reverse complement strand
AATGCTTATTTCTATAGGTGGGCCGCGTGTAAGCGGCTCACTTTTGTTAGTTGTTACACCGATTAGAGTAAAAAAGTGACGTATAGTCAAGGAGAATTAGGATTTTGGCAAAGCGCGAAAACATCCGTAACATTGCAATTATTGCCCACGTCGACCACGGTAAGACGACGTTGGTTAATGAATTGTTGAAGCAATCAGACACGCTTGATATGCGTACTGAACTTGGCGATCGTGCCATGGACACAAACGATCTTGAAAAGGAACGTGGAATCACGATCTTGGCCAAGAACACGGCCGTTAAGGTTGGCGACAAGCAAATTAACATCTTGGACACGCCAGGGCACGCGGACTTCGGTGGTGAAGTTGAGCGTATCATGGGTATGGTTGACGGTGTTTTGTTGGTTGTTGATGCCTTTGAAGGTACGATGCCACAAACTCGTTTCGTTTTGAAGAAGGCCTTTGAGCAAAACTTGACGCCAATCGTTGTTGTGAACAAGGTTGACCGTCCAGGTGCTCGTCCTAACGAAGTTGTTGATGAAGTGCTTGATTTGTTTATCGAATTGGGTGCGGATGAAGATCAATTGGAATTCCCAGTTATCTTCGCTTCAGCTATGAACGGAACATCATCATTGGATGCTGACTTGGCTACGCAAGAGCACACAATGACACCAATCTTCGACACTGTTTTCGAAACGATTCCTGCCCCAGAAGATAACTCAGACGAGCCATTGCAATTCCAAGTTTCATTGTTGGATTACAACGATTTCGTTGGACGTATCGGTGTTGGACGTGTCTTCCGTGGTAAGATCAAGGTCGGAGATAACGTTACGGTTATGAAGCTTGATGGTACGCACCAAAACTTCCGTGTAACGAAGTTGTTTGGTTTCATTGGTTTGGACCGTGTTGAAATTAACGAAGCTATTGCTGGTGATTTGATTGCTCTTTCAGGTATGGAAGAAATTTCAGTTGGTGAAACGGTTGTTGATCCAGCCCACTTGGATGCTTTGCCAATTTTGCGTATTGACGAACCAACGTTGCAAATGACGTTCCGTACGAACGATTCACCATTTGCTGGTCGCGAAGGTAAGTTTGTGACGGCTCGCCAATTGGAAGATCGTTTGCGTCGCGAATTGCACACTGACGTTTCATTGCGTGTTGATGACACTGATGAAGCTGGTGCATGGTTGGTATCAGGACGTGGTGAGTTGCACTTGTCAATCTTGATCGAAAACTTGCGTCGTGAAGGCTTTGAATTGCAAGTTTCACGTCCACAAGTTATCTTCAAGGAGATTGATGGCGTTGAATCAGAACCATTCGAAGCAGTTCAAATTGATACACCTGACGAGTACTCAGGTTCAGTTATCGATTCATTGAACCAACGTAAGGGTGAAATGCGCAACATGGAGCCAACTGGTACGGGTACGACTCGTATGGAGTGGTTGGTACCTTCACGTGGTTTGATCGGTTACTCAACTGAGTTCATGTCATTGACGCGCGGTTACGGTATCTACAACCACACGTACGAGACGTACGCACCGGTTGTTAAGAACTGGAACCCTGGTCGTCGTAACGGTACTTTGGTTTCAATTAACCAAGGAACTGCAACGACTTACGCTATCATGGGAGTTGAAGATCGTGGAACGATGTTCATCCACCCAGGTGACGATATCTATGAAGGAATGGTTGTTGGTATGAACAGCCGTGACAACGATATCTCAGTTAACGTTACTAAGGCCAAGAACCAAACTAACGTTCGTTCATCAAACAAGGACCAAACTGCCTCAATCAAGACGCCACGTGATATGACGCTTGAAGAGTCATTGGAGTTCTTGGATGACGATGAATACGCTGAAGTAACGCCAGAACACGTTCGTATCCGTAAGCAAATTTTGGTTACGGCTGAGCGTGAGAAGGCTGCTAAGCGTCGTAAGATTGCCCAACAAGGCTAATCTATTAAAATAGACTAAGAAAACTCCTGTGGACCAGATTGCTGGTCACAGGAGTTTTTTGTAATTTCATGAAGGCCTGAGAGGAACTGCTAGTTTTGTGCTAAAATTATAAGAGCAATTAAAGACAGTAAAGGGGTTCTCCTATGCAAAAAATTAACGCACGGCGGGGCAGTCTATCTGTCTTTTGGCGTGAAGTGTTAAAAATGATTGTGAAACAAGTTAAATACATGGACATCCAGATGTTAATCGCAATCGTTGCCTTGATGGTCTTCGGGACGGGAATGGTATTCACGTCGAGTACTAACATGGCGAGTGGTTCCGCGTTAAGCTTTTTTGGAAAACAAGTCCTTTTTGCAATTATTGCATTGATCGCAATGATTGTGATGACCGTTATCCCAATTCGGTGGCATTCAAAAGGTATCAGCAAGATAATTGTGTTCTCAGTTTATATTTTAATTGGAGTCCTGATTTACACGTTCCTATTTACCGACCCTGTGTCTGGGGCCAAGGGCTGGATTAATTTTGGATTTCTATCATTTCAACCGGTCGAATATTTTAAAATTGCTTTGATTTTATGGTTTGCTTACCGCTTTTCACATCGGCAACTTGATTCAAGTCGAACCTGGCATAGTATTCGTGAGCGATTGAATATTCATGATATTTTGCCACCGTTATTTGGTGTGATTCTATCTGTTGCGATGCCTGACATGGGTGGTGCGGCTATCTTAACATTTATTATTCTGACGATGGTCTTTACGTCAGGGATAAAAGTACGGGGCTTGAGTTTCTATATTTTGGCAATCGTCGCCTTTTTGGTTGCTTTACCGTATTTGCTACCGATAATTAGTAAGACTGGCTTGATGGCTTACCAATTAAAGCGATTGGAAACATATGCCAATCCCTGGGCAGATTTAGACAGTGGTCACCAATTGATTAATTCTTACTATGCGATTAGCAATGGCGGCTTATTTGGGCGCGGCCTTGGTAATAGTATTCAAAAAACGGGTTATTTGCCAGAGCCGAATACCGATTTCATTATGGCGGTAGTTGGTGAAGAATTGGGAGCTGTGTCAATTTTGATTGTGTTAGCCGTATTTGGTTTCATCTTATGGCGACTCATTCACTTTGCACTCCAGACGCCAAGCATGCAGTACCGCTTGATGTTGTATGGTATCTCAGCCTACATCACCATTCAAATTTTAATTAATTTAGGTGGGGTTGTCGGATTACTGCCAATTACTGGGGTGACTTTCCCAATGATTTCGTATGGTGGATCATCATTATTGTCATGGGGAATAACGTTTGGCATTGCATTTAATGTTATCGGTTTGATTAAACAACAACAAGAATACGAAAAGGAGCGTGCGTCGGTATGACATTTGAAGTTACCCAGCGGCGCAGTGTCATTGTCCACCTAAAGAATGTGCGACAGGCACGCCAATTACGGCGCTTTGGCGTGGTGAGTTATAT
>NZ_KQ970390.1:407161-410664 GCF_001579105.1 Weissella sp. DD23 | reverse complement strand
GCGCTTTGGCGTGGTGAGTTATATTTCAGAAAAAATGAAGTATGCTGTCATTTATATGAACGAGGCAGATGTCGCAACAAAATCTGCGTTGATTGAGCGATTGGGTTTTGTGTCATCAGTAGAGTTGTCACATTGGCCAGACGTGGATACCACGGTAGGTAGCCAAGGTGACGGCTTTGAATTATCTGTTGATCCATCAGAATTGGCTGATGAACCAGCTGAAGAAGAGGAATTATAATGCGTATTGTTAGTGGAGAATTTGGTGGTCGTCCTCTAAAGGCGGTCCCAGGTGATGCAACGCGACCAACGACAGATAAGGTTAAAGAAGCTATTTTTAGCATGATTGGCCCTTATTTTGACGGTGGACGCTCATTAGATTTGTATGCCGGTTCAGGTGGTTTGAGTATTGAAGGTGTGTCACGAGGCTTGGATGAAGCGGTATTGGTTGATCGTCAGTTTGCAGCCATTAAGACGATTAATGACAACATTGCGGTTACAAAGGCACCAGAAAAATTTACGGTTATTAAGAGTACAGCAGACGCTGCCATTCAACGTTTGATGGGATCGACACCATTTGATGTCTTATATTTTGACCCACCATACGCTAAGCAAACTATTTTGGCCGATTTGGCCAAGCTGCAAGCCGCAAACCTGATTGCACCAGATGCGTTGGTTGTTGCAGAGACGGATCAGTTCGCGAATTTACCAGAGGACATACCAGGGTTCAGTTTCATTAAGCAAAAAGATTATGGCATCACCGTTGTGACGCTTTATCAATATGAGGGGGAGTAAATATGCGTCGGGTATTGTTTCCAGGAAGTTTTGATCCATTTACAAATGGGCATTTAGATGTTGTTCGTCGTGCGTCGAAGTTGTTTGATGAAGTGGTCATCGGCGTAGGTACAAACAAAATGAAGAAGTATTTATTTTCTCCTGAAGAAAAGATTCGGTTAATTGAGGCGTCGACGGCTGATTTACCCAATGTTTCAGTACGCGAAATGACAGGCCTCACGGTTGACTACATGAAAGAGATTGCAGCCGATACATTGGTGCGTGGTTTACGTAACGAAACGGACTACTTGTACGAACGTGATATTGCAGAAATGAATCACTATTTAGGCACAGTTGAAACTGTTTTTTTGATGGCACGACCAGAACACCAAAATATCTCTAGCTCAATTTTGAAAGAAGTTGTCAGTTTTGGCGCTGACGTACATGACCTTGTGCCTGCGCCAGTAGCCGCTGCTTTAATTGAAAAAGTGCAAGGTAAGTAATATGGCGAAAGCAACTCATAAGAAACGACGTTGGCTTAAAATATCCGGCATTATTGTCGGCATATTAATGCTGCTAGTTTTAGTTTGCCCATTACCCTTGTATGCTGAAACGCCTGGAGAAGCTGATGATTTGAGTCATTACATTAAAGTCGATGGTAAAAAGCCAAAACTTGATGGTCAGTTTATGATTACAGCAGTTTACATGTCACAAGTGAACGGTATTGGTGCCATCATGGCTTGGCTAGATCCAACGGCATCGCTGATGACATCTTATGAGGCGAACGGTGGCGGTTCATCTGCAGATAACGTCGCCATTAACAAGATTTATATGGATTCAGCTGTCAACGAAGCTAAGGCAACGGCCTATAAAGCAGCAAAAATTCCTTATAAACGTTCCTTTAACGGTATTTATGTGATGGCGGTTCAGGACAATTCTAATTTTAAAAAGGCTTTAAAAGTGGGTGATACGATTACTTCAGTTGATAATCATCACTTCAAATCTGCGAAGGGTTTTCAGGATTACATTCGGTCAAATAAAGTTGGATCGAAACTAACAATTTCCTATGAGCGGAATAAGAAAGCTAAACAGGCAACTGGAAAGTCAGTGGCACTAGCCGGTACTAAAAAGTTGCCAGGAATTGGTATCGCCCTGACAGATGATGTGTCGGTTAGTTCAGCACGTAAAGTCTCAGCCAACATGGGCGATATCGGTGGCCCATCGGGTGGCTTGATGTTTTCGCTGGAAATGTATGACGCCTTGTCGAACCAAAATCTAGCCGCCGGCCGTAAGATTGCTGGGACAGGTACAATTGATAAGGACGGCAATGTTGGTGAAATTGGTGGTATCGATAAGAAAGTTATTGTTGCCCATGAGGCAGGTGCCAAAATTTTCTTCGCACCATATTTAAAGCCAACTAAGAGTAACTTGGCGCTGGAGTCAGATGGTTTAACCAATTATCAATTGGCTGTTAAAACGGCCAAGAAATATGCACCGAATATGAAGATTGTGCCGGTTAAGACCTTTACTGAAGCAGTTAACTATTTGCAAACTCATTAAATTAAGAATGACTGTTCGTTTTGACAGGATTGGAAAATTCTGTTAATTTAGTACAAGTTGTTTCGTACAGATAGCTCGTTAAGAGCCGAACACAGAGGCGTAACATCATTGCGATTAGCAGTGGTGTCGCGCCTTTTTTATTTTTTTTAGGAGGTCGATAGGAGATGCAAGCAAAGGAATGGCACGTACTTAGAGCCGTACTAGCTGCCGGGATTATGAGTTTTAGTGGTGTTTTGATTGAAACATCAATGAATGTCACGTTCCCTGAGTTGATGCATGAGTTTAGCACAACAGCAAATGGTATTCAGTGGGTAACAACGGGTTATTTACTTGCGATTGCAGTTATTGTACCGGTGTCCGCGTTTTTGATTCGTAATTTTGCGCCACGCCGACTTTTTATTATTGCGAATTTAGCCTTTATTCTCGGGGTGCTTACTGACGCCTTTGCACCAAGTTTGGGTGTGCTGTTAGTTGGGCGTGTTTTACAAGGTATCGGAACAGGAATCGCGCTACCGTTGATGTTTCATATTATCTTAACTAAGTCGCCCAGTGATCGACGTGGTGTGATGATGGGCATTGGGACGATGACAACTTCGATTGCCCCTGCCATCGGTCCCACGTATGGTGGGGTATTGCTAAATAGTCTAGGCTGGCGGGCTATTTTCTGGTTTTTGATTGTACTCTTAGTCATTTCCCTGGTGATGGGATTAACCAGTATGCCCATTGAATCAGTTGAAAAAACTGAAAAATTTGCCTTGCCGGCCTTTATAACACTAGGTCTCGGGTTAGGATTGTTGTTAATTGCAATCGAAAAAATGTCACTGCTATGGATTATCATTGCTTTGGTTGTGTTGGTAATTTACTTCCAATTTAATAAGCGCCAGCCCTTGCTTCGTTTGAGTATTTTGCGTAACCGCAAGTTTAATGCGTTTCTTTACAGCTTTTTGGTTTACCAAGCCATTTTGTTGGGGCTGTCATTCATTTTGCCAAACTATTTGCAACTAGGCATGCACGTTAGCGCGACAGTCGCTGGATTGTTTGTGTTTCCTGGGGCTGTGATTGGTTCAGTTCTGGCACCAATTTCTGGTCGCTTGTTAGATCGGGTGGGCGCTACGAAACCAATTTTGACGGGAGTAACGATTGCAACAATCGCTTTGCTGCTAATGGCGGGG
>NZ_KQ970390.1:404822-407141 GCF_001579105.1 Weissella sp. DD23 | reverse complement strand
TTCTGGTTACTGATGGCAGTACACATGTTATTGATGGTTGGGATTGGACTGTCATATGCCAACCTGATGACGATTACATTGGCAACGTTGCCTGCTGCCGATAACGCTGATGGCAACAGCATTTTGAATACGTTAACCCAGTTTATTGGCGCTAGTGCTACGGCGGTTGTTGCCCAGATCTTTGCAAGTGCTGTTGCAGCACATGCGAATACCGGGGTCGTCCGCGGATCGCAACTAGGTGTGGTCGTATTAGCAGTGCTTGTTGTTGTATCATTGGTTGTATTTATAATTAATCGTCCCCAAAAATAAGCTGAAATTCGACTAAATACACGGTATAATACGGGTAGGCAATTAAAGCTACGGGGGACAGGAACATGACAACAGAAAATGAATTGGATTATCCCATTATCTTGGCAGCTGTGGACGATTCTGAGTTAGGTCAATTAACGTTGGCTAACGCTATCCACCAAGCCCATGAGGATGGGGCAGTGTTGATTATCGCGTCTATTTTTGAAAAAGATCAGTTAAATGTGTTTGATGCGCTTTCAAAGGAGCGAACGACTGATGCGCGCACCGACGTCGAAAATGCCTTGAAACGATACCGGCAAGAAGCCCTTGATGCAGGTGTCAAAACGGTCGCAACTGTCTTGCGTGACGGTGAGCCAGGTAAAGTGATTGTCCGTGACATCATTCCAGTTATTAAACCTAATTTGGTTGTAATCGGGGCACACTCGAAACGAACGCTTTCTGATCGCTATTTTGGGACACAGTCGGGCTACGTTGCAGCGAATGCGCCGGTTACGGTCATGGTTGTCCGGCAATAAACAAATTATCAGCTAACTGTGGGAACCGGTTGATAAATTTCTAAAAGACACCAATTGTTGTTTTGAGACAGTGGGTGTCTTTTTTTCTGGCGTCGCTATGACTTAAAAGTTTGCAAAATGGCAAAAGAAGTCCATACTATTACTTACTACAAAGAAATGGCAGGTGTTTTAAACGATGAAATTACAATTAGCAATTGATCTTGAAGACGTACAAGGTGCTATCGCATTGATTGAGAAGACAAAGGATAGTATTGATATTTTCGAATATGGGACACCTTTGGTAATTAACTTCGGTCTAGAAGGCTTGCAAAAGATTCGCGAGACTTTCCCTGACATTACGTTGCTTGCTGACCTAAAGATTATGGACGTGGCTTCTTATGAAGTTGGTCAAGCTTTTAAGTACGGAGCTGACATCACGACTATTTTGGGTGTTGCGGAAGACCAATCAATCCAAGATGCGGTCAAGGCTGCTCACGATGCGGGTAAGGAACTTTTGGTTGATATGATTGGTGTACGCGATGTTGCAACGCGTGCCCGTGAAATCGATGCGTTTGGGGCCGATTACATTGGTACTCACACGGGTTATGATTTACAGGCTTTGGGTCAAGATCCATTTGAAGAGTTCAGTGTGATTAAGGCTAATGTCACTAACACTAAGACAGCCATTGCTGGTGGCATCAAGTTGGCGGCAGCTGACGAAATCAAGGCAGCCAATCCTGATTTGTTGATTATTGGTGGTGCAATTGCAACGGTTGATGATCCAACAGCTGCTGCGGCTGAATTTAAGAAGTTGCTAGGCTAATTAAACAGATTGGAGGCCTTTAGATGAACTGGCAAACAGTTTTAACGGAGTTGGCACAAAATGTAGATGATGTGAATGACGAAGCGCTACTCGGTCTCGTAAATCAATCAGAACGCATTTTCCTGGCTGGTGCTGGACGATCAGGTCTGGCGCTAAAGTCGTTTGCAATGCGTCTTACGCAGTTGGGTAAACAAGCGTTTGTTGTGGGTGAAACAACGACACCGGCAATTACAGCGTCTGATTTGTTAGTCATTGCGTCTTCTTCTGGTGAAACAACGCAACTTGTTCAATTTGCGGCAACTGCTAGTGACGTAGGTGCGACAATCTGGCTATGGAGCACCGGTACGGATAGTACAATTGCACGCCAGTCACAATTTGTGACACTGCTGGCAGGCAAAAGCAAGTTTGCTGATGCCGATACAGCTACGAAACAACCGATGGGCAGTTTATTTGAAGAGTCGGTTTGGTTGTTTGGTGACATCTTTACGATGGATTATATGCAACGCTATCAAATTACAGAGTCGTTTATGAAAGCACGTCACAGTAATCTTGAATAGTCGTTAGACATTTCATTGCTTTGAAAAATGAACCGCATTGTTTGCGTGACTGGTCGATTCGATCAGTGCCAAACAATGCGGTTTTTACTAGTGGTATTTGTCAAATGGAACAACCCCAAAATGGCAGACAATTAAC
>NZ_KQ970390.1:403964-404719 GCF_001579105.1 Weissella sp. DD23 | reverse complement strand
ATGGCAGACAATTAACTCGAAATGTAGATTGCGTTAGTTTACATAATATTTTAAGCTGAAATACAAAATGTTAATATACCGGCCTTTTACTAGATTATAGGGGCTTGACAAGCTACTTGCATATTGTACGTTCCGGCGTATAATAATAGGAGCTGGAAAAGTTCATTTTAAGAGATGGGGGTGATGACTATCGCAACACGTATTCCAGAACACCTTGTCGAAGAAATTCGCGAGCGTGTCAACATTGTTGATGTCATTTCGCCATATGTACAACTGAAAAAACAAGGGCGTAATCTGTTTGGGCTGTGCCCGTTCCACGATGAACGTACGCCCTCGTTTTCAGTTAATGAAGATAAGCAAATTTATCACTGCTTCTCATGCGGTCGTGGGGGCAACGTGTTTAGCTTTATCATGGATATTGATAATGCAACGTTCCCACAAGCAGTTGCGAAGGTTGCACCGTTTGCGGGCGTCGACCTTGATGCATCCTACACGGCAGATGAGCCAACTGAAACAGTTGATCCACAAACAAAAGCCTTACGATCACTGTATGCAGATGCAACGAAGCTATACCATCATTTACTCGTTAACACCGACGCTGGTGATACTGCACTGACGTACTTACACGAGCGTGGTTTAGATGACGGCACGATTGACGCCTTTATGTTAGGGTATGCCCCTGAAAATGATGTTTTATACAATTATTTCAATGAACAGGGCGTGGACTATCAATTATTGCGAGCGTCTGAACTATT
>NZ_KQ970390.1:400820-403944 GCF_001579105.1 Weissella sp. DD23 | reverse complement strand
AATTCGCCAGAGAGTCCGTTATTTAATAAGTCGCAAGAATTGTTTAATTTGGATTTGGCCAAAGGCGCCATCCGTAAGCAAAAACAAGTTGTCTTATTCGAAGGATTTATGGATGTCATTGCTGCATTCCAAGCAGGTGTTCAAAATGGTGTTGCCTCAATGGGAACATCTTTGACAACGGAACAAGTCCAGGTTTTGTCACGAATGGCCGACAAGATTAGTATCAGTTATGATGCTGACGACGCTGGGCAAAGGGCGACAAAACGAGCGCTCGACTTAGTGGCACAGAACGGTAAAATGGCAGCCACGGTTGTGCATATTCCAGATAACCAAGATCCAGATGAATTTTTACGTGCGAATGACGTGTCAGCATTTTTGAATGTGCTATCACATAATACGGAAGATCCGATTGCTTTTAATATCCGTTATTTACGGATGGGTCGCGATTTAACAAATCAAACAGAAATGTTTGCCTATGTTAGTGATGTGTTAGGGACGATTGCAACTGTGACTGAGCCGATTATGCGTGAAACCTATTTGCGCCAAATTGGTGAGGAGTTCAACATCGGTTTGGATGCCTTACAGGATCAGTTACGGCCGTTGTTATTGCAACAACAAGCTCGGCGGTCTAATCCGCGACGTTCGAATAACAAGCGTCCACGTCAAAGTGAGCGCGTTGCCGATGCTGATTTTGGTGCGGCACCATATGATGAGTGGCAAGACAGTGCGCCCGCACCTGTCCCAGCACCGGTTGCACCGACAATTTCGCGGGTTGAACAAGCTGAGCGAATGTTGCTAGCTTGGATGTTGCAGGATAATGACGTCTGGCTACAAGTAACTAACACACCAGATTTCACTTTTGCTGATGTACCTTATGAAACGATTATGATGCTTGCGTCAGGTTACCGCTCAGAGCATGGTAACCAGCCAATCACTGATATGGCGGGCTTTATGGACTACGTACAGAAAGCGGATTTGACTAGAATATTGGCCACGTTAGATACTTACGCGCCTGAATTATTCACGGATCGTTCGCAAGTTGATGAATATATTCAATTTATTAGTCATGACGCACCATTATCTGATAGAATTAATAGGTTACAACGACAAATTAAAGAAGCTAATCAAATGCACAATGATGCATTAGTTGCTCAGCTAAGTGTTGAATATTTGGCTGCGCTTCGTGAACAACAAACACACAAGTAACTTAAGGAGGCCGCTATGGCAGAAAAGCAAGCACCTATCTCAGCTAAGTTTGATCAAGTTGAGTTTGATAAGGCAGTGAAGAACATCATCAAGGAGTTCAAAGCTGATAAAGAAATC
This sequence comes from Weissella sp. DD23, assembly GCF_001579105.1. NCBI lineage: Bacteria > Bacillati > Bacillota > Bacilli > Lactobacillales > Lactobacillaceae > Weissella > Weissella sp. DD23. Next base: position 402,621 of record NZ_KQ970390.1, on the reverse strand, counting down.
AAGGAAAATGCCCTCCAAGATGCTTTGGTTAAGCCAATGCGTTTGAATGCTGATCAAATCGATGAATTATACGAAAAGATCGAATCCGCAGGAATCTCAATCGTTGACGAAAAGGGAGAGCCAACTGCGCGTGCATTGGAAAACAAGAAAACTAAGTTGTCAGAAAAGGAGTTGAAGCAAGCTGCTGATGCGCCAACTGGTATGAAGATTAATGACCCTGTCCGGATGTACTTGAAGGAAATTGGTCGTGTCTCATTGCTGACTGGTGACGAAGAAGTTGCTTTGGCCGAGCGTATTGAGCAAGGCGATGACACAGCCAAGCAAGAATTGGCAGAAGCTAATTTGCGTTTGGTGGTGTCAATTGCTAAGCGTTATGTTGGTCGTGGTATGCAATTCTTGGACTTGATTCAAGAAGGAAACATGGGATTGATGAAGGCGGTTGAAAAGTTTGATTACCGTAAGGGATTTAAGTTTTCAACGTATGCCACATGGTGGATTCGTCAAGCGATTACACGTGCAATTGCCGACCAAGCTCGTACAATTCGTATTCCTGTGCACATGGTTGAAACAATTAACAAGTTGATTCGTATTCAACGTAACTTGCTACAAGACTTGGGACGTGAGCCAACGCCAGAAGAAATCGGTGCCGAGATGGACATCGTAACAGACAAGGTTCGTGATATCTTGAAGATTGCCCAAGAGCCTGTGTCATTGGAAACACCAATTGGTGAAGAGGATGACTCACATTTGGGTGACTTTATTGAAGATAATGAAGCCATTTCGCCTGCAGATTCAGCCGCTTATCAAATGTTGAAGGAACAATTGGAATCAGTGCTGGATACGTTGACGGATCGTGAAGAGAACGTTTTGCGTTTGCGTTTTGGTTTGGAAGATGGTCGTACACGTACGTTGGAAGAAGTTGGTAAGGTATTTGGGGTTACGCGTGAGCGTATTCGTCAAATTGAAGCCAAGGCACTTCGTAAGCTACGCCACCCATCACGTTCAAAGCAATTGCGTGATTTCTTGGATTAAAATTAAAACTAACGGGCCGGGGCGAATGCCTCGGTTTTTTAGTAACGGCAGAATACTTATTTTTTCACAGTTAAACATACCGAGCCGGGCAATTTTTTGCGGGCATCGCATCAGGAGAGGGAAATGCGACGATTTTTATTAATGCTTTTGGGGAGCATCCTTTTGTTTGGTGGCAGTATTCAAGCTGCCGAACGTGATTTTTCAGTTGCAATCGATACGGCTATTTCTGAACAACGGCAACCGTCTAATACGGCATACTATGATTTGTTATTAGCACCAGGTACTACAAAAGAGTTATCTTTTATTCTAACTAACCATACAGATGACGATCTGCGGATTGCGGTTAATCCGAGTAATGCCACTACATCAAGTAGCGGTCGTATTACATATCAACCATTGACGGAGAATCGAGCGCCGACGATTCAGATGACAAATTACCTACAAATCGCAAAGACCGTTGTCATCCCCGCAGACGACCAAAAAACGGTCACAGCAACGCTTACAATGCCTAATACAGCGGACATTGGCTTGATGGCAGGCGGGGTGTCATTTACAGCGGTCAAAGCGAAACAGGATATCAATGACAAAATTCAGTTAGCGCACGCCCTGTCATATACGATTGCTGTTCATGCCCGTGCGCAGGCAAAACTACCTAAAGTGGCGTTGTCGTTGTCGCAGCCAACGGCGATTTCGTTACCGAATCGGACAGGCATTGCGTTTCAGATTAATAATAAAGTTGGACGATTTGTAAATGATCTCTCAGGTACGG
>NZ_KQ970390.1:399631-400800 GCF_001579105.1 Weissella sp. DD23 | reverse complement strand
ATCATGACGGCAACGTTCAAACAAATTTCGTTAGCACCAAATACATCGTGGCCACTAACAGTCTCCCGTAAAAATAAACAATTACCGCCGGGAAAGTATCTTCTAGCCGTTCATGTGAAAACATCAGGGCTGACCCAGTCCTGGAATCAACCGGTAACGGTCAGGATGGCGCACCAGGAGCAGCAAGTACGGGGCTTTTCGGCGTGGGTAGTCGGAATTGGTTTGATAAGCATTGGTGCGATTGCGGCTATTAGTTATTGGGTGATTTCCAAAAGCCAACCGAATGGCTAGTTAATGACGAACAAATTAATGGTATTTGGCCATGGCTACTACGTGCATTTTATTAGCAGACATTCTATAATTAATCTTTAGTTAGAGAAAATTAGGGGTACGGGTTTATGAACTTGCGAACAGCAATACTTGCTATCGCATCAACAATTACGATTGGTGCGGTTGGTGTGACGGGTCATGCGGATGACACTAAACTGCCGGATTATGATATAACGGCTTCGATTCCAGCTACTCAGATTAATAAGAATAACTTATCAGCGATTGATCTAAAGTTGGCACCAGGTCAAGAAGAACATGTGACATTCTATATTACAAATAACACAAAAAAGCCGATTGACTTGCAGTTAACAGGCGGGACAGCCACCACCCGTGATAATGGCATCATCAATTATGTGACGGGTAGCCAAAACGTGACAGGTCAAGTGCCGTATAAAGTTGGTGATTATATTACCATTCAAAATACGGTGACTGTACCGGCTGCTGGTGAAACGTCAGTTGCTGGGACGATTAAAATGCCGGACCATGCGATTCAAGGTCAGTTAGTTGGTGGGGTGTCATTCGTCCGGACGACGAGTGCAAACACTGCCTCTGAGATACCTGTTATTTTGCAAAATGATACAACGCCGGTATCGGCAGATGTGAAAATCGGCCGTGCTGCGTTGACACAATTGACGAGCGCACGCGTCATTGGTGTTAAATTAACAAATAACGCTAATCAGCTCGTGAATGATGCAACTGTGGCAACCAAGGTTCAGGACAATAACGGTAAAACAGTTTTTGAAAAGACATCACATCGCGTTGACATGGCACCAAAGTCAACTTTTAACTTTGAAATTAAAGACAAAGTGAAGTCGATTAAGCCAGGTAAGTATACCGTT
>NZ_KQ970390.1:397135-399071 GCF_001579105.1 Weissella sp. DD23 | reverse complement strand
GTCACTGCCGCACAGGTAGCTGAGTTAACTGGATCGGCAGTCGCGGGCAATGATTGGCAACAACCACGTAATTGGTGGAAATTGGCCGTGGGACCAATTATTGTGTTCCTAGCCGTATTCTTACTTGGGCGATACTTACTGCCTGCCCGAAAGCGTCGTGGTGGCACACGGGAAGATTTGAAACGAAAAGATAATTAAACGTAACACCTGACGTATGGTGTTTAGACGATCGCTATTCAATTTGGTTTGAATGGCGATTTTTTTTGATTCGCTGAAACAATTAACGGAAATTCTTTTCACAAGCTTGTGAAGACTTTATGAGTGAACGGTTGCTAGAAACCCTATCGATATAAGAGATTGAAATTGAAAAAGAACCAAATTTCACAAACTCGCTTGCTCAAAATGCTTGCATTTCATTTTCAAAGAACTACAATAATAAAGCAATAATAATTATAAGTAAGTTTCGAGGAGAAGAATTGTGGTTCTTGTATTTCTAGGTTTGTCACTCTTTGCTGGTTTTATGTTGGCAAACCAAAATCCAATTAACGCTGACATGAAGAAGGTGGTTGGTTCACCATTCATTTCAGCGGCAATTTCATTTTTAATTGGTTCAATCTTTTTAGGCGTTTTGAGCGCGATTATGTCACACCGTGTGTTCCCATCAGGAGCGTTCATCAGTTCAAATCCGGCTTGGATTTGGCTAGGTGGTGTGCTTGGTGCTGTCTATTTGACATCGAACGTGTTGCTATTCCCACGCTTGGGTGCAATTCAGACGGTTATTTTGCCAATTTTGGGTCAAATTTTAATGGGTACCATTATTGATACCTTTGGTTGGTTTGGTACGGCACAAACACCTTTGACATTAATGCGAGTCATCGGGCTAATTGTGTTGATTGCTGGTGTTGTTGTAGCGGTTGTTTTGCCCAACGTCCTAAACAAGGATGTGGAAGCAATGGATAAGGCCATTCAGGAGAGTGAAACAAAGCCAGTCTTGCTTGGTTGGCAAATCTGGGCAATTTTTACTGGAACGTTGTCAGCAATGCAACAAGCAATTAACGGTCACTTGGGAGCGTTATTGCAAGCCCCAGCACAAGGCTCATTCATTTCATTCTTTGTTGGGTTTATCTTGATTACCATCGTTGCTTTGGTGGTTGATAAGCGCTTGCCTAAGGTGTCTGAGTTAAAGCAAGCTAAGTCGTGGAACTGGCTTGGCGGTATCTTGGGTGGTCTATTCGTCTTCGCCAGTGTTTTGTCAGTGCCAAAGATTGGTGCTGGTTTGACGATTACGATGGGATTGATCGGTCAAATTGTTGGTTCAATGCTTGTACAACAATTTGGCTGGTGGCGTTCAGCCAAGGCTAGTGTTAACGGTATTCAAATTTTGGGTGTTGTTGTGATGGCTGTTGGTGTTGTCTTTATCAAGTTTCTTTAATTAATACGATAAAAAGACCATGTGTGCGGTAATAATACTGCGTACATGGTCTTTTTTTCGGTGTTACTGATGTGTGAGCTATGATACACTGGAGAGAATTATAGGTAGGAGGTGAACTGATATGATTGAAAATGATAAGCGCTTAGCGAAATTTAGTTTTCCACTCCTTGCGTCGAATTTTGCGTCGGTGTTTGGAGATGGTGTCTATCGGTTTGGCCTGAATTGGTTTTTAGTGTCTAGCTATGGCAATGCAAAAATTTTAGGTTGGCTAACAGGTTTCGGCTTTTTGGTTTACTTATTAAATGATGTTTATGTTGGTTCAGTGCTGGATCGCTTTAATCGTAAATGGGTGTTGTTAGGCGCAGATTTATTTGGTGCCATCGGCGCTTTAACATTATCGTTGCTGATTGATCCGACTAAGCCACAGCTCTGGGTATTATTTTTACTAACTTTCATTTTGAATGTGGATGTCTCGTTTGCGTACCCAGCCGCGCGCGCAATTTT
>NZ_KQ970390.1:396193-397115 GCF_001579105.1 Weissella sp. DD23 | reverse complement strand
ATGTCATTAAGTCAAGTGCCTTGGCCCGTTTTAACGCATGGGCTAGCGCAGCTTTCTCGACGGGACAAGCATTTGGACCATTAGTTGGTGGTCTCTTGCTTCACTTAAAATGGATTAACTTGCAAACGTTTTTGCAGTTGTTTGGTGTGATGCTTGTCGTTACGGTCTTGTTGAACTTGGCGATTAGATATCAGCCGCAACCAAAAGATCCTAATATGCCATCGGAGTCATTTCTAGCCAGTTTAGTTGGTGGATACAAATACGTGTTGTCCCAACCAAAATTATTTGAATCGATGTTACTAACGATGTGGAGCAATTTCTTCTTTGAAGGATTTATTATTGCGATGCCATTTCTGATTCAGCATAATTACCATGGCTCAGCTTCGTCATATTCTACTGCCTTAACTTTGGCGGCAGTTGCAGGTATTATTGCGGGCATAATTTTAGCGCGCTTACCAAAATTTAATTCGTTAAATACGCTTTATTGGGATCTGTTTGTTCTAGGTGGGGCTTTTATCATCGGCACATTTATTCAAGAAATATGGGTATTTATCGGTCTGGTTATCTTGAATGGGTTTGCTCGTGCATCGTTTGTTATTAAGATTAATACGGTCCGTCAACAAGAGAGTGCGCCAGCATACTTGGGACGGGTATTTGGTATTTCTTTCTTTGCGACAGATTTATTTGCGCCGATTATAACAATTGCCTTTGGATATGGGGTGTCTGAATTGGGCGAATGGACAGTCTTTTTGCTTGGGATGATGATGGTTGTCGGTATGATCGCAATTAAGTTTATTAGCAACAGACATGCGCAACATTTTAATTAACATAATATCTTTATGGTCGATGATTTGACAGTTAGTAGCTGTTAATTCATCGGCATTTTTTTATTTACTTGTGCTACCAATAACGGTGGTTTGTG
>NZ_KQ970390.1:394668-395673 GCF_001579105.1 Weissella sp. DD23 | reverse complement strand
AATTTTTGTATGTTTTTTATATTTTATATATATTAGATTTACAGTTGTAAACTAAAGGGTACCCGTGGAACTAATGTTCTGAGTAAGGATGGGGTACTGTGACTTAAGGCAATTTGGATAAAAAGCACTAATTTAACTAACGAGTCTCATTATGCTTGCATATGAATAAAATGGAACCGGTTCTAAAATGACATTGTGAAAAAATTGACAGAGAGATTATGTCCGCGTTAAGGTGAACCCTACACCAAGGCCTTGGGGATATGAATAGAATACGGGGATATAATTTTGCAAGACGAGTCACAGAAGTTTAGAAAAAAGATGTACAAGTCCGGAAAGTTTTGGGTAGCTGCCGGTGCTTTGTTTGTTGGGCTGGCATTCGCTGGTAACACGCAGGCTGATACTGTATTACCAAGTGAACAACGTGCAACGGAGACGACACAGACGACACAGACCAGTGAAGACACGTCCGCCACTAAGACGCCGGCATCGGCGTCGACTTCAAGCTCAGTCAATGTTGACACGAGTGACCTGCCTGACAGTTCAAGTACGGTAGTTGATAGTACAAGTGCAAGTGCAAGCGTAGTGAGTGATAGCGTCGCTGTGCCAGATACTGGATCACAATTTACGAGTTCGTCAGGGTCAATGTCATCATCATTTGTTAAGTCATCACTAGCGGCAACAACTAGTGATGCTTCTGGCAGTCAGTCGGCGGCGGTGACTAGCGCAACCGTTAGTTCGGTGGCCACGAGTAGTTCAGCATCTTCAGTGACAACAGCCACAAGCGAATCAGCAGTGATAAGCAGCGCCGTGTCAGATGGTTACCATGATGAAGGTGGTGATTGGGTCTATTATCGAGCTGGAAAAAAGTTAGTCGGTCGACAAACGATTGATACGTTTGCGGTTTACTTTGACGCCGATGGCAAACAAGTCAAGGGTGATTGGCGTGAAAGTGATGGTAACCGTGCGTATTATGATGGACAAGAAGGACGAGCATTAACGCAAACG
>NZ_KQ970390.1:389990-394271 GCF_001579105.1 Weissella sp. DD23 | reverse complement strand
ATCAAAGCGGCTATCAAATCAAGAATGATTTCGGCCAAACAGCGAATCGAGATACGTATTATTTCGACGCACAAGGTCATGTTGTCACGGGAATCCAAACAATTGCAAACAAGGTTTATGATTTTGATGAGCAAGGTCGAATGCTGAAAGGCATTGCCACGTCAGTTGATGACAAGATGATGTATTTTGATGATCAAACAGGTGTTGGACAACCGGCTGATCATCCTGAATTCAACCCTGAAACGGAACCGGTTCCTGACGACAATATCAAACATAATGCAGCACATGGTACGACACCAGCAGATTTTGATTCGATGGCTGGCTACCTGACGGCTGATACTTGGTATCGCCCAACCGATATTTTGGAAAATGGTGAGACGTGGCGCGAATCGCAACCAACTGAATTTCGACCACTGTTAGCAACTTGGTGGCCAACAAAACAAACTCAGGCCGATTACGTGAACTACATGAATCACGCATTAGATATGTCAAATGCAAGTGTGTCAGCTGCCGATTCAGAAGCCACGCTAACTGCGGCAACCGATGCTATTCAAGCGGCCGTTGAGCACCAAATTACGGTGCGCCAATCAACGGCCTGGTTACGTGAATTAATGGCCGCGTTTGTTGTGACACAGCCACAGTGGAATAAAACCAGTGAAGATGTTAATGATGATCATTTGCAAGGTGGGGCGCTAACATTTGAGAATAACGGCGACACAGACGCTAATTCGGATTATCGCCTCATGAATCGCACGCCAACAAATCAGACTGGTGAACGCTTGTATCACATTGATGACTCGCTTGGCGGTTACGAATTATTGCTGGCAAATGACGTTGACAATTCAAATCCACAAGTTCAGGCAGAACAATTGAATTGGTTGTACTACTTGATGCATTTTGGGGATATTACAGCTGATGATCCGGATGCAAATTTTGATGCCATACGGATTGATGCGGTCGATAATGTCGATGCTGATTTACTTCAACTAGCAGCTCAGTATTTCCGTGATGCCTATGGCATGGCCACGACTGACGCGACATCAAATAAGCATCTTTCAATACTTGAGGATTGGAGCCATAACGATCCGGCGTATATGCAAGCACACGGCAATGATCAATTAACGATGGATGATTATATGCACACACAGTTGATTTGGTCATTAACCAAGCCAGAGGCACAACGTGGCACCATGGCACGCTTTATGGACTTCTATCTCACCAACCGTGCTAATGATGATACAGAAAACACGGCGCAACCTAGTTACTCGTTTGTGCGTGCCCATGATAGCGAAGTGCAAACAGTCATTGCTGAAATCGTGACGAAGCTACATCCAGAAGCAGGAAACGGGTTAATGCCTACGGAAGAACAAATGGCAGAAGCGTTTAAGATTTACAATGCGGACCAAAAGAAGGCCGTTAAAACTTACACGCACTACAATATGCCATCTGCATACGCCATGCTGTTAACGAACAAGGATGTTATTCCACGAATTTACTATGGTGACTTGTACACTGACGATGGGCAATTCATGGCGACAAAATCACCCTATTTTGATGCGATTTCGGCTATGTTACAAGCGCGCACGAAGTATGTAGCTGGTGGACAAACGATGGCGGTTGACCAGCACGACGTCTTGACTAGCGTTCGGTTTGGTAAGGGTGCCATGACGGCCAGTGATTTAGGAAATGCTGAGACTCGGACTGAGGGTGTGGGATTAATTATTAGCAACAACCCAAAGTTGCAATTGGGACAACAAGATAACGTGGTGTTACACATGGGACTTGCGCACGCGAATCAAGCATTCCGAGCAGTTGTACTAACGACCGCGACCGGATTAACCATTTATAATGACGATGATGCTCCAATTCGTTATACCGATAATAAGGGTGATTTAATTTTCAATAACCATGACGTATATGGCGTGTTGAATCCACAAGTGTCAGGCTTCTTGGCAATGTGGGTGCCAACTGGTGCACCAGCGAACCAGGATGCGCGATCTACTGCGTCAACCAACAGTTCAACGGATGGATCTGCCTACCATTCTAATGCGGCTTTAGATAGTCAAGTCATCTTTGAATCATTTTCGAATTTCCAGGCTATGCCAACAAGCCATGACACGTACACCAACGTTGTGTTAGCCAATCATGCTGACCAGTTACACGATTGGGGAATAACTTCGGTACAGTTAGCGCCACAATACCGGTCTTCAACCGACGGAACCTTTTTGGATGCGATTATTCAAAATGGCTATGCCTTCACTGACCGTTATGATTTAGGGTTTGGTACGCCAACTAAGTATGGGGATGATACGGATTTGCGGAACGTCATCAAAGCATTGCATGCAAATGGCATGCAAGTAATGGCTGATTTTGTGCCGGATCAATTGTATACATTACCAGGTAAGGAATTGGTACAAGTCACCCGAACAAACAATATGGGTGAGCCAGATACACACTCTGACATCCAACATATTTTATATGTGACGAGCACTCGGGGTGGCGGTGAGTATCAGAAACAGTACGGTGGTGAGTTCCTTGAGCGGTTACGTGCGCTCTACCCTGATTTATTTACGACACGTCAAATTTCAACCGGACAAACCATTGATGATTCAGTAAAAATTAAAGAATGGTCAGCTAAGTATTTGAATGGTACCGCAATTCAAGGCCGTGGAGCTGGCTATGTGCTACGTGATAATGGTACAAATGCTTATTACAAGGTGACGGCAAATGACGGTAATGTGAACTTACCAAAGCAATTACTCGGACAACCAGTGATGACCGGATTCTATCACGAGGCAGATGGTTATCATTTTGAAACATTGAGTGGTACGTCGGCCAAAGATGCCTTCATTATGGGTGACGATGGGGCGCTGTATTATTTTGATGATCAGGGCGTCATGGTAACGGGTAAGCAACGTGTGCACCAAGACCAGTATTTCTTCCTACCAAACGGTATTGCTCTGACGGATGCGTTTGTACAAAGTGCGGATGGTCAACGTCAGTACTATGATAAAACAGGTCGCCTGGTCATTAATCAATATGTGACTGACCACCAAGCAAATGCGTTCCGGGTTGATGCAGACGGTAACGTTGTTCGTAACCAAGCTTTGACTGTTGACGGCCATGAACAATATTTCGGCACAAACGGTGTCCAAGCGAAAGCAGTGCTCATTCGAACTGACGATAATCAGGCACGGTACTACGAAGCCAATAGTGGTAATCTCGTGAAGCAACAGTTTATTCTTGATACAGATGGACATTGGTTGTACGCCGATGCTGCAGGAGACTTGGTACGCGGACAAATTACGGTTGGCCAAGACACGTTGTATTTTGATGATAATAATCATCAGGTAAAAGATGATTTTGTCTATGATACTAACGGTGTGCATTATTTTAATGGCACAACAGGCGCTGAAATCAAACAAGATTACGCGTTTCATGATGGCAAATGGTACTATTTTGATGATTTGGGACGAATGGTAACCGGTTTGCAGCGTATTAATGGTGAGTATCGCTATTTTGATGCTAATGGTGTGCAACTAAAGGGTGGTACCGTGACCGATCCACTAACGCACCAAACGTACACTTTTGATGCGCAAACTGGTGTTGGTACGTTGGTGACGTTTTAACTGAATAATGGACTAGAAAAGACGATTTTGTATCGTCTTTTTTAGTTTCGATAACTAAATAAGTGCTCATTTTTGCATTGGGACTCAGAATTAGCGGGCGCGCAAGCGTCTTTTCGTGTTAAACTTATTAGTAATTAATATTTTGAGGAGTCTGTTATATGGCAACAATTTTAGTTGTAGATGATGAACCGTCATTGGTGACGCTACTGTCATACAACCTGACTAAATCAGGCTTCGAGGTCGTGACTGCTACATCCGGTGACGAGGCACGAAATCAGCTGGCGAATCATCCTATTGATTTGATGCTGCTAGATGTCATGTTGCCTGGTAAGAGTGGCGTTGACTTAACACGAGAACTGCGAGGCGAACAGAATCGTATTCCAATTATTATGATTACCGCCTTGGATGACGAAGTTGACAAAATTTTGGGTCTCGAAATTGGGGCGGACGATTATGTCACGAAGCCATTTAGTCCACGTGAAGTGATTGCGCGCGTTCGGGCGGTTTTGCGTCGTTTGGATAAACAACAAGAACCGCAAGTAGCGAAAACACCAACGAAACTAAAACAATTTGGTAATCTAACAATCGATTTTGATAAGATGGTTGTGCAACGACAGGGTGAAATTGTAAAGCTAACACCAAAGGAATATGA
>NZ_KQ970390.1:389126-389970 GCF_001579105.1 Weissella sp. DD23 | reverse complement strand
TATTGGCTTATATGGCAGATCGTGAAGGACGTGTTCTAGACCGTGAAACAATTCTGCACGGTGTTTGGGGGTACGATTATGCTGGCCCCGATACACGAATGGTTGATATGCACTTGTCGCATCTCCGCGATAAGGTGGAAGACGATCCTAAACACCCAGTTCATTTAAAAACCGTGCGTGGCTTTGGGTACCGGTTTGATGATCAAGCGGTAGATTAGGAGGCTCGGATGCATACAGAATTAATGCAAAACGCCAAAAAGTTTGTTGCTTTTTGGTTTTTATATGCAGTTTTAATTTGGCTGATTTTGTTTGTGGCGTCTGCGTTAGGCGACCAAGTTGTCTCGTTAAAATTCCATGTGCTGGTATTACTCTCGATGTTTTTGTCAGGTGCCACGACTTTGGCTTTGGATTTACAACAACAACGTCGTGATGCCCACATGGCTATATTTATTGATAAACTGCGTGATTTACATACTGATAATACGCGAGCTGGGCATATCTTAATGCGACCTGATGATTCGTTAGCACCGCTAGCGGAAGCGATTAATGACGTGCAACGCTTAAATCGCGATCGCATCAAATTATTGCAACAACAAGGTAGCACGTTAGCTGCCTTAATGACAAATATGCCATTAGGCGCTTTGCGTATTACACCAGAACGCACGATTATTCAAATGAATGCCCAAGCACAGGAGATGCTTGCTGTTGACCGCGACGCATTAGGACGCGATTACTCGGATGTTATTAAGCATCACCGCTTAATTTCGTTGTTGGAGCAAGCTTTAAAAATGGAGACGCAAGTTCGCGAATTGGTTAAGTTTGATAATCGCATGCTTGATGTGTC
>NZ_KQ970390.1:387548-389106 GCF_001579105.1 Weissella sp. DD23 | reverse complement strand
TATTAGCTGGTGCCAAGGATGATCCGGCGGCTTTGGATGAATTTTTGCATATCATTCAAAGTGAGACGAGTCGTTTGTTGGCATTGACTGAAGACATACTAGCATTAGCAAAATCACCAGAGCGTTTGTCGAAGGTTGCACCGGTGAATGTTGCGAATATTGCGACAGAAATATTTGAGGCAAATAAACCAGCCGCCGATACGTTAGGCTTACAACTCCAGAATGAAATTAGTCCGTCGTTTACAGTTAACCAGGACGAAAGTGTCGTTCGACAAATTTTAACGAACTTAATTGTTAATGCAATTAAGTATAATCGGCCAGGTGGTCTCGTAAAGGTTGCCGCAATGGTGACGGCTAGTGAATTTGTGATGGCCGTGAAAGATACTGGTTTAGGTATTTCAAGTGAAGAACAAAGCCGGATTTTTGAACGCTTTTATCGAATTGACAAGTCACGGAACCAAGCAATCCCCGGCACCGGGCTGGGCTTAGCAATTGTGCAGGATTTGGTCTCAAAATCGCAAGGAACGATTGAACTTGACAGTCAAGTTGGCGTTGGGTCTACCATTACGGTGAATTTGCCACTACAATAGTAATAATATAAAAAGTGTATTGAAGAAAGAGGATTGAAAAATGTCTAACTCACGTCCAGTTGTTATCGGGGTTACGGGTGGTTCAGGGTCTGGAAAGACAACTGTTAGCCGCGAAATTATTGAACGCTTGAAGGGCGAGTCTGTGGTCATGATTCCACAGGATGCATATTATAAGGATCAAGGTGATAAAAGTATGACGCAACGTGTTGCGACAAACTATGATCACCCAGATTCATTAGATAATGACTTGTTGATTGCACAGCTTAAGCAATTGTTGCAACGTGAGACAATTGAGCAACCAACTTACGATTACGCAGCACACACGCGTTCAGACAAGACGGTGACAGTTGCTGCCGCCGACGTTATCATCGTTGAAGGGGTTTTGTTATTCACAGAACCTGAACTTCGCGATATGCTTGATATTAAGGTTTATGTTGATACAGATGATGATTTGCGTTTCATTCGTCGGATGCAACGTGATATTGTCGAGCGTGGTCGTACAACAGAATCGGTGGTTAACCAATATTTGGCGACAGTTAAGCCAATGTATCACCAATTTGTTGAGCCAACTAAGCGCTATGCAGATATTATTTTGCCCGAAGGTGGTGCAAATGTTGTCGGAATCGGCATGCTGGAAGCACAGATACGTGCAATTTTAGACTTACACAAGTAATTAGATAAGAAAGTGTGATTGCAAGATGGAAGAACGAATTTGGAATCGAATTGTTAAGTATACCGAACTGCAAGGCACATCAGGTCAAGAACATGCCATTAGAAAGGCATTTCGTGATGATTTGACGCCCTTAGTTGACGAAGTTGTGCAGAATGGTCTTGGTGGCCTATACGGTATCCGTAAACATACGGATGCAGATGCACCACGTGTGATGTTTGGCGCGCACCTAGATGAAGTGGGCTTTATTGTCACAGCAGTTACGGCTCGAGGCATGTTAGTTGTGGCACCGGTTGGC
>NZ_KQ970390.1:385325-386612 GCF_001579105.1 Weissella sp. DD23 | reverse complement strand
AGGAAGTCGGCTTGCGTGGGGTCGGCCCAGCCGTCAACCAACTACAACCAGATTTGTTCTTTGCATTAGATTCTTCCGCCGCTGATGATACCAAGTCAGATCAGGCGCAAGGCCAAATGGACGGGGGCGCCTTGTTACGCGTCTTTGATCCGGGTGTCATTATGCCATTGCGTCTGAAGGAATTTGTGCTTGATACAGCTAATGACGCCCACATTCCGTTGCAGTACTTTGTGGCGAAGGGTGGCACGGACGCACACGGCGCGCAATCACAAAATAACGGTATTCCTTCAGTTGCCTTGGGGGTTGCTTCCCGTTATATTCACACGCACCAGACAGTTTGGTCAGTGGCTGATTTTGAGGCTGCCCAAGCGCTGGTTGAGACCCTTGCTCGTAAATTAGATAAGACAACCGTTCACGATATTGTGTACGGTGATTAATTAATAATAGAAATGGAGACTGACAATATGTTGATTGCCAGCTATAACCCAGCCGGAATGGGTGATGTATTAGTTGTGTTAACGGCCCCAGCTGCTGAGCACACGTTTGAACAAAAAGAGAATGTTGTCCGCATTGCAGATGAGCAGAACATGACGCTTGGTTTTAATTTTTTGCATGCGTCAACGATGTTGGATTTGCCCGAAACGGCTGGTCAAGTATTTTTGACGTCAGATGATGTTGCTAAGCTAAATGCTGTTTTAGTTGAAGCCGGTTTTGAAGCAGAGTTGGTTGCTGATGAAACGCCTAAGTTTGTCGTTGGCTACGTCGAAAAGGCTGAACCACATCCAGATTCAGATCACCTTCAAATTACAACGACGGTTGTTGATAATGATGAACGGGTTCAAATCGTGTCAGGTTCACCTAACATGCGTCAAGGCATTAAGGTGGTTGTTGCCAAGGTTGGTGCGATGATGCCATCTGGCTTAATTATTTGGCCGGGCGCTTTGCGCGGTGTCGCTTCAAACGGCATGATTACATCAGGTCGTGAATTGCGTTTGCCTAACGCACCACAAGTGCCTGGTGCCTTGATTTTGCCGGATGATTTTGCTGAAGTTGGTACGCCATTTGACGCAAGTTCAGCGGAAGCACAAGCATTATTTCAATAAGGTGAGGTGATACCGCATGGTTGATCGTCGGCCTATTGTTTTTTATGAGCGCTTAATGAACACCTATGATGGTCAGGTAGCGGCTCTAATGGCAGCTAAAACCTCGTATATTTTGTTAGCAACTGAAGACACAGATGCTGTTAATTTGTCATCGGCTTCAGTCACGGTCGAGACGCCGGTTCAA
>NZ_KQ970390.1:381498-385238 GCF_001579105.1 Weissella sp. DD23 | reverse complement strand
CAATGCCCACTAAGCCACACAAAGTTAAAACAGGCTTAGGATTAAGCCTTGATGATATTTTGTCTGAAGAAGCAAGTGTTGCTGCGCGTGGTGATAGTCAATATTTTGACAACTGATAAGTAAAAATTATGAAAAGAGCTCTGAGGCACCCGTGCCGAATAGCTCTTTTTTTGGTATCATAGTAAGTACTTACAAACAGATTGGACAGAATAGATAATGGACAAGGATACGTTATACTACTTTATTGGGATTAAAGGATCAGGCATGAGTGCATTGGCACTTATTCTGCATGATCAAGGCTTGCAAGTCGCGGGCTCAGACATTGATGAATACACATTCACGCAAAAGCCATTGGCGGCAGCTGGAATCCCAATGTATAGTTTCGATGCAGCTAACATTAAACCTGGTATGACGGTTATTCGTGGAAATGCCTTTAATGATGACCAGGTGGAAGTCGCGGCTGCGTTGGCGTTGGGTGATCAGATTAATTTGGTTACTTACCCAGACATGGTTGAAAATCTAGTTAAGCAATTCACGTCAATTGGGGTTGCAGGGGCACACGGTAAGACATCAACAACAGGTCTTTTGGCCCACGTTTTGGCTGGTATTGCACCTACATCATACTTAATCGGCGACGGTACAGGTAAGGGTGTGCCAGATGCACGGTTCTTCATTTTCGAGGCGGACGAATATCGTCGACACTTCCAAGATTACACACCAGATTATGCGATTATGACGAACATTGACTTTGATCACCCTGATTATTACACAGGTGTCGATGATGTTCGTAGTGCTTTTGAAGACTTCGGTAATCACGTCAAGAAGGGCATTTTTGCTTGGGGTGATGATGAACAATTGCGCAAGATGCAAGTTGATGTGCCCGTCTATTTCTATGGTACAAATCCAGAAACTGATGATTTTTACGCCAAAGACATTAAGCGTTCAACAACTGGTTCAAGTTTTGACGTTTACTATCATGATGAGTTTTTGGGTAACTTTGAAGTCCCTTTGTTTGGACAACACGGTGTCTTGAATTCTTTGGCCGTGATTGCTGTTGCATACTTTGAGAAGATTGACGGCGACTTGGTTCGCAAGGAGTTGTTGTCTTTTAAGGGTGTTAAGCGCCGCTTTACTGAAAAGCAAGTTGGCCCCGTAACCATTATCGATGACTACGCACACCACCCATCAGAAATTACTGCGACACTTGATGCTGCTCGCCAAAAGTATCCTGGCCGTGAGCTGGTAGCGGTTTTCCAACCACACACGTTCTCACGTACCATCGCGTATCAAGATGATTTTGCGAAGTCGCTTGAGCTCGCGGATAAAGTCTATCTAACAGAGATTTTTGCATCTGCTCGTGAGCAAGCGGGCGATATTTCATCAAAGGACCTGGGTGCAAAGATTTCAAAGTTTGGTGGCATTGTATCACCAACTGACGTTGCACCGCTATTGGATCATGAAGATGGGGTCTTTATCTTTATGGGTGCCGGCGATTTGCAAAACACAGAATTTGCGTTTGAAAAGATTTTGGCAAATACGCAAACGAATTTGCAGTAGACCAAATTGGCTTTTAGCTTAAAAAATTATTTAACCTTAGTGCGACTTTTAATCTTGTGCTAAGGTTTTTTGGTATAATGGTAGTATGGGGTTAGTAATTGAAACACCAAACCATTGCCGAATGGGGCAACGAAAGAGGTAGCATATATGGATAATTTTGGTTTTGAACAACAAGGACCACGTTTGGTAAATCCAGACGCAACGGGGCTAAATGATTTCTTTAAAAAAGTGTACACGTACATGGCGTTGGCCTTGTTAGTAACAGCCGCGACGGCCTATCTTGGCGTAACGCTGTTCGCCGCCCAAATCGCCGCAATATTTAGTAGCACAATGTCATCGTTGGTGATGTTTGCCGTGATGATGGGATTTGTCTGGTTGTTTTCTAGTCGCGTGTACACAAATCCGGGGCAGGCATTCGTGATGCTAATGGGATTCTCTGTGTTGAACGGCGTAACCTTTGCAGTCATTGGATTGACAACTAGCTTGGGGATGATTGCTTCCGCTTTCTTCACAACGGCTTTGTTGTTTGCGGGAATGGCCTTGTATGGCTTTACAACAAAGAAGTCAATGTCGTCACTTTCAAGCATCTTGTTTGGATCGGTAATCGCTTTGATTATTGGCGGTATCATCAATTTGTTTTTCTTTAACAGCATTGTTTACTTGTTCTTGTCAGTTGTCGGTGTTGTCGTATTTGCGATTATGACGGCTTATGATATGAACCGACTTAAGACGATGTACATTGAGTATGGTTCACAAGGTGACGCCACATTGACGCAAGGATTGGCTGTGTCAGGTGCCTTGTCATTGTACATGGACTTCATCAATTTGTTTATTTATATTTTGCGTTTGTTCACGGCTTTCGGGGGCTCACGCGATTAAGCTTAATTTTATTAACGGCATCTCTGCGGAGGTGCCGTTTTTCTGTTACTATATTAAGTATCAAAACGTTTGGGGGCATCCCCGGAAAAGAGATGAAAATGGCAAAACCAACATTACTTTTAATTGATGGTAATTCCCTGGCTTTTCGGGCATTTTTTGCACTGATCAATCAGGTTGACCGCTTTGTAAATCACGAAGGCCTTCATACTAATGCCCTAGTTGGCTTTAATAACCTATTAGATGGGATTGTTGATCCATTTAAGCCAGATTTGGCGCTAGTTGCCTGGGACGCTGGTAAAACAACTTTCCGTACGGGTAAGTTCGATGATTACAAGGGCAATCGTGATAAGACACCGCAAGAACTGGTTGAACAATTTGAACCGTTACGTAAGATGGTGGAATTACACGGGATTAAGTCATACGAGCTACCGGGTTACGAAGCTGATGACATTATTGGAACAACGGCTCGGATGGGTGAGGCCGCTGGTTATGCAGTGACCATTGTGACAGGTGACCGTGATATGACCCAGTTGGTGACTGATGATGTCTCAGTTTGGGTAACTAAGAAGGGAATCAGCGAAATTGATCATTATACGCCTGCAATGGTTGCGGAAGTCTATGATGGTCTGACACCAGCTCAAATTGTCGAAGTGAAGGGGTTACAGGGCGACACAAGTGATAATTATCCAGGTGTTGCTGGTATCGGTCCTAAAACCGCAATCAAGCTGATGAAGGAATATCACACCATTCCTGAAATGTATGAACGCATAGACGAAATGAAAACCTCGAAGCAGAAAGAAAAGTTGATTGCCGGCAAGGAGGATGCACTCTTGTCGCGTGATTTGGCAACGATTCGGACAAATGCACCAGTTGATTATGATTTATCTAGTTTGACGTACAACGGTCCCGATTACGAGGCAATTATTCCGTTCTATCAACACCTAGATTTTAAGGCCCAGCTAGTAAAGTTGGCTAATCAGGGGCATACCATTCCAGCACCTACGGGCATGCAGAATGGGGACGATGGTGAACCGGCTCATGATATGAACAATACACCATTAGAAGTCCGTTCATTAACGGCCACTAATCTAACACATATTGAGCAACTTGGTGATGAGATTAGTTTTTATCTTGAGCTTGACGATGAAAATTATCATACGGCAAACCCAGTTGGTTTTGTGATTGGTAACAACGAACACGGCTATTTTGTGAGTCGCGACATTGAGCTACTGGTACAAGGCACACCGGTTAACCGAATTTTACAAGATGCAACTGTTAAAAAGAACGTCTTCAATGCGAAGGGG
>NZ_KQ970390.1:379156-381314 GCF_001579105.1 Weissella sp. DD23 | reverse complement strand
AACGTCGCATTTGATTTGTTGTTAGTGGCATACTTGCTTGACGCAAATGACAACAATAATGATATGGGGGCTTTGGCCCATGAAAATGGTTACTACGCCGTTCGTACGGATGAAGAAGTTTATGGTAAAGGCGCTAAATTCGCGATTCCTGAGGCTGATGAGGATCTTTTCGAACACTTGGGGCGCAAAGCCATGGCCATTCAATATTTGAAGGACCCATTGATGGCGAAATTGACAGAACACGAACAAACGCAGTTGTATGATGACATTGAATTGCCCCTGACGTACGTACTGGCCGATATGGAAGCGACGGGTATTACAGTTGATGCGAATACGTTGCTTGAAATGCGAAGTAAATTAACGGAGCGGCTAGCGGAACTCGAGCAAACTATTTACCAACAGGCTGGCCACGAGTTTAACGTGCAGTCACCAAAGCAGTTAGGTGTGGTCTTATTTGAAGAAATGGGTTACACCCCAATCAAGAAGACGAAGACAGGTTATTCAACAAGCGTAGAGGTTTTGGAGCAAATGGGCGATGTACCGCTAGTTGCCTCAATTTTGGCTTATCGTCAAATTGCAAAGATTCAATCGACTTACGTAGAGGGGTTGCTACGTGTAATTCACGGTTCGGATTCTAAGGTACACACGCGTTATCTCCAAACCCTAACTCAAACTGGTCGGTTGTCGTCAGTCGATCCAAATCTGCAAAATATTCCGGTCCGGATTGAAGAAGGACGACGGATTCGTAAAGCCTTTGTACCACGTGAGAAGGGGTGGCGAATTCTAAGTGCCGATTATTCACAGATTGAGTTGCGTGTCTTGGCGCATATTACAGGCGACAAGCACTTACAAGAAGCGTTTATCAATGGTGAGGATATTCACGCTGCGACGGCGCGTCGTATTTTCGGTATTGGCCCGGATGAGACGGTTGACGGTAACATACGACGTCAAGCCAAGGCAGTTAACTTTGGTATTGTATATGGCATTTCTGATTTTGGCTTAGCAAAAAATATTGGTGTCTCACGAAAGCAAGCCAAGCAAATTATCGATACGTACTTTGAGCAATATCCTGGGGTGAAGACGTGGTCTGAGGAAATTATCGCCGCAGCACGCGAGCAAGGATATGTTGAAACGATTGCACATCGTCGTCGTTACTTGCCAGACATTAAGGCGAAAAATTTCAATTTACGTAGTTTTGCGGAACGCACAGCTATGAATTCACCAATTCAAGGTTCGGCTGCTGATATTATTAAAATCGCCATGATTAACATGGAAAAAGCGTTGCGTGACGCTGGTTTGCAAGCTAAAATGCTCCTGCAAGTACACGACGAATTGATTTTTGAAGCACCTGAGTCAGAATTGCCAATTTTGCATGAGTTGGTGCCACGCGTCATGGATTCCGCAATGCAATTGGATGTCCCTTTGATTGTGGCATCGCATGAAGGTGAAACTTGGTATGATGCAAAGTAACGTTTAACAGCATACTGACACTGTAAGCATTAGTTTCGGCTAATGCTTATTTTTGTATTTCCAGGTTAATAAGTCACATGAAAAATGGTAGACTAGAAGATACCGAAAACATAAAGTTTGCTTTAATCCATGGGTACTAGCCTAGGAATAAAGTGTTAATGAGCACATGCCAAAGGGGGATGAAGACAGATGCCAGAATTGCCAGAAGTCGAAACAGTCCGACGCGGGTTAACCCGCTTAGTTGTTGGACGAACTGTACAAGGTACTGCCGTGTGGTGGGAGAAAACAGTCGACGGCCTATCACCGGAGGAATTTGATGCTGAACTAGCTGGGCGACGAATTGAGGCGATTGACCGTCGCGGTAAATACTTACTGTTCCGCTTTTCCGGCGGGATGACGATGGTGTCGCACTTGCGAATGGAGGGGGCGTATTATACTGTGCCGGCAGGAACCGAGCCGGGTAAGCATGATTTGGTGACTTTCCACTTAGATGATGGCATCGATTTGTTATATCGTGATACACGTAAATTTGGGCGGATGAAATTAGTGCCCGACGCGGAGGCGTTACAAGTTGCTGGTTTAGCCAAAATCGGTCCCGAACCAACTGAGTCAACTTTAAGCTTAGCCTATATGGTGGCAGAGTTTGGTAAATCACGCATGCATGTGAAGCCGTTTTTGCTTGATCAAA
>NZ_KQ970390.1:377973-379136 GCF_001579105.1 Weissella sp. DD23 | reverse complement strand
GCTTGATCAAAGTCATATTGCTGGATTAGGGAATATTTATGTTGATGAAACACTGTGGCAGTCAAAGATTCATCCTTTGACACCAGCAAATAAGCTTTCTGAAGATGAATTAGCAGTTCTTCGTGATAATATTATTGCCGAATTAGCACGGGCAACCGAGCATCACGGCACAACTGTGCATAGTTTTACCACAGCATTCGGTGAAGCCGGCGAGTTTCAAAATGAACTGCAAGTCTACGGTCGAGTTGGTGAACCTTGTTTGCGATGCGGTCATCCACTAGAAAAGATGAAAGTCGCCCAACGTGGGACAACTTTTTGCCCGGTTTGCCAAGTAGAAAAGGATTAAAACATGTTTAAATTAGGATTGACTGGTGGGATTGCCACTGGTAAGTCAACAGTATCAACACACTTTAAAGAGCAACACATCCCCGTGTTGGATGCAGACGTCATTGCACGTGAGATCGTTATGCCAGGTGAGCCTGCTTTAGCTGAGATTGTGGCAACCTTTGGGGAAGAGATGTTGCTAGCTGACGGTACACTCAATCGGCAGGCACTTGGCTCGGTTGTCTTTGGTAATCCCGCCAAATTGCAGCAATTGAATGCCATTACGCATCCGCGGGTACAGGCATCCATGCGAGCGCAAATTGCCGCACATGAAGCTGCAGGAGCACCACTAATTGTATTGGACATTCCACTATTATTAGAAGGACATAACGCTGCCGGCGCCGATGCGGTAATGGTTGTTAGTGTGCCGGAAGAGGTGCAAAAACAACGTCTCATGGCACGCAATAATCTATCGGAAGAGGCTGCTTTAAAGCGGATTAACTCGCAGATGCCTTTGGCTGAGAAACGCCAATTGGCCGATTATGTTATTGATAATGCTGGCACAATTGCTGAAACCTATGCACAAGTGGATGCCGTGTTAGCAGAAATTTTGCATTAAGAAGGAGCAAATGGGATGACTGAATTTAGTATTCGTCAGCGCTATCGTTTGATTTACGATGAACCTATCAATTTAGCTGCCGTTCAGTCATTGACTAAGGTTTATTTGCCAATCATTGGACGAGACGCATTTACTTTGTACTTAAACTGGGCGATGCTTGGCGAATCCACGGATGCCGCCAATCAACATGCTGATTTGTTGGATGAATTAGCCATGAGTC
>NZ_KQ970390.1:371787-377953 GCF_001579105.1 Weissella sp. DD23 | reverse complement strand
AATGGGACTACTGAAAACCTATCGGCAAGAAACCAGTTTTGGCGTACAGTGGGCGTATCAATTGTTCCCACCAATGGCAATGAAAGCATTTTTAGCAGATATCATGTTATCAAGTTTGTTGCATCACTATCTGGGGGATGATTTATTCGAGCGGCTAATTGCTGAAACTAAGCCCAATGAAACGACAATTCCTGGTCAGAATGTCTCAAAGTCCTTCTTCGATATGATGGGACAAGAATCCTTCCAACGATTGCCAGCCGCTCCGTTCCAGAGTGATGATACCAAGTCAACGTTGCAACGTGAAATTGCCGCGAGTGATCAGCAACTGAATATTACCTTGATGGCTGATATGTTGCAGTCTTTCGGTATTACACAAAACGACCTACGTCAAAACCAAGCGGATTTAATTATTCAAAAGAGTCTCTATGGCTTGAGTGATGTCGAATTAGTACGGTTGATTCAAGGGACTGTCGATGCTTCCGGTAAGCTAAGCATTACGAATTTACGCCAAACATTACGGCGAACGTACGAGCAAGGACAGCGTGTTTCAGATGCTGTCCAACAGGTAACTGAAAATCAGCCTAAAGCGACAACGCCTAATGAACCGGTGGCGACTGGCAATCCGGCAGCTGGTATTATTCAAACAGCTCGGACAACTGCCCCGTTGGTTTTTCTTAAGAGTCTCCGTGAGAATGCAGGCGGGTTTGTGACTGATAATGAAGTGCGGGCTTTAAATGATATTGCGCAGCTGGATAAGATTAAGCCGGAAGTCCTTAACATCATGTTGTTCGAACTTACGGTCGTAGAAAAGCGAACAAATCTCAGCAAAGCGTTGCTACAAACAATTGTGAACGACTGGGCGCAAGCTGGTGTCACGACAGCAGTTGATGCGATGACTTATCTTCAGAAGCGAACGAAGCAACGACAAGAAAAGACACAACAAAGTGGTAAGTCAGGGGCAAAGCGTTGGCAACGTAAGGAACCGGTTGTTAAGGAGACCCGTCCGGATTGGGAAAATCAAAAAGCAACGGCGGTTTCGAATGAAGATGCAACGGCGGCTAAAAATGCGCTTGCCGAACTGCGTGCGCGAAGACAACAATCAAAGAAGGAGTAATAACGTATGGCAGATGAACCATTTAATGTAGGCGAAGCGTTAAATCAATTTATGGATAAAAAACACTTGCATGCTCGTTATGCAGCAATTCAAAAGGAAGTGTTCGAACAACCGGATATTAAGGATTTTTTTCAAACCCATAAAGATGAATTATCACGCGAACTGGTGAATCGAGACTTCTCAGTTTTGTATGAATACTATACCCAGCAAAAGAATGCTGCGGCGGGTAAGCCAGTTGTACATACTGGATATAAGCCCGTTCTTGCGCTAGCTGAAAATCGCATTGTTATTGTCTATCAACCAGATGAAGCGACTTTGGCAGCGCAACGATTACGCATGCAAGCTAACTTGGTCCAGTCAATTGGCATGCCGAAGTTGATTGAGCGTGCCCGTCTTGATGATTTTTCAGAAGCGGATGCTGACCGGAGCGCGGCATTCACAGCTGTGATTGCTTTTGTGAGTGCATATATTGCCAATCCTAAGCAATACCATCGTGGTCTCTATATTCATGGATCATATGGCATTGGTAAAACCCACCTGATGGGGGCAATGGCTAACGAATTGGCGCAGGAAGGGATTCCAGTAACGCTCGTGCATTTCCCAAGCTTTGCGGTTGAAATGCGTAGCGCCATTGGATCAAAGGAAAATCCGCAAGATAAAATTAACACGATTAAGCAGGTGCCAATTTTGGTGCTTGATGATATTGGTGCTGAATCAATTACTGCTTGGATTCGCGACGATATTTTAGGTGTCATCTTAGAGTACCGTATGCAAAATGAATTACCGACATTTTTCACCTCAAATTTCTCGATGAATCAGCTGGAAACAGAACACTTTACCGTGACAAAAGACGGCGCCGAGCCAGTCAAAGCTGAACGGTTAATGCAACGCATTCGATACCTGGCGAAGGAAATTCAAATGGCAGGCGAGAACAGACGAGTGATTGATTAATGGGAAAGTACAAGCGAATTTTGCCATGGGTTATTCTGGTCTTTATCAGCCTGCTGTCAGTGATTGTCCTACGTCATAACGCCACGATGTACAACACCCCAATTGGTGAGGTAACTCATGTGCAAACCAGCAAAACAGGTCGTTCAAGTGACCAATTTGGTAATAATGTCAAGACAACCACACAGCGTGTAACAGTTAAGCTGTTAAACACAACACATAAAGGACAAGTGTTGACGATAGTTAATACGTACGACAGTGCGATGGCCATTAATCAACCGGTAAAACCACATAATCAAATTTTCCTATCGCGGGCTGATGATGCAACTTGGCAGTTCAAAACCCTTAAACGTGACACGGTTTGGGTGCCTGTGATGATATTTGTGCTTGGTATTCTTATTATTTCAATGGGGCGGGCCGGTCGACTGACGGTTTTGTCACTTGGGATTAATATTTTGTTGTTTATTGTTACGGTCACGCTTGATTTGGTAACTGACAATGGGAATATCTTTTGGCTGTTTCTGATTTTTAGCGTTATTGCGGCAGCTTTGACGCTTGGACTAGTAATGGGCTTTAAAAATCGACAAATGTGGGTAATTTTCTTAACGGTGTTGACCGCGACGGCATTAGCGCTCTTAATTTCGGAGATTGTCTTTACGGTTACCAAGCAAAATGGCCTGCACTTTGAACTCATGTCATATATTACGCAATTACCTAAGCCTTTGTTTATGGCTATGACACTCGTGGGTGTGTTAGGTGCTGTGATGGACGAAGCAACTGATATGATTGCGACGTTATTTAGTGTTCAGAAAGAACGGCCTGACATGACAATTCGGGAAATTATTGCAACCGGACGTCACGTTGGTCAAGAAATTTTTGGCGCCTTAAGTAATACCTTGTTTTTAATTTTTATGGCCGAACAAATTCCCATGGCAATTCTGTATTTGCGAAATGGCAATAATTGGGGCTTTACGTATATGATGAACATGTCATTGGGGATGATTCAAACGTTAATCAGCGCCATCGGAATCGTCTTAACCGTACCTGCCGGAATTATTTGGGTATTGATTGTCCGTAAATGGCAACGACGAAAGGAGGCTTTGTCATGAGTGTCACCTTAATGTTGTCGTTAATTCTACTCGCCTTGATGATTATCATCGGGGGCATGAAGGGCATCGGCGCGTTTGTCAGCCTCTGGATTAATTTTGCGATTATGGTTGTGATGATTATGCTGATTAATTTCCAGTTTAATGCCTTGGCCGTCCTACTGGTGGGCGGCGCGTTTTTATTGACGGTTACGATCCTAAGTGCAGGTGCTGACGAACGGACAACGACCATTGCACTAATGGCCAGCTTTATCGTCATGTTCGCCTTAGTCATTTTGATTCTGCCAGCTGAACATTTAGCGATGGCACAAGGATTTGCTGAGGAGAATTCTGAAGAACTCGAAGGCTTATCGCTGGGTATCAATATTAACTTTGTCACACTGGGCATTGTTGCAGCATTGCTAGCCACCCTCGGGGCAATCGCTGAGGCTGCCATCGCAATTGCGGCTGGTATTGGCGAGTTATTGGCTGATCAACCCAACATGTCGTTGGCTGGTCTGGCCCGATCCGGGCAGCATTTGGGCCAACAAATTATTGGAACCGCTGTGAATACGGTGTTGTTTGGGTTTATGGCTGATTTTTTGAGTCTGGCCATTTGGTTTGGTAAACTACACTATAGCTTAGGTGAAATTGTGAATGCGAAATTATTTACCTCATCAATGTTGAGTTTGCTCTATGCTATCTTAGGTGTTATTGTCATTTTGCCGATTACGATGGCCATTTTTTTGTGGCAACAGCGTCGTCAATTGCAGACGGACATGGGGACAAATCACGATTATGACGGCAAATAACTAGGATTTATTAGAAAACCATGTTATGCTAGTTTTAAATATGTCATGACTTTTTGGGAATGACCATATCCTGTAGAAAGTAAGATGAGGTATAACACATGAGTAGTGTCCTTGTTATTGAAGATGAAGTAAATTTGGCTCGTTTCGTTGAACTTGAATTGCAACACGAAGGTTACGAAACGCATGTGGAAGATAATGGTCGTGGCGGGTTACAAGCTGCCTTGGATAACGACTATGATTTAATTTTATTAGACTTGATGTTGCCTGAATTGAGTGGGCTAGAAGTTGCTCGTCGTTTGCGCGAAGTAAAGAATACCCCCATTATTATGATGACTGCACGCGACTCAGTGATTGATCGTGTTTCAGGCTTGGACTATGGGGCGGATGACTACGTTGTGAAGCCTTTTGCGATCGAAGAATTGTTGGCCCGTGTACGTGCGTTGTTGCGTCGTATTAACATTGAAACAGAAGAGCACAGTACCCACCAAAGTGTTGTCCGTTACCGTGACTTAACTGTTGAAAAAGAAAATCGTATTGCCCGTCGTGGTAACGATA
This sequence comes from Weissella sp. DD23, assembly GCF_001579105.1. Classification (NCBI taxonomy): domain Bacteria; kingdom Bacillati; phylum Bacillota; class Bacilli; order Lactobacillales; family Lactobacillaceae; genus Weissella; species Weissella sp. DD23. The sequence goes on along the minus strand of NZ_KQ970390.1, from coordinate 373,439 downwards.
TTATTAATTTGACTAAGCGTGAGTACGAGTTGTTGCTGATTTTGATGGAGAACATTAATGTCGTCCAATCTCGTGAAGAGTTGCTGAAGAAGGTTTGGGGATATGATTCTCAAATCGAAACCAATGTTGTTGACGTGTATATTCGATACTTGCGTAACAAGATTGATCAACCAGACTCACGAGCATCTTATATCCAAACCGTTCGCGGCACAGGATATGTGATGCGTCAGTAATCACGGGGGCCGCTAATGGGTAGTGAAACATCCATTATTAAAGAAACACCGCAACGGAAGGGGCTCTCACTTAAGTGGAAGTGGGCCCTGGGTTCTGCTGCCGGTGTTTTTTTAATATTTATTATTTTCGCTTGGTTCATGATTCAAGCATTTTCGACACAGATGCTAAAGACTGAGCGTCAGCAAGTTAGTTCGTCGCTTGAAGTTGTGACAACACGGTTGCAAAATTTAGATGAATCTAAGTTGCTACCTGCTAATGTCGATGACATGTTGCGTCCAAAGTCAAATGACCTAGATAAAGTGGTTAATGATCCTGTGTTGCAACAAATCACACGGCAAGACTACACGGTTCGCGTCTACAATGCGAACGGGGCACAAGTTTATCCGATTGGCGGGCAGGGCGTTGCTTTTCGTAAGGTGACGCATCAGGAAATCACGCTACAACACGATCATGGTCCAGCGATGCTTGTTGGTCGACAGGAATTACGGAACACAGCCGATAAAGTTATTGGGTATGTCGTTATTGAGAACCATTTGACTAGCTATCACGCGACATTCAATCGCGTTTATATGATTATTGTTATTCTGATTGGCTTAGGCTTGTTTTTGGTGGCCTTGTGGGGTTACTGGCTATCTGATTATCTACTACGGCCAGTTAACAACATCAAACGCGTGGTGGATGAGATTCAGTCAGATCCGCAATCGCAAGCACGGGTTGTTAACGAGGATCGAAAGCCCGACGAACTAACGGACCTATCTGATTTATTGAATGATATGTTGAATCGCATGCAGCGCTTTATTTTGCAACAACATCAGTTCGTTGAAGATGTCTCACACGAATTACGGACGCCGGTGGCCATTGTTAAGGGACACATGGAGTTATTAAATCGTTGGGGTAAGGATGATCCGAAAATTTTAGATGAATCAATTACGGCTTCTTTGCAAGAAATGCGCCGCATGGAAGGCCTTGTCTCTGAGATGCTTGACTTAACACGTGCGGATCAGGTTGAGTTGACATTCCGAGACGGTGATACGGACGTTAAGGATATGATTAACGGCATTTATATGAACTTCCAAATGATTCACCCAGACTTTACGTTTGGACTGGATGATGATTTAAAGGGGCCAACAATCGTTAATATGAACCGTGATCACTTAGAGCAAATCTTGATTATCTTGTCTGATAATGCTGTGAAGTACAGTCAGAATCGTAAGGAAATCCATTTTGCGGCATCGCGTTCTGGTAATATGGTTGAGTTGGCCGTGCAAGACTTTGGTGAAGGGATTAGCCCAGAAGATGCAGCCCGCGTCTTTGATCGTTTCTACCGTGTCGATAAAGCACGTTCACGTAAACAAGGTGGTAATGGGCTTGGCTTGAGTATTGCGCAAAAGTTGGTCGAGGGTTACGGTGGTCATATC
>NZ_KQ970390.1:370625-371767 GCF_001579105.1 Weissella sp. DD23 | reverse complement strand
GGTTACGGTGGTCATATCGAACTCGAATCAGCAATTGGACAAGGGTCAATTTTCAGAATCACGTTGCCTATTAAGCAACAAAAATAGTAAACTATGAGTTGCGACTGTTTTCCGGTCGCAACTTTTTTTACAGAAATCGAGAGCATTATGATACTAAAGCACGTTATTTTACACATTTTGGATAAAGACGCTGGCAATCTAATTGCCTCACAGGCTGAAATTGATTTGACACAGCCAGGTCTACACGATTATCTGGAAAAAATCATTCTAAAATTTCAGACCGGTGATTATAAGCCAGGCACATTAACCGGTGAAGATTATCTGGCGCAAACAATTGATGATAATAATGGGCTAACGTTTGCCGAAAAGACGACACAATTGGCTGAAAAATTATTTGATAATATTGCCGCTAGTGAGGCCGTACCGGCTGGTGACTTATTAAGTTTTGAATTTGCTGAAGGGACTGACGACTTTTTCGGCCTCATTAAGTTAAATTTTGCGCCACGTTACGCCCACATCGTGGACTATCGTGATGATCAACTTGTTAACAACTTAGTGCTTAACCAGGCCGTCTTGCCGGGTGCTAATCAAAAAGCGGATGAAGGTATTATTGTTAACTTAATGACGGGCGATTATATGTTGGTTGAAAAGCAATACTTGATTGATGGTCACCGCATCAATTATTTTTCAGAACGTTTTTTGCAATTGGAGCCCGAGGTTTCTACTAAAGACAATATCAAAACAATCAAGCGAGCCGTAAAAACAGTTGCTGATAAGTTTGATGTGCCTGAACACGAAGCAATGGCTGCCACCCAGAGCGCGATTTTTGATTCCGTTCAGGAAGATGGTCAAATTAATACCGCTGATATTGCCGAGGCAGTTTTTAAGGGTAATATTTCCGCCAAACAGGCTTACCAAGAAGTCATTGCAGACAAAGAGATTGAAACTGAAATTGCCGTGCCAAATGTGGAACGTTATGAAAAGAAATACCGGCTCCAACGTTTCAAATTAGACTCAGGGATTGAAATTGCCATTCCGATGGATATTTATCAAGACCGCAGTAAGGTGGAATTTGTAAATAATCCGGACGGTACAATGTCGTTGGTTATTAAAGATATTGAATCAATTGTCAACAAATTCAC
>NZ_KQ970390.1:366888-370605 GCF_001579105.1 Weissella sp. DD23 | reverse complement strand
TCATAAAGTAAATTTGAATTGATTATATCGTGATAGTTCTTGATTTTGTCATGGTTATCACACCTGTTTTACGCAGAAGCGCGTTATAATTTATGTATTGATATTAAATAGGGGAACATTTATTATGGCCTGGCCTTTTAAGAAAAAAATCCTGTTAGCTGTCGTGCCACTGACGCTATTTAGCGCTGGTGTGGCGTCAACGCTAACTGTACACGCAGATAAAAAAGTACAACAAAAACCTGCTACCCAAGATTTTGACTTGGATGCTTTTTCAACGGATCTCGACAAGATGGACATGACAGTCGGTCCGGTTAAGTTTTCGTCAAGCTCAGTTTCAATTCATGTCGCGAAACTAGCAAAGGGGACAACTGAAGCGAGTCCGATTCCAGAGTCACCATTAGCAAATGGTACGTTACCCGCGGCGGCAATGCCTAAGATGACGGATGGTAAGTTTGATATCCGCGCGACGCTTTGGAATAAGGAAGCTGACGATGCAGAAACGTTCTTTAATACGATTGCGCCAGATGCACAACGTGTGGCCATTTCATATGGTGTGCGTCCATCCGTCTTGATGGCCCAAGCCGCACTAGAATCGGACTTTGGACGCTCATCATTAGCCTCTGTCTATCACAATTATTTCGGGATTAAAGCCGTTGATGGGCAGGATAGCGTTGATTTACCAACTAACGAAGAAGTTGATGGTAAAACCGTCCGAGTGACGGCTGCGTTTGCTCGCTATGATTCAGCCGTTGATAGTATGATTGCTAATGCTAGTTTGTTGCGCAATCATGATATGTACTCGGGAACTTGGCTAGAGAATACGAGTTCTTATTACGACGAAACAAAGGCGTTAACAGGAACGTACGCAACAAGTTCGTCATATGCACGAAGCTTGAATGCGGTTATCACAACTTATCGTCTAGCCGCTTTGGATATCAAGTAATAAAAAGCACCACTTAACAATACTTGTTAAGTGGTGCTTTTTATGTTTAATCTTCAGTTTCGTCTAGCTCGGCAGACTTTTGTAGCAGTGCCTGAAGCTCATTCTTACGACGATCGCGCGGAATAAACAACCCGAGCATGTCTTCATTAATACCTGCCATAACGTGGATAACTTCACCAGCGTCGTTCGTCTCAACTGTCAGTGGTGACTTCAATGACTTGTTAGGACTAGCAATGACATCATTGATGGTCCAATCATCAATTGACATCCCGCGTGGATTTTTGAAAATAGTCGCTTCTGGATCCTCGGCAGCGCAAATAGCACGCATTGTTGGGATAGAAACGGGGAGGGCAGATGAGTCTTTTAATTGAACCAATTCATATGCCAAGTTGTTACGTTCGAAAAAACTCTCAACCGACTTTAACGCATTAAGCGCTGATGTGCGGTGAGAAAATGAGTATACCGTGACAGTCATGGAATTCCCTCAATTCATGTAATTACTAATGTATCTATTGTTTCACATATTAAAAAACAGTCAAGTGTTTCAATTGAATAACAATGATTTCTTTGTTTCAATTTTGTTGTTTATGAAAATACGATTGTAATCGAATGGCATTTCGATTTGATTTCACGAGTTGAATTGTCATGACCTGGAAACAAGCGTAAAATACCTATCTGTATATTTATGAATTTTTCATAAACGATAATCGAATATTTAAGGAGTTTTCTCATGGATAAGAAACGTATTGGCCTTGGCGCCCTTGTCATGATGATGTTTACCACCATCTTTGGGTTTGCCAATGGTCCAGTTGCGTTCGCACGTATGGGCTACGCGGCAATTATTTGGTACATCCTGGGAGCATTGCTATTCTTCCTCCCAACATCAATGATGTATGCTGAATTTGGGGCATCATTTAAAGATGCTAAAGGAGGTATCTACTCATGGATGGAACGATCACTTGGTAAGAAGATCGCGTTCATTGCGACGTTCATCGGACTTGCCTCATGGATTATCTGGATGATTTCAGTCTCACAAAAAGTCTGGATTCCATTGTCAACGTTGATCTTCGGTAAAGACATGACGACCACGTGGTCACTATTTGGTATGAATGGTGGCCAAACAGTTGGGGTACTTGCGGTTGTCTTCGTCGTTGTGGTTGCTTTCTTTGTCACCCGTGGTGTTAAGTCAATTTCACGTATTTCAGCCATTGGTGGTATGTTTGTAATGGCCTTGAACGTTATTCTGGTATTGGCCTCAATTGCCGTACTAATCGGTCACGGTGGCCACTTTGCTGAGCCATTACGTTGGCACTCATTCTTTGTTTCAGGTAATCCTGACTACAAGACAATTGGGCAAATGATTTCATTCGCTTTGTATGCTATTTTTGCCTACGCTGGCTTGGAGCAAATGGGTGGTATCATGGAGGACGTTGATAACGCCGAAAAGACATACCCAAAGGCCGCTCTAATTGCGACAACAATTATTGGTCTTGGTTACGCTATCTCGATTTTGCTTTGGGGTGCCTCATCTAATTGGGCACAAATCGCTGGTGATAAGAGTGTTAATTTGGGAAACATCACGTACGTCTTGATGAATAACCTTGGTACACAATTAGGCGATGCATTTGGCATGAGTCATGCTGGTGGCGTCTTGCTTGGATCGATTTTTGCCCGCTTTGCTGGTATTTCAATGTTCTTTGCTTACGTTGGTTCATTCTTTGTCTTGACGTACGCGCCTTTGAAGTCATTCATTTTGGGTTCACCCAAGGAAGTTTGGCCAAAGAAGTTCATTGCTTTGAACAAGCATGACGTGCCGGCAGTTGCAGTCTGGTCACAAGCAATCCTAGTTTCAATTCTAATCATTTTGATTTCATTCGGTGGAAAGAGTGCTACGCAGCTTTACTTGGTTTTGACAAATATGGGTAATGTGTCATCAACACTACCATATGTCTTCCTGGTTGCAGCTTTCCCATTGTTTAAGCGTCTCAATGATGTTGAACGACCATTTGTGTTCTATAAGAGTCAAACGGTTACTTGGATTATTACAATTCTAGTCGAAGCATTGACGATCATTTCAATCATTTTGACGATTATCTCACCATTCCAAACTGGTGATCTGTTCGGTGGAATCTGGACGGTCGCAGGACCAATTTTCTTTGGTGTCTTGGCTTGGGTACTATTTACACTTGGCGAAAATCGTCACGGTAAGTTGTAATATCTTGAAAAACGTGTTCATTCTGGACACGTTTTTCTTTTGCAAAATTTCGAAGACGTGCTATATTTTTAGACAACATTAATGACGGTGAAGGAGGTTACACATATGGCTGAAGAAAACTATACCCCAATCGATGAATTAACGAGTGAAGAGCACACCTGGTATGCAGTTCGCATGATTGGTGACGAAATCGACACGTTATTAACGGCTGCCCCAGATTACGACGAGGCTGTTGGGATTGCACATCGAACATCACAGCAATTTCCAGACTTTAAACTCACTGTTCAAAAGGTCATTGGTGTATTCATGGATAATACCCGGTATGATAAAATGACTGATTTAAACTGGTATGGGGTTATGCCAGCTCGTCGTAAGGATAATTACATTACCCAGATTTTCTCAAATTTCAAGGATCTGAATGATTTTTTACAAGATAATCGTGCTGAAAAATTTAGATTTGTTAGTTTGTTAGCAGAATAAAATTAATTAAAGGGTTGACGGTTTCAATACTAACGTGTAATATATTATATGTTGTTGAGGCAATAACATGTAATATGTG
>NZ_KQ970390.1:365794-366868 GCF_001579105.1 Weissella sp. DD23 | reverse complement strand
GATATAATGGATTATTGTAAAAAAAGAGAAATAGGTAAGGATCGATATTCCATGAAAATTAAAGGCTTAACGCCCATCTTGTTTATTTTGTTGATTATTTTGTTTGTTACTGGTCACGCAGACTTTTTGGAAGGTCCGTTGACTAGTTTCATGCACATGTCAGAGGACTGGATTGGTGGTACGAATGCAGTTGGTTGGTCAATTGTTATTTTGACATTTGTGGTGCGATTGATTTTGTTGCCAATGATGATTCACCAACAACGTGGCGCAACCATTCAACAAGAAAAGATGCGTTTGTTGCAACCACAGATGAGCAAGATTCAAGAAGCGCAGAAGACAGCACAAACACAAGAAGAAAAGATGTTGGCTTCTCAAGCTATGATGGCTGTTTACCGTGAAAACGGTGTTTCAATGCTTGGTGGTATGAATTTTGCGACATTGATTATTCAATGGCCTGTCTTTATGGGGTTGTACGCTGCTATTAAGAATTCACACGAAATTGCACACGCTACCTTCTTTGGGATTAACCTAGGCTCACAATCACCAGTGTTAGCAATTGCAACAGCAGTTGCCTATGGTGTCCAAGCATACTTGTCATTGATTGGTATTCCAGCCGAACAAAAGAAGCAAATGCAATCAATGATGTTGATGATGCCGATCATGATGTTGATTATGACTTGGGTTACGAACGGTGGTATTGCGCTGTACTTCTTCGTTGGTGCGTTGGTTATGATTATTCAAACGTTGATCATCATTGTTTGGCGGCCAAAGTTGCGCGCGCAAGTTGCGGAAACGTTCGTTGTTAAGGATGTCGTTGACGATGCATTGGCCGGACGTTTGCAATCAGAGCCAACGGGACCATTTGCTGAAGCCATGAAGGCAGCGCAAGCGCAACAACAAGGGACAGAACGCAAAGATATTACAGGTAATGTCAGCGAAAGCGATACTGATTCATCAAAGTCAAACGGTCGTAATGCTGGTAAACAAAAGCGTTAATTAAAATTTTTAATCCTAAAAAGACCAAACACTTACTGTTGTTTGGTCTTTTTTTGGTTCATCCGATATTAAAGATTA
>NZ_KQ970390.1:363072-365332 GCF_001579105.1 Weissella sp. DD23 | reverse complement strand
CACGTCGATTTAGATGGGGTATTCTTGGGGACTAAAATTGCTGTGCAACACTTTTTGAAGCACAATAAGCAAGGTAGCATTCTAAACACGTCGTCAATTCACGACATTATTCCTTGGCCTACCTATGCGTCTTACGCAACGGCTAAAGCTGGCGTGCTGATGTTTACTAAAACAACGGCTTTGGAATATGCTGAGCAAGGTATTCGGATTAACGCGATTTCACCAGGTGCCCTAGAAACGCCGATCAATGCACAACGATTTGCAGATCCTGCCGTCCGGGCCGACACGGAAAGTATGATTCCAATGAAGAAAGTCGGGGACCCGGTTGATGTTGCGAATGCGGCGGTTTGGTTAATTTCAAACGAAGCTTCTTACATTACTGGTACAACACTTTATATCGATGGGGGAATTACCCTCTATAATGAATTCCAAGGTGGTCGTGGCTAACGTCATGGTCGATTGGTTGATGCTAACCGTGACTTTTGAATTGGTCACGGTTTTTTCGTTATTTTTAACCGATTAAGCAAATTTTTGGTACACTTAAAATAATACGGCCGGTTAGTCTTATGCCTTAATTTAGAGGAGGGGTAACCGATTGCCACATGATAATTTATTCAGATTGGGGATTGTGCCATGGCAGAACAAACAATGGCCACGCGAGTGATTGAAAAAATTCGACTTCGCGATTTCATCATCTTTACAATTGGAACCAGCATGTATGGTTGGGGACTAGTTAACGTTAATATTCCAAGTCACTTGGCGGAGGGTGGTGTGACCGGAATTACGCTGATTTTTAGAGCGCTATTCCATATTAACCCGGCTCTATCAACCTTGTTCTTTAATATTCCCCTGTTGTTGCTCGGTTTACGAATGTTAGGGAAGCGGGCCTTGATTTATACATTGTACGGTATTATTGGCTTGTCATTTTGGCTGTGGTTCTGGCAACTGTATCCCATGCATTTAGATCTGCACCATGATTTGCTTATTTCAGCCATTTTAGCCGGTTTCTTTGGTGGCCTTGGTTCTGGTTTGATTTATCGTTTTGGTGGCACAACGGGCGGAACAGACGTTATTGCGCGTATCCTGGAACAAAAGTTAAACATTCCGATGGGAAAAACGTTATTTGCATTAGATGTGGTGGTCCTAACAGTGTCACTAGTCTACATTAATGTGGTGGAAATGATGTACACACTGATTGCGGCGTTTGTATTCGCCCAGCTTGTTAATTTTACCCAAAAGGGCGCCTATGCAGCGCGGGCATTCCTGATTTTCACCAATTACCCCGAAGAAATTTCGCATGCTATCATGCAAGAGCTTGAACGGGGCACGTCACTGTTGCATGCAGAGGGTGGCTTTACGCATAACGAACGGAAAGTTGTCTATGCTGTCGTCGATCCCTCAGAGATGAACATTGTGCGTCGGCTAATCAATGATATTGACCCGCAAGCCTTTGTGACTGTGATGGATACACAGGAGACATTCGGTGAAGGTTTCAGTTACGCGCAGCCTAAGAAGCGCCGGTTCAACCTTCTACCTTAAACTAAAACGACGAGGTAACCTCAAATGGGTTATCTCGTCGTTTTAGTTAACTCGCACAACAACAATTATAGGTTTGCGTGTTGTGCATCAGTCATTTCTGTTGCAATCCGTGCCATCTCAGGTACTGATTCATGCATCCCCGTGGCAATCCAGCGAATAGCTAGTGCCAACATCCCAGATGCCGTAAAGTCAGAAACATAATCGATAGATGTCGAATGGTTTGCTTGGCTGCGGAACAATTCTGCATACAACCCATGCAAAATATCGCGCAAAGGTGGGTAAAATTGCTCTCGTAATCCGGCGTTCAACAAAACGGCAATCGCCATTCCGTTTGCTTGGATAAAGCCAAAGAAGGCACTCGCAATTTGTTCACTTTCCAAAGGCAGAGCAGCAGCTTCCTTCGCAAAGTCATCTGTTAGTTGTTCAACAATAGTCTTGATGACCGCTTCCTTTGTGCCAAAGTGGCGATAGAAAGCCATCCGTGACACGCCTGCCATGCGGGTAATTTCAGTAACCGCAAGTTGGTCATAGGACTGGCTTTGCAACAAAGTCAGCGTTGCATCAATGATTTGATCGTCAGTCTGCTGACGAATACTCTCCGTTAACATGTTCTTCATGCTTCCAATATACCGACTTTTAAGGTTGAACGGGGTGGGTTATCGATAATCGCAAGCTGACCTTTAACGCCTTTAACAATCATTTAACTTTGCCACTGAAATTT
>NZ_KQ970390.1:360756-362578 GCF_001579105.1 Weissella sp. DD23 | reverse complement strand
CACTGAAATTTAAGACTAATCAAATAAAAAAATCCCAAAACAATACCAATTGATTGCTTTGAGATTAAAGACTTTGTTTACCGACGTTGATCGATATAGTTTTTCAATTCGGGTGATAGGACTGTTTGTACGTGTTGTAAATCAGCTTGCCGTTCAGCACCGACCATCGCGTAAAGCTTTGCGAGATGGTTTTGCCAACGCTGAATTTCAGTGATGACACCATCAGTTCCCTCGTTCAAGACCGTGTGTAGGAAATGTCCTGCGACACCGACCGCTTTTGCACCCAAAATTTGAGCTTTCAAAACGTCGAGGGGGTCTTGAATACCGCCAGTGGCGAGGAGTGTTGGTGCATCTGCGACTAGTTGCGCTTCTAACAAACTTTCGGCAGTTGTTTGACCCCAGTCATACAAATAGCCGTGCTCAGCAGTCATCGCCCGATTACGACGATCTTCGATAACGGCGAAGTTTGTCCCTGAACGGCCACCCAGATTGATATATTGGGCGCCTAAATCACGTAATTGGCCAATGGTTTCCTTAGCCATGCCGAAGCCGACTTCTTTGATAATCACTGGCACGGAAACCGTCTGAATAATATTGGCTAATTCATCTTGCCAAACATAGTCACGATCACCCTCAGGCATGACCACTTCTTGGGCGACATTAATGTGAACTTCTAAGGCATTTGCGCCAATCATATCAACGACTTCTTGGGCATGAGCCGCGGTATGACCGGCACCGATGTTGGCCATAATAAAGCCATCGGGGTTGATTTCTCGAACGACTTTAAATGTGTCAATCGCATTTTCATCCTTTAAGGCCACACTTTGTGAACCAACAGCCATCGCCAAGCCAGTCTCTTTTGCAGCAGTTGCTAACTGCGCATTAATCTTACCGGTTTTTTGGCTACCACCGGTCATCGCTTCGATATAAAAAGGGGTCTTAAAGTTGAAAATTGGGTCATCAACCGTTAAGTCAACATTAGCGACCCTCGTTTCAGGTAACCCTTGGTGAATAATTCGAACCTGATGTAAAGATGACACTGGCGCATGGCGCCGAAATTCGGCTTCTGCCAATGACAAGTGTTCATCTTTACGATGTGCGTGTGCAGATTCCATAATACTTTCTCCTAATTAAATGCAATTGCTAAAGGTAACGGCGTAATTCCAGCACGTTGCCAAGCATCTCTAATTGCGGTTGCAACTGTCGCATCATTTGTCAGGGCGATGCCATTATCACCACCGCCAGCTCCTGATATTTTAGCACCTACACCAGCTTCTGTGGCGATTGATAGGAGTGATAGGAGTGCCGGTGTGACATAAGCGAGTCCAACGCGACTGGCATAGGCAAATAATTGTTCCTGGCTCAATTGCATGGCCGCACGAACTTTATCAAAATCGGCTTGGCGCAATCCTGTTTCGATCATACCAACTAAAGGGGCAGTGTTCTGTGCTAAGAGTTGTTTCGCAGCATCTCGATCAGTTAGGTCACCACTTTCGAGTAGCGCTTGTGTATCCGCAGGCGATCCAGTCCAACCGACCAAGAGTGACCAATCGGCTGGCAACGCTAACGGTTCGATTACCAAATCCGGCCAGGTTGCTGCCAACATTTCAGAAACATAGCGATGTTGGTCAAGCCAATTGAATATAACAGGTGATGCGAATTTTTGATAGCGAATAATGCCGCCAAATGTCGCAGCAGCCAAATCCCCCATAGACCCCGCCTTAAAATTAGGGGTCGTTAAGGTAGCTAATGCTCCTAGCTTATATTGTTGTATTGAGGACATTGGTAATTCGCTAAGCGCAACGTAAGCCTTGATTAAAGC
>NZ_KQ970390.1:359719-360736 GCF_001579105.1 Weissella sp. DD23 | reverse complement strand
TAAGCCTTGATTAAAGCCATCACGACGGCGGCTGATGAACCAAGCCCTAATTTTTGTCCGGCCATGGTTAGTTGGCTATCAATAGAAACGGTCAACCCAGTAAAAGGTTGACCGTTTTCTATTGCATACGTCTGGATTAATTGCAAGGTGCGAAGGACTAGACGCCAGTCATCATCCAAAGCGACCGTCAACAATTCAGAACTTGATAATTCACGGTGGCCAAGTAAATTACTCGTCATACTGATTAACGCATCCGTTCGTGGGTCAAGATTGACCGTGACAAAACGATCGACTGCCATGATAATGCTAGGTTGCCCAGGCAATGTGACTGCATATTCACCGGCTAAATATAATTTGCCGGGGGCTTTTGCCATAACCATTAAATCTGATCTCCTTCAACGATTTTGATACTTGGACCTGGCGTTGCAGTACGAACGACGACACCAGGAATTGCCTCAGCTAAAGCCGCTGTGATGACCTCAGTATCCGCTGGTCGTGAAATTAACTTGACGTTTGGTCCAGCGTCCATTGTCGCATAGACGGAGATGCCCTGTTCACGAAGCGTGGTTGCTAGGTTAATGACCTGCCATGAGGAATCAGTTAAGTAATTAAACGCTGGCTGGGCAGTGGCATTTGTTGCATGCATTTGTAGCGCATTGGCTTCCGCTAATTGACCAATTTGATCAATGTCGTGGTTCGCAATGGCTGTTTGCATAACAGGCACCAAGGCATTCGACCGGTTAACCCAATCATCATAGAAAGGTGAGGTTGCTTTTGCATGTTGCATACCGCCACGTGAATCTATTTTTTTAGGCTGATCGTTAATAATCACTGTTAACAATTGTATTGGCCAGTCAATTGTCTCGACCAAGGGCTTAGCAACTGATGTTAGGTCATCATGACCGCGATCCCATTGGGCGAAACCGCCAAAAATAGACCGCGATGCTGACCCGGACCCACGACGTGCTAATCGTGACAGTTCAGCTGGTGATAAAGCCAGGCCAGCTGCGCGACTAG
>NZ_KQ970390.1:357423-359312 GCF_001579105.1 Weissella sp. DD23 | reverse complement strand
AGCTAAGGCAGCAAATGCAGAAGCCGAAGACGCCAAGCCAGCTGCCGTTGGGACGTGATTAGCCGAATGAACGTGGGCATAACGTGTTTCGCCAGCCATTTCACGGACCAAATCTAAGAAGCGGGTGACTTTGTCGTAGCCTTTACCAGTCATGACTTCATCATCAAGCGTTACGTCATCCGCAATCAATGCGGCATCAAACCAAACAGTTGTATCGGTATAAAATTCATCCAGGGTTAGCGAAATCGACGTCGTTGTTGGTAACATGAGCGTTGTATCTGCTTTACCCCAATACTTCAGTAGGGCGATGTTCGTGTGTGCGCGTGCTGTGTAGTGTGTCATAACTGCCTCCTAGATTTGCGGGTACTGTTGTGACCACACTTCTTGCGCACCAGCTGCTTCCAAAGCCAGCATAATGCGGTGGGCATCAGTATCATCCTTGGCTAGTGCTAACATAGCACCACCAACACCACCACCAGTTAACTTAGCCCCTAAAGCACCAGCTTCACGAGCTGCTTGCACAAGGGCTTCAAGCTGGGGGTGTGAGACGCCAAGAGCTGCCAAATGTTGGTGAGCTGCATTCATGTGATTACCCAAGGCAATGATGTCATCGTGAGCTAAGTCCTCACGTGTATCACGGGCAATGGCACCTAATGCATCAATATGGGCCTGCGTTTCAATGGGCTCATTGGCTAGTTGTTCGCGAACAACTGAAACAGCCAAACCGGTTTGACCATGAACGCCTGTGTCAGCAATGATTAAGGTGCCATGTAGGGCCATTGACATTGGTTCAGGCGCTGAACCTTTCACAAACCAAACCGGGACGTCATGGGCAGTTGTTGCCGCATCGATGCCGGAAGGTGAACCGTGGGTAATGGCCTCTTCAACATTAGCCCAGCGTTGCAATTCTTCATCTGGTAAGGGCGTATCAAAAAATGCGAAAAACGCCCTAATAATGGCGATCGCCGATGCAGCAGAAGACCCCATCCCGCGTTCTTGGGGGATGTTTGATTGAATCCGTAAGGTAAACGGTGCATCTAGCGCGTCGAAATGACGCAAGAGGCGCAGAATTAATTGTCGAACGCCTTCATATACTTCAGCCATTGTTGCCAAAGGGCCTTGATACCCTTGCGCAATTACGACTTGTCCAGCTTCTCGAGCCTCGATTGTTGCTGTCATTGCCAAGTCCGGTAAAGGGAGGGCAATGGCAGGTTGGCCATAAACGACCGCGTGTTCGCCAAGCAAGATCACTTTGGCGTGGCTAGAACCACTCGCTAGCTTTTCCACTATTAGAAACCACCAATCCATTCTCATTTTTGTTTTTAAACTGCTACTATCATACCAAACCCGCCTATAAATAGGGAAATGAATCAGTAAAACGTATGGTATAATTTAAATATTATAAAAGAAGGTCGTGGTACGCTCTGATGCTAAATAGAGACATCTATGCGGTTGTGGACTTAGAAACAACTCGTACAACGAGCGAAACGGGCCGTATTATTCAGATTGCGGTCGCATTCGTACAAAACAAAAAAATCATTAATCAATTTTCAACATTGGTTAATCCGGGCGAGCAAATTCCCCGCAATATTACACAATTGACCGGTATCACCCAAAACATGGTAAAAGGGGCACCGTTCTTTGAAGACGTTGCAATGACACTTCATGCGATGCTACAAGGCACAATCTTTGTGGCGCACAATGTTAATTTTGATTTACCATTTTTAAATGCAGAATTTGAACGTGTTGGGTTAACCGCTCTTAAAAGTACGGCCCTAGATACAGTGCCACTTAGTCAAATTCTTTGGCCAACTGCACCAGGTTACCGCCTTGTCGACATGACAAATTGCTTGTCACTCGAACACAATCATCCACATCAGGCTGATAGT
>NZ_KQ970390.1:354984-356025 GCF_001579105.1 Weissella sp. DD23 | reverse complement strand
TCCGCGTTGATGAAGGATCAACATCTCTCCAATTTATTAAGGCGCAAATCTTAGTTTGGTTAACTGAAACGTTAACAGGTGATTTTGACGAGTTGAACTTGATTAACCCGCAAGTCGATTTCATGGCAAAATTAGCCCAGCCAGCTAATAATCCAGCAGGATCACCTTACTACGGTCACGAGTTTAGTGAACGCCAACACGTCTTGGCGCAAAACGCCCAATTCTTGGTCGTTAACCACGCCTACTTGGCGGAATATGCCGCTGAATTGGGTGACAGTATTGATACACCATATTTAATTATTGATGAAGCGCAAAATTTGCCAAATGCAGTCTTAGAACAAAGTCGCCATCAATTACCATTTCAGGTTTGGTTGACCCGTGTTCAGAACGCGACAAATTTGGTTTTGCGCGATAACGAACCTTCAATTGGCATTATTTTGAATCGGTTAGTTGGTGGGCAACAGCTCAAGTCACGTTTTCTACAGAGTCTTGAAGCACTGTCTTCAGAGTTGCCCAAATTACAAGTGGCATTCTACCGTCGTTTCTTGCTAAACGGGCACACACCGGCAACAGAGGGCCATTACGAGGTTGAGCTACCAATTTCTGATTTAGCCCAATTTTGGGTCGACCAAACACATCGTTTGCAAAGCATGCGACAGGCCGTACGTGATTTAGCAGACTCATTGGATTATTTGTTAGCCCAATTTAGTAACACGAAGAACGCCTTCTCACTTAGCGAACGCCAACATCTGGCTGATTTCCGTCGGTTGCTTGAAAGTATTGCGAAATACGAACAACGTCTGACCACTTTCCAACAGGATTTGGTTGATTTCCCAGATGCAAGTGTGTTCTGGTTAACTGAAAATCAAAATCACGATAACAGTAATCTGAAGTTGAGTGGTGGGTTGTTACACACGCTTGATTTCTTTAAAGACAAAGTTTATCCGCATTTCATGCCACCAACCGTGATTGGTGCAACTTTGTTTACTTCAACAAAGTCGGGGTACCTATATGATCGGTTAAATATCGATCGTGAGACGG
>NZ_KQ970390.1:353657-354535 GCF_001579105.1 Weissella sp. DD23 | reverse complement strand
GTTATCCTGAAGTCTTCGATTTTGCGCACCAAGCTGAATTGGTGATGGTTGAAAATGCGCCATCGCCAACCGATGGTGGCTACGTTAGCTACTTAGCCAAGCAGTTGGTTCAGTTAACCACGACGGTGCAAGAAAACACGCTGGTATTGTTTAACTCATTAGAGACGATTCAACAGGTCTATAATCACATGCAGTCAAATCAAACGTGGCAGCAGGGCAATATGACTTTGTTGGCACAGGGGATGACAGGTACGCGTAGTAAAATTATGAAGCGCATGGCCAATGAATCACATTTGGTTGTGCTTGGCGCGAATAGTTTTTGGGAAGGCATCGATTTGCCGGGTGACCAATTACGTTTAGTCGTGATTGCCCGCTTACCATTCGATCAACCTAATACCGTCCTCCAACGTGCTGAAGAAGCCGTTTTGATGGCACATGGTAAACAGCCGTTCTACCAAAGTACCTTACCCAAAGCTGTCTTACGGCTGCGTCAGGGAGTAGGGCGCTTAATTCGCAAGCCGGATGACTTTGGTGCGGTTGTTATCTATGACCCACGCATCCTAACAAAGTCGTACGGGAAGACTCTGCGAAATATGATGCCAGATCAAATGCCACAGCACGTTTCGCAAGACCGAGATGTTGTCCCTGAATTGAAGAAATTCTTTGACCAACACCGCTAATATTGGTAAAGTAATAGATGATTTTGTTTTGCATTGACAAAACAGCTAAAGGAGCCACGTAAGATGGAGATGCGTACAATGTCCCGTTCTCGGCGTCGTGGCCACGGTCGGCGTTGGCTGATTGGCTTAATCGTTGTTCTGGTGCTTATCGCAGGTGGTGCAACTATTGCGTCAATTGCGCTACGTCCCGTGAATACT
>NZ_KQ970390.1:349808-353416 GCF_001579105.1 Weissella sp. DD23 | reverse complement strand
CAACTCAATTTTTCCGAGTTTCTCGACAACATACGTACTACAGTGTGATTGGTGAGAATAAACAGCATCAAGAAATTGGCGTCATTGTTAAGGATAAGTCGAAAAAGATAACAACCGTTCAAATGAAGAATGGCTTATCTGCTGCTGAGGTGCGTAATCTCGTTAAATCAAAATATCAGCCAAAGCGAATTACCAGTTTGGGCCTAGCCATTTATGAGCAGGTCCCAGTTTGGGAAGTAACCTTTACTGATAGGCAAGGTAATCTTAATTTAATTACCTTCCAATTCTCGGATGGAAAAGCAGTTCGAACCATCCAACACTTATAAGTTGATATTAATTAAGGGAGTTCATAGAGATGGATACAATTCGCATTGAAGACGCGAAAAACTATGTCGACCAAGAAGTTCGTCTAGGCGCTTGGTTACGTAACAAGCGTGGTTCAGGTAAGATGCAATTCTTGCAATTACGTGATGGTACGGCCTTCTTCCAAGGTGTTGTTTCAAAGGAAGCAGTTGGTGAAGAAATCTTCGCCAAGGCTAAGGCTTTGACACAAGAAACAAGCATGTACTTGATTGGAACGATTCGTGAAGACGAACGTTCACCATTCGGATACGAAATGCAAGTTAAGGATTTGACGGTAGTTGGTGAATCTGATGGTTATCCAATCACGCCAAAGGAGCACGGTACTGATTTCTTGATGGATCACCGTCACTTGTACCTACGTCACATCCAACCATTTGCAGTTTTGCGTATTCGTAATACAATCATTGCTGCAACTTATGAATTCTTCAACAAGGAAGGCTTCGTCAAGATTGATTCACCAATTTTGACAGGTTCAGCTCCTGAAGGTACGACCGAATTGTTCCACACGGAATACTTCGATACGGATGCCTACATGTCACAAACTGGTCAATTGTATGCCGAAGCAGGCGCAATGGCCTTTGGACGTGTCTTCACATTTGGACCAACGTTCCGTGCCGAGAAGTCAAAGACGCGTCGTCACTTAACTGAGTTCTGGATGATTGAGCCTGAAATGGCCTGGATGACACAAGATGACTCATTGGAAGTGCAAGAACGCTACATTGCCTACTTGATTCAAGCTGTTTTGGATCGTAACCAATACGAATTGGACTTGTTGGGTCGTGACAAGGAGTTGTTGCAATCATACACACAACTTCCTTATCCACGTGTTTCATACGATGACGCTATCAAGCTTTTGCAAGAAAACGACTTTGACGTTGAGTGGGGTGTTGACTTTGGTTCACCTGAAGAAACATTCTTGGCTAACCACTTTGCAAAGCCAGTCTTTATCACAAACTTCCCTAAGGAAATTAAGGCCTTCTACATGAAGCGCCACCCTGATCGTGACGACGTCGTTATCTCAGCTGACCTTTTGGCACCTGAAGGATACGGAGAAATCATTGGTGGATCTGAGCGTGATACAGATTACGATTACCTTGAGCAACGTATCAAGGAACAAGGTTTGGATTTGAAGGAATACTCATGGTACTTGGACTTGCGTAAGTATGGTTCTGTGCCACACTCAGGCTTCGGTCTTGGTCTAGAACGTGCTGTCACTTGGATTACTGGTGAAGAGCACATTCGTGAGGCAATTCCATTCCCACGCACGATGAACCGTTTGTGGCCATAAGCTAAAAATAAACCTAAAAAACCGGTACAATAACTGTATCGGTTTTTTAATCACAGATATTACTGCATAAAACGCGAAGGGAGACCGTTAATGACAACAGAACTAAATTGGACGGCCTACCTAAAAGCTGGCCAGACAACAATTAGTAACTATCTATTACAGCATTATCGCGACCTTGGGATGAGTAACGATGAATTTTTAGTTTTCGTACAAACCAAAGCCGGTATCGATCATGGCGAATTAGAACCCAGTACAACAAAAATTGGCGAAGCGCTTGGCTGGGAACCGCAACTTGTATTTGGGCACCTGGAATCATTACGTGCAAAAGGCTTGGTTAAATTCGTGAGCGTTCGCGACGGTAGTGGGCGAGTGACAACCCAACTTGATTTTGAACCTTTGTATACACAATTAATGCGTATTACAGGTGGGACAAAGCAAGCGGCTGCACAACGGGTTGAAGCCCAAGGTGAACCAGCCCAAACCAAGGATGATTTGAGTCGAGCAACGATTTACAACCTGATTGAACAAGAATTTGGCCGGCCATTAAGTCAAATGGAAATGGAAACGGTTAAAAACTGGTTTGATGTTGATCATTTCCAGCCCGAATTCATCAAAGCAGCCGTGCAGGAAGCTGTTTTGAATGCAGCCTTAAACTTACGTTATATCGAAACCATTTTGGTCGCTTGGCAAAAAAAGAACTACCATTCAATTAAAGAGGTTCGCCAAGAACGACAAAAACGCTCACAATTTAAGCAACTTAATCAAGAAGAACGCGTCAACATTCCAACCGATGTTGATATTCTTAACACTGATTGGTCGCAATTTAAGTAACAGAAAAGCCCTTTGGAAATATTCCAAAGGGCTTTTTCATTATCTTGAACTTTCTCGCGTCGCAGGTGCGCTACTGCTTGAAGCAGGCTGCGTTGATGACGCACTTGAACTTGGTGCATTCGAACTGCTACTTGCGGGTTGTGATTCGCTGTGAGAAGCACTTGATTCAACTTGTGAAGATGAGGTGCTTCGTTCTTCGGCACTTGATTCACTCGAAGAAGTAGGGGTTTCGCTTGCTGGTTGCTCTGTAGAGCTTTCAACTGGTGCAACCGATTGTTGAACAGTTTGTTGTTCACGTTGGACAGTTGGCGTGCGCGTTGTTGAAACAGCGCCTGTACCACCAATTGTCTTTTCGTTGGCCACATCAGCACCGACTACTTGGTATTCCTTGATACCATTGACCGTTACTTGACGGACGGTATCCGGCATCGTCCAATCAGAACCATCATCGCCACCCGACATAACATAATCCATCAAGGCTTTGTAAGCGTGAAGGGCAACGTATTGTTCTTCACCCTCAGCCAAGTAGTGGCCAGGCTCGTCTGGTTGATCATATCCAGTCCAAACTGAAATCGAAGCTGACTTGGTAAAGCCGGTGAACCAGGTATCGTGGGCTGCACCATCGGGAACATCAGCACCATCTGCATAACCAACAACACCAGTCTTACCAGCTTGACTATAGGCATTCGTATTGATCATCTTGGCATATGAGTCGGTAATAACTGACTTCATCATATTTGTTAACATGAAGGCCGTTGATGACTTCATCGCTGTTGAGCCGTCAGCCTTGTAGTCTTTCACAACGCCACTTTGTTCAGTAATCTTCGAAATGTATTGTGGCTTATAATAAGTACCACCGTTGGCAAACGCTGCATAAGCGGCAGCCAATTGTTCTGAAGATACGTCGATTCCAATGGCACTTGAACCAACCAACTTATCAGCCGGATAATCAATACCCAATTTCTTCAAGAATTCACTCGACTTAGTATAACCAACCTCTTGCAACGTGCGGATAGCCGGTAGGTTACGTGATTGCGCCAATGCATAACGCATGGTCATCGATCCCATGAACTTGTGATCCCAGTCATTCGGCTGAATATTTGTGCCAGGGTAGGTGTACGGTGTG
>NZ_KQ970390.1:346225-349502 GCF_001579105.1 Weissella sp. DD23 | reverse complement strand
CCAGGGTAGGTGTACGGTGTGTCCAAAACTAAGTGATTAGTTGACCAACCTAGGTTTTCAACCGCGGGACCATAGTCAACAATTGGCTTAGCGTTTGATCCAGATGACCGCACTGTATTTGTTGCGTGGTTTATACCTTGTAAGGTCTTTAAGTTACGACCACCGAGTTGCGCGATAACTTTACCGTTGTTTGGATCAGTTACCGTCATACCGACTTGCATATCATCATCTTTCCAGTTGACATAGTCAGCTGTGTTACCAATGGCGTACGCACGATCTTGTACTTTTTGGTTCAAATTCGTTTGAACGGTTAGACCATCTTTGTTCACGTCGTAGCCAAGTTTCTTAATTTCGGCCAACGTTGACATGATGTACGCATCATCAACCTTTGCTTCTTCATCTTGAGTTGAACTAGAAGGGTGGGTCGTCATCAAACCATCAGTCACAGGTAATGCCATATACTTCTTGGCTTGAGCTTGCGTAATCACGTTGTTTTGCGCCATTGCTTCCAAGACTTCATCACGACGTGCCTTGGCACCCTTTGGATTGACGTAAGGGTCATAACCAGAAGGAGATTGTGGTAATCCAGCCAACAAGGCCATTTGTGGCGTTGATAAGTTCTTTAAATCCTTACCGAAATAGTATTCAGCGGCAGTTTTCATACCGTAAACACCGTTACCCATGTAAACCTTGTTCATATAAAGCGTTAAAATTTGATTTTTTGAATATTCTTTTTCTAGCTTCAGCGCCAACCAAGCTTCTTGGGCCTTACGTTTAATCGTTTGATCACTTGCAGCCGTTGAGAAAGCGGTCAATTTAATCAATTGTTGCGTTAATGTTGAACCACCTTGGAGACCAAGTGATGACCCAGTAAAGTTGGCAAATGCTGCCCCTAAAATACGGCGGGGATCCACCCCGTGGTGCTTATAGAAGCGTCGGTCTTCAATTGAAACCACCGCCATGCGCATCTCTTTGGGAATCTCTGATTGCTTAGCCATCTCGCGCTTGCTACCTGTTGTGTAGAAAACGTTACCGTCTGCATCAAGTAGTTGCGTCTGAGATGTGCCGACTAAGGCAGAGTTGGTGATTTTTGGAGCAGATGAAGCGTAGTAAGCGAATACGCCTGCGCCACCTAATGCACCAACGACGCCCAATGTTGCGAGCGTTAAGATAGTATATTTTGCATATCGCTTGGCCTTTGAACTATTTTTCTTAGGCTGTTTGCGGGATGTCTGAGCATTACGCTGCACACGGGACATCTCTTCTGTCATAACGAAAGTTCTCCTTACTTAGTTACGTTGATTAAGCGGTTCATCGACAGCGACAAGGTAAGGGGTCGTGGGGTTGATTCCCAACGGCACCTGCGCACCTTGCGCGACAATGACATCATATGGTATTGATTTACGCGCCGTCTCTTGCGCGTCCCAGTAGTCAAATAACAGCTGGGCCCAAATTACGTACGTCTCACGCAATGTTGTAAATCGAATAATCATAAAGGCCAGGCCTTCTGAAGCGACCACCTGCTTTAAATGCTTAATCTGATGTTCATGGACGTTTTTCAATGGAAAAGAGCGTTTGTTAGTTGTTTCTTTTGCATCGAAATCAATATAACGGCCGTGATAAACACCATTATAATCAGTTGTTGAAGCCTGGCGAAAGTAAGCTTCAGTAATCTTGGCAGCCGAACGAGCGGGGTAGCTCACGTTTACGATTTGAATCGGCGTCGGTTTCTTATGAATAACCGCCTGACCGGAAACTAAATAAAACTGATTAGCATCATTTAAATCACCTTCAAGCGACATACCACGATTACTTTGCGAACTTGATTTTGCCACCGGCTTCGCAAACGCACTTGCATCAAAGCGGCGTCCATTTGGATAATTAAAAGCCATTTCGTACTCCTGCGTCTTAAGGTATCCTTAGTATTATACCAAAACAAACAAGATACTAACAATAGGACTAAAACGAAACCTAAATATATGGAGGTACACCATGGATCGCATTTGGATGACTGGCTTCCGCAGTTATGAGCTAGGGGTAAATGGGGCCAAAGACCCTAAGCTAGCTGTGATTAAATTTGCCATTGAGCGATTATTACGGACAAGTATTGAAGACGGAGCGGACTGGCTGATTACAGGCGGTCAAATGGGCATTGAACAATGGGCTATTGAAGTCGCACTTGACCTACAAGCGACGGATTATCCCGAGTTTCAAATTGCATTAATGACCCCATTTGCCAAATTTGGCGCGCAGTGGAATGAAAACAACCAAGAAAAGTTGAACCAGCTAAAAAGTCGTGTCAATTTTAGCAGCACTGTTCACCAAGGCGATTTCGGTGGACGGGCACAAATGCAGGCTTATCAGCGGTTCATGTTGACCCACACTGATAAAGGTATTATTTTCTTCGACGAAGAAGCAACTGAATCAAAAGCCCGTTACGATGACACCGCCATGCGCGAATATGCTGAAAACTTTGATTATCCGGTTACCCGCATTGATTTAGACCGGTTACAAGACTATGCAACTGAATATCAAGACTTGCAATGGGATAACTGATAAGTTGTTAAGAAATCTTCATAAACTGGTTTTGTCATGACGCCTAAAAACTGGTAAACTAGATTTATGAACTAAACGGAGGAGTCCAAGTGATGGAAAATGTTCTACACAACCGCGAAGAAATCCTGAATAAGGAATTTAAGAAGACACGTATCGGTGCCGGATACGACATGACAGATGTTGATGCCTTTTTGGACGAAATTATGACGGATTACCAAGCGTTCCAAAACAACATTAATGAGTTGTCGACGCAAAACGACAAGTTAAAGGCACAAGTTGCAGAACTAACGAAACAAGTTAGCGCTTCAGCTATGGCACCTAAGGCTACACCAGCTGCGCCAACGGCAAACACGAACATGGATATCTTGAAGCGTTTGTCTAATTTGGAACGTCGCGTCTTTGGTACACCAACGGAACCAGCTGCACCTCTTTCAACTTCTGTTGAAGAAAAGGCTACACAATCGGCCGAATAGGTGTATAATAAGTAAATGCGATGTGTTAGTGGGTAATTGCGTGTGGCTTATGTCGCATGAGGAAAGTCCATGCTCGCACTGACTGTGATGTCAGTAGTGTTCGTGCTAGCTGAAAAAATAAGGCTAGGCAGCCGATGCAATCGGTTGACGGCCAACGAAAAACCTACGGGTAACTATGGTTTAGTAGTTGTGAAAGTGCCACAGTGACGAACCGTCAAAGAAATGCGACGGGTGGAACGCGGTAAACC
>NZ_KQ970390.1:344860-345962 GCF_001579105.1 Weissella sp. DD23 | reverse complement strand
CCCAAACTTTGGTAGGGGCGCTTGACCTAGCGAATTGAAGTGATGGTCGGGGAGACAGAAATGTCTGAGATAGATGATTGCCACCGGTTATAGACCGCCAATCTGTAATCGGTACAAAACATGGCTTATAGCTGACACATCAGGCAGCCGACGTCCTCGTGGCGTCGGCTTTCTTTTTGCACTAAAACCCTCATTTTGGGGGATACATACAAGAAAATGCAGGTGAAAAATATGCAAAATTTTAAATTGATGGCCACGATGGGCGCTGGACTTGAAGCGCTTGTTGCACGTGAATTAAAGGACATGGGCTACGCGACCCAAACCGAAAATGGACGTGTTTTCTTCCAAGGAACAATGGAAGACATCTATCGTACCAACCTTTGGTTACGTGTCGCTGATCGTATCAAGATCGTCGTAACAGAATTCGATGCCAAGACATTTGATCAACTATTTGAAAAAACAAAGGCTTTCCCTTGGGAAGATTTGTTGCCGTATGATGCAGAATTCCCAGTAAATGGACGTTCTAAGAACTCAATCTTGCACTCAGTGCCAACGGTCCAAGCGATTACAAAGAAAGCCATTGTTAACCGTTTGACTGACGCCTATCACGCCCGCGGGTACTTACCTGAAACTGGTAACCGATTTGTGTTAGAAACGGCAGTTGATAAGGATCACGTCATGATCACTTTGGATACGACAGGGGATTCTTTGTTTAAGCGAGGTTACCGTACTGAAAAGGGTGGTGCACCACTTAAGGAAACTATGGCAGCTGCCTTGGTGAATTTAGCACACTGGTTCACTGATAACCCATTCGTTGATCCAACAACTGGGTCAGGAACGATTGCAATCGAAGCGGCTTTGATTGGGCGTAACATCGCGCCTGGACTGAACCGTGAATTTGATATCACATCATGGGACTGGTTTGATAAAAAAATCGGTGAAACTTTGAAAGCCCAAGCACGTCAGTTGATTGACTTCGAGGTCGAATTAGACATCACTGGTTATGATATTGACGAGAACATGATCGAAATCGCAAAGGCTAACGCCGAAGCGGCTGGTGTTGGCGATGATATTGTTTTCAAGCAATTAGCTGCTAAAGACT
>NZ_KQ970390.1:341636-344075 GCF_001579105.1 Weissella sp. DD23 | reverse complement strand
GTGGTATTGAAGAAGCTTTGGTGAAGGCCAACATGCCTTATACGATGGTAGGTGGTTCAAAGTTCTATGAGCGTAAGGAAATCCGTGATGTTCTTGCCTATTTGGCTTTAGTGACCAATCCCGCTGATAATGAAAGCTTTTTGCGCGTGGTTAATGAGCCTAAACGCGGTATTGGTAACACCTCAATCGAAAAGTTACGTGCCTTTGCCTTACAGAATGATTGGCCATTATTAGATGCCGCCACGAATGCGGTGATGATTCCAGGATTAACAACTCGTGCCGCTAATCAACTGACGCAATTCGCTGAATTAATTAGCACGCTCCGCCAACAGACAACATTCGACCTAAGTATTACGGATTTGACACGTCAAATTTTGGATCGTACGGGCTATGAAGAACAATTCAAGGCCTCACCAACACCCGAAAACCAAGGTCGATTGGAAAACTTGGCAGAATTCCTATCAGTAACTGAAGAATTTGATAAGAAGTACGAACCAACGGAAGAAAGCATCTCTAAGTATGTGGACTTCTTAGGCGAATTGGCCCTTGTATCTGACCTTGATAGCGTGGACGAGGACACAGATAACCAAGTCACTTTGATGACGTTACACGCTGCTAAAGGATTGGAATTCCCTGTGGTCTTCTTGGTTGGGATGGAGGAAAACCTTTTCCCACTATCCCGCGCAGCTGCTGACGATGCCCAACTAGAGGAAGAACGTCGATTGGCATATGTTGGCATTACGCGTGCCAAAGAGAAGCTCTTTATCACTAACGCGTACTCTCGATTGCTGTATGGTCGGACGACAAGTAACATCCCATCACGATTCATCGATGAAATTAGCCCTGAGCTGATTATGCAGCCAGCCGGTCAACAATTGTCCGCTACTGCAAATCGTGATGGTGCATTACCATTTGCACGCCGAACGCAACAAGCGACGGCAACCACGTTTGCTGGTCGACAACGCCAAGCTGCACAAAGTGGCACGCCATTCCGAACTACTTCGACAGTCACGTCAGCAACACCTGGTACTGGCGCTGATAAAAAGGCCTGGACGATTGGTGATGCGGTTAGTCATAAAAAGTGGGGTGTCGGCCACGTTGTTAAAGTTTCAGGTACTGGTGAGGACCAAGAATTAGATATCGCTTTCCCTGATCAAGGGATTAAACGTTTGCTTGCTGCCTTCGCCCCAATTCAAAAGGTGGAGTAGCACTTGCAGGAGGTTATAGAACAATGGATAACTTTCAAGATATCGCAACGATGACTGTCATTGAAGCGAAAGCAGAAATTGACGCGCTACAGCAAGATTTGAAGCAATGGGCGCAAGAATATTACGAAAATGATGCGCCATCTGTTGAAGATGCCGTCTATGACCGTGAATACAATCGATTGGAAGCACTAGAAGCAGCCTATCCCGAGTTAGTCACACCAGATTCAATCACGCAACAAGTTGGCGGTAAGGCCACTAAATCTGACTTGCCAAAGGTAGTTCACGACATCCCAATGCTGTCACTAGGTGATGTCTTTTCATTGGATGAATTGTACGACTGGCTGGCCACAACGCAAAAATCATTTAACACGCCACTTAGCTACAATGCTGAGTTGAAAATTGATGGCCTTGCGATCAGTCTAGTTTATGAAAATGGTGAACTGATTCAAGCATCAACGCGAGGCGATGGTAACATCGGGGAAGATGTTACAGCAAATGTCCGCCAAATCAAACGGATTCCTAAACAACTAAACGAACCCATCTCAGTCGAAGTTCGTGGCGAAGTGTACATGCCGAAAGCAGCTTTTGTGACGTTAAATGAACAACGCGAACGAGACGGCCTGTCAACGTTTGCCAATCCACGTAACGCAGCGGCGGGCTCACTACGTCAATTAGATGTCAAGGTGACGAAGCAACGCCAACTGGATGCCTTTTTATATGCAGCAGTTGACGCCGAAAACACGCTTGGTGTCACGACGCAGGCTGACTTATTACAACGTTTAGCTGAGCTTGGGCTACCAGCTAACCCAACAAACGCAGTTGTTGCTTCTGAAGCGGACATCGCGGCCTACATTAATGATGAAACGGCCACCCGCGATGAGTTAGCTTATGGTATTGATGGCATTGTCATCAAAGTCAATTCGCTAGCTTATCATGAGGAGTTGGGCAACACTGTTAAAGTGCCACGTTGGGCAATTGCGTATAAGTTCCCGCCTGAAGAGGCTCACACAGTTGTACGTGACATTGAATGGACCGTTGGCCGAACAGGGGCGGTTACGCCAACAGCGGTGATGGATCCCGTCCAGTTAGCGGGGACAACCGTGGCGCGTGCTTCGTTACACAACCCAGATTATTTGAACAGTAAAGATATTCGAATTGGTGATACTGTGACTTTGCACAAAGCGGGGGACATTATTCCGGAAATTGGGCAAGTAATTTTGAGTCAACGTCC
>NZ_KQ970390.1:339548-340687 GCF_001579105.1 Weissella sp. DD23 | reverse complement strand
TAATCCGTTCTGCCCTGCACAAGTTCAAGAGTCATTGACGCACTTTGCTTCTCGCGATGCAATGAATATTGACGGCCTTGGACCAAAGATCGTTGGACAGTTACTCTCACGTAATATGATTAGTCAGGTTTCTGATTTGTATCGCCTGACATTTGAACAATTGCTAACCTTGGACAAGTTTGGTGAAACGTCCGCTAACAATCTATTGCGTGCTATCGAAAATTCCAAGCAAAATTCAGTCGAACGCCTGTTATTCGGGTTAGGTATTCGTAACGTCGGGGCAAAAGCTGCTAAGACCATTGCTGCAAAATTCGTGACATTAGATGCCATCGCTCATGCTAGTGCAGACGATATCGCAGAATTACCGGGCATGGGCTTGATCATCGGCCACAGCATTGCGCAGTATTTCGATACTGAGCATGCGCAAGAATTAGTCGCTGATTTTGAGCAACTCGGTGTTAATACGCGTTACACGCAAGCTGTTGAAATCGCAACGGATACTGTCTTTTCTGATAAGAAAGTTGTTTTAACTGGTAAACTAGCGCTATTTAGCCGTTCAGAAGCAACCGCCTGGCTTGAATCCCAAGGGGCGACTGTCAGTGGTTCCGTATCTAAAAAAACAGATTTGTTAATTGCCGGTGCTGACGCTGGGTCAAAGTTAACCAAAGCACAAGAATTGGGCATAGAGATTTGGTCAGAAGCGCAATTGCGTGATAGTATGGATAACAACAACTAAAAATGAATATTTGTTGACGATAAGCACTATTTCGCCAACTAAAGGAGTAACACATGCGTGCATTAAAATGGATTGCCGGTATTCTCGGTGTTGTTGTGCTAGCAGCCGCGCTCGTGTTCTTTGGGAATTTCTTTTCAAAGAACTCATCAAACGTCGCGACAAAATCTAGCACAACGAAGTCTGCGAATTCTTCTTCAAAAAAAGGCATTCAAGTCACTGGTAAAACGGATGATTCATCATACAAAACTGTCATCAAAGACGGTAAGTATTTAACAAGTAAAGCCCGTGGAATTACGGCTGGCCAAGAATCAAACAACTTCAATATGGTCAGTTTTGAAAGTGGTCTCTTGGACTTTTCAAAGGAACACTTCAATACATCTAAGTACGTGTTCCAAGAGGGACA
>NZ_KQ970390.1:336709-339528 GCF_001579105.1 Weissella sp. DD23 | reverse complement strand
AGATGGATTAAATCCAGAGGATAACGGTAAAACTGACGATTCACGAGCACCTTTCTACCTACAGACACTTGAAGAGCAAGACTTTATGACGCAAGATGGTAACGACTTGAAACTCGCTGGCATCGTTATTGGTATGGCAATGAATACGCAAGATGTCTACCAAAAGGAACAGTGGGGCGCGAACTTTACGCAAGACATTTCAAAGGCAGAACGCATTGCGCACGGTAAAGAAATGGCTGCAGAAGTTGTCAAGCGATACCGCGCCATGAGCGGAGTTGGCAATGATGTGCCAATTTATGTGGCAATGTACGCCCAAGCACCTGAGGATTCATTATCAGGTGGTAATTTCTATAGCTGGAGTGTTGCTAACTCGGGCGATACCTTGGGCAATTGGACTGACTTGGATCGTCAAACCGTTGTTTTGCCAATGCAAGATGGGACAACATCAGAAAAGTCCGTTGGTAGCGCTTTGAATACAAGCTTTAAGAACTTCACGGATAAACTCCAAGGGTTCTTCCCAAACTTGTCTTCAATCACTGGACAAGCTTCCTATGATGGCTCAAACTTGAAAGGGTTGAACGTCACTGTCTCAACGCAGTTCTATTCAGCAACAGAAATTGAAAGCTTTGCTAACTACATTGCTGAAACAGCACCAAGTTATCTACCAAATGGCGTACCTGTACAAATTCGTATGGAGGCCTCAACTGGTATGCAAGCCTACATTATCAAGGGTGCCAATGATAGTAAGTACACTGTTACAATCCTTGGTTCATACTAAAACGTTTAACCGACAATCCCGTAAAATGGATTGTCGGTTTTTACTTGCATTTTACTAAGAATACCCGTAGTATAGAAAAAATGAAATTTTGGGGGAGTAAGAATATGGGAATGCATCAATACCTATCTGGATTAAATGAATTGGAAATGATTACGCGTGCACCGGGTTACTTCAAGTACCAACCACATTCTGTTGCAGCCCATTCATGGAAAGTAACTGAAGCTGCGCAATTTTTGGGTGACATCGAGGAACAGGCTGGCAATGAAATTGATTGGCGTATGTTGTACGAGAAGGCCTTGAATCACGATATTACGGAGCGCTTCATTGGTGATATTCGAACACCAGTTAAATACGCATCTGCAACTTTACGTCAAATGTTAGCGGATGTTGAAGATTCATTATCAGACAACTTCGTCAAAACAGAAATCCCAACGGAGCTACAAGCGGTTTACAAACGTCGCCTTCACGAAGGTAAGGACGATACTTTGGAGGGACGTATTCTTTCCGTCGCCGACAAGGTTGATTTGTTGTACGAAGCATACGGCGAACTACAGAAGGGTAACCCTGAGCCTGTGTTCCTGGAAATTTACAAGGAAAGTCTCGCCACTATTTTCGCCTTCCGCGATATGCCAAGTGTGGCTTATTTCATCAAGGAGGTTTTGCCAGAGCTATTGGCGGAACAATTTCCTGGATCAGAACAGCTCCAACGTATCTACATCGGAATCTTCAACTCAAAATAGAGAATTTCCGGTATAATAATAGTAAGAGACAAAAAGCCACTGCATTCTCAGTGGCTTTTTGATTGTTTTACCAACCAGTGATAATTAACCGTAATCATTGGTGCTATGGAGAGAGAATCTATGAGAGTAAGTCGCACTTTATTCTTCAGCGCAGTCGTTGTTGCTGAACTTGCGGTTGGCCTGGCAAGTCAACCCACTGTGATTTCTGCTGCACCGGCAACGGCAGAAGAAATCAATAATAATTATCAAACTGTTCGATCGACGAAAGATTCGTTGGGACACAAAATTTTTGCGCAACAGCAAATTGTGGCAAAAGACAATGCGGATGTATACCGTATTTTGGCCAAAAAATCTGATGGGTCATTTCAACAAATCGCTTCTACAAACAATAAGCATGTACTGAAAAAGTTAACGCATTATCGGGCACTGCCGTACATTCAAAATACAGCAGCTCTGACACCGCAACAAGCGTCATTAAAGACCCACACAAAATTACTTTCATTTGTGGGCGGACAATTATCGAATAATTTGTCATTTAAAACACTGAAAA
The DNA here is from genome assembly GCF_001579105.1 of Weissella sp. DD23. Lineage (NCBI taxonomy): Bacteria > Bacillati > Bacillota > Bacilli > Lactobacillales > Lactobacillaceae > Weissella > Weissella sp. DD23. The sequence goes on along the minus strand of NZ_KQ970390.1, from coordinate 337,460 downwards.
CGCTAAAAACCACGTTGGTAACTGCTGATGCACAAGTATCGATTATGGCTCCCATCAAAAAGGGCCAGTGGACAACAACACTCTACTACCATATTAAAAGTGATGTTGGCGACGATGGCTATGTTAGTGCAAAAGCAGTTAAACAATTAACTGACCCCAATCAGGCAAGTAGCACGTCGACAAATAATACTGGCTTACCGTTTGATAAAAAGACGGCATTAAAGAAAATGACGGCTGAAATCAACGCATTGCGCCAAAAAAATGGCGAAAAAAAGGTGGTAGTCAATAATAAATTACGGAAAATCGCTCATTACCGCGCACAGCAGCAAGCCAAGATGGGAACGCTTGATAACCACATGGGCATGCAGACGGCCTTTGATCGCAATGGTGGTAACACTTGGTCGCTATCTGGGGAAAACCTTCAAATGGGGGACACAACTACATTTGGGACATCCGCAACTGATTTTGGCAAAAATACAGTTGCTAACTGGTACACTGATAACGGGGTTGCCAATTTTTCTCACCGCAAGCTGATGTTATCACCATACATGAACCAAATTGGGGTCGCTTTAAGTGAAAAAGACGGTAAAATCTTTATCGTAACGGAATTTGGTTCAACTAAAAATATTAATCAAACTGGAATCGATGCTTGGAATGATTATTTCAAATCAACCCGCGAGACAGGGACATTCAATCGACCAGCACATGATCTAAACTAACAATACGGAAGCGAGGGGCAATATGATAAATC
>NZ_KQ970390.1:332597-336504 GCF_001579105.1 Weissella sp. DD23 | reverse complement strand
CGCGATGATAGTCATGAATATGAGGTCGTCTCAAAATATGAGCCAACCGGTGACCAGCCAACAGCGATCGATAAGCTAGTAACTGGTCTTAAAAACGGGGTAAAAGAGCAAATTTTGTTAGGTGCCACCGGAACCGGAAAAACGTTTACTATTTCGAATGTGATTGCCCAAGCTAATAAGCCCGTCCTCGTCTTATCACACAATAAGACGCTAGCTGGGCAGTTATACGGCGAGTTTAAAGAGTTTTTCCCCAACAACGCGGTTGAGTACTTCGTCTCTTACTATGACTACTATCAGCCCGAGGCATACGTACCATCATCTGATACGTATATTGAAAAAGACTCTTCAATCAACGATGAAATCGATAAGTTGCGTAATTCTGCGACGGCTTCCTTACTCGCTCGAAACGACACGATCGTTGTGGCATCAGTCTCGTCTATTTTTGGATTAGGTAGTCCTGAACAGTATAATGACCACGTTATCAACGTCCGTGTGGGTGACGTGATTGAACGAAACGACCTCATGCGTCGCCTAGTTGATATTCAATTCCAACGTAATGATATTGACTTCCAACGTGGTCGTTTCCGCGCTCGTGGTGATGTTTTGGAAGTCTTTCCGGCATCATCTGATGCGAAGGCTTTGCGCATTGAATTCTTTGGCGATGAGGTTGACCGAATTCGTGAAGTTGATTCCCTTACTGGGGAAGTAACGGCTGACCTAGATTTGGCCACTATTTTCCCAGCTACTCACTTTATGACCAATGATGCCATTCGTGATCGGGCGCTAAAGACAATCCAAGCGGAATTAGATGCCCAGCTAAAAGTCTTTGAAGAGGAAGGTAAGTTGTTAGAAGCGCAACGCCTGAAGCAACGTACTGAATATGATATTGAGATGATTCGCGAAATGGGCTTCACCAGCGGTATCGAAAATTATTCACGCCACATGGATGGGCGGGCACCGGGGGAACCGCCATTCACGTTACTCGACTTTTTCCCAGATGATTTCTTGATTGTTGTGGATGAGTCTCACGTGACCATGCCCCAAGTACGTGGTATGTATAAGGGTGACCGTGCCCGTAAGGAAACTTTGATTGACTTTGGTTTCCGACTACCATCGGCTTTGGATAATCGACCACTACGTTTAGAAGAATTTGAAGAACACGTTAATCAAATTATCTACATGTCAGCGACACCTGGTGATTATGAAGAAGCACGGGTTAGTCATGATGATGTTGCGCAACAAATCATTCGTCCAACAGGACTGCTTGATCCGGAAATTGAAGTTCGGCCAGTTATGGGACAAATTGATGACTTGTTGGGTGAAATTAACGAGCGCACTGCCAAAGATGAACGTGTGTTCGTAACGACGCTTACCAAAAAAATGGCTGAGGATTTAACCGATTATCTTGAAGATGTCGGGGTTAAGGTTAAGTACTTGCACTCTGATATTAAAACGCTTGAGCGTACTGAGATTATTCGTGATTTACGACTCGGTAAATTTGATGTTTTAGTAGGTATTAACTTGCTTCGTGAAGGGATTGACGTACCGGAAGTGTCTCTGGTTGCGATTTTAGATGCCGACAAGGAAGGCTTCTTACGTAATACTCGCTCACTAATTCAAACGATTGGTCGTGCGGCCCGTAATGAAAACGGTCACGTTATTATGTACGCCGATAACATAACCGGGTCAATGCAAGCCGCGATGGAAGAAACCGCCCGACGCCGTACGATCCAAATGTCGTACAATCAAGAGCACGATATTACACCTCATACCATCAAAAAAGAAATTCGTGGCCTTATTGCCGTTAGTCATGATACGACGGAGACCAACGAGTCAACTAGCTTTACTGAAGTTGCCTTTAAGGACATGGCTCGTCCAGATCAAGAAGCAATGATCGCTAATTTGGAAGACCAAATGCGCGCAGCTGCCAAGCGATTGGACTTTGAAGAGGCCGCCAGCTTACGCGATGCTGTCATGGAACTTAAACTACAACTTGGTGTCTGACGGCATTGCACACTATGTTATAATGATTATTGGTATTTCTGTTGTAAATACAGAAAAATATAGATTGCTAGGGGATTATCATGGATTTTAGTCTAGCTGATATTCAGGCGTTAATGCGTGATTTCGAGAATAGTTCATTGCGTGAATTCAAACTCGATACAGATGACACCCATTTATACTTGAACAAAAATGAAGCACAAACGACACCCGTGTATCAAGCAACAACGGTTGATACACCAGTTACTGTTGATGAAACACTAACAATCACGGCCCCATTGGTTGGGACATTGTATTTAGCCTCGAAACCTGGTGTTGCAAACTTCAAGCAAGTGGGTGATCCAGTTTCGATTGGTGAAACAGTGGCAATTATCGAATCGATGAAGTTAATGACTGAGGTACACAGTGAGGTAGCCGGGACTATTGTGGCTATTAACGCTGAAAATGAAGCGGTCGTTGGTTATGACGACGTTTTGTTTACTGTACAACCGAATTAATTCATGAGAAAGAGAGGCCGGAACGTTGTTCCAGCCTCTTTTACGTTAATGGAGTTTAAAAATAATGTACAAAAAAGTATTAGTTGCTAATCGTGGTGAAATTGCAGTCCGTATCATTCGGGCTTTGCATGAGTTGAATATCAAAGCAGTGGCAATTTATAGCACTGCAGACAAAGAAGCTTTGCACGTACAACTAGCCGATGAGGCAATTGGCGTTGGCGGACCTAAGCCGCAGGATTCGTACTTAAACCGGCAAAACATTGTCAGTGCGGCCTTATTGACCGGTGCTGAAGCCGTCCACCCAGGCTATGGCTTCTTATCTGAAAATGCCATGTTTGTGAACATGTTACATGACGTTGGCATTGATTTTATCGGGCCTCGAGCTGAGACCATCGACTTGATGGGGGATAAAGCGGCGGCACGAGAAACCATGCGGGCGGCGGGCATTCCCGTCATACCGGGAAGCATCGGTACATTAGCAACGAGTCAAGAAGCTGCTGAAATTAGTGCTGAAATTGGTTATCCAGTCATGCTTAAAGCAGCCGCTGGTGGTGGTGGTAAAGGTATGCGTTTCATTCCCGACGCCACAACTTTAGTTGAACAATTCGATCGCGCCCAAGCTGAAGCAGTACGTGCTTTTGGATCCGGTGAGATGTATGTTGAAAAAGTGATGACAGACGTTCGCCACATCGAAGTTCAAATCATGCGCGATGCAACGGGACAGACCGTTTATTTTCCGGAACGTGATTGCTCTATTCAACGTAATCACCAAAAAATGATTGAAATGTCTCCTGCAGTTGGTATCACAAGTGAGATTCGCGAAAATCTAGGCCAACTGGCAGTAAAGGCCGCGAACGCTTTAAACTACGTTAATACCGGCACCTTTGAATTTCTTGCTGACCGGGATAATCATTTTTATTTTATGGAAATGAATACCCGTATCCAGGTTGAGCATCCAGTCACCGAAGCCGTGACAGGGTTAGACCTCGTCAAGATGCAAATTCTTGTGGCTGCAGGTGAACCATTGCCCGTTGCCCAACAGGATATCCAGGTTAAACAGCACGCAGTGGAAGTCCGGTTAAATGCTGAAAACCCACACAAAAACTTTCAACCGAGCGCTGGACAAATTTCATTTAGTTATTTACCGTTTGGTGGCCCTGGTGTGCGTTTTGATTCGGCTATCTATACTGGCGAAGAAATCGCGCCCTATTATGATTCAATGATTGGTAAAGTGATTGTATCTGCCAATAGTCGTGACGAAGTCTTCACAAAGTTATCTCGTACGTTGGACGAGGTGGTCATTCACGGTATTGATACTAATCTCTCAATTCAACGGGATTTGGTACATAACCAGGCCGTACAGCAAGGTATCATCCCAATTGATTTTGTCGAAACGACATTTTTGCCGG